>DYOS01000130.1 GCA_020720405.1 Caldithrix sp. | reverse complement strand
AGTCTAAAAGTATTATTTGTATTATTCACATCCGGAACGGAATCGGACCCAACCCTGACTTCGGTTACTTTTTTATCTGACTCCAGAGTCACCTGTATCTGACGGTTACCGCTCTGCCAAACCCGGATGCTTTGTTCAATCACCTGCTGCGTATCATCATCAAATATAAAAGTGACTGTAACCGGTACGGGGAGATTGCCAATCCGCTCAATTACAGCAGTAGCCTGGTTTCCAATCTGAACAAGTTTAGATGCTTTCAGATCAGGATAACCAAATTCAAAAAACCAGGGTTTAAAGAACCAATCCAGGTTTTCTTCAGCAACATCATTAAAGGTATTAAAGAAATCCCAGGGCAGCGGATGTTTTTCATGCCAGCGTTCCATATAAACAAGCAGTACTTTTTTGAATTTTTCCCGTCCCATGGTTTCCATTAAAAAATGGTAGGCCAGTGAGGGCCGGGAATAGGAATGAGTACGGTTATACTGAGTCGTTACTGAAAATGTCGGAACGATCAGCGGTAATTCACCCTCATTACCGGCAGCCGTATTGAAACTGCGTACATTGCGGGCCAGATAATCGGATTCTTTATCACTCCGGTCGACCACATCCCGTGGTAAAAAAGTGGCCCAGCCTTCATCCATCCAGGCATACTTGCGCTCGTTGGTACCCATAAAAAACGGGAAATAAGTATGGGCAATCTCATGAAAAAGTAAACCAGCCATCGCTGACCGGCCTTTGGGAACGCCATTATTGGCCATCATCGGAGTTTCCATTCCACCACCGCCTTTTTTATTGGCGAAGGAGGTTGTATGCGGATAGGGATAGGCAAATCCCGGTAAGTCATGGGACATATAATCGATGGTTTGGCGGGCAAAGAAAGCGGCTTCATCCCAGTTCTGCGCACTGTCAGGATATATTGCTGCTGTTAAAACCCGTCGTTTGGATTTACCATCAACTTCAATACTGGCTGCATCCCAATTGTAATTATCACTGACCGCAAAGGAAACATCCGCAACTTTTTTCGCCTTAAAATGCCAGGTTCTGGTCTGAGCCGGAACAAGAACATCCTTTTCCTTGTAATCTTCTGCCCGGATTATTTTTACCGTTTCGTCACTTATCCAGGCCTTGCTCAGTCTTTTCAAAACATTTCGTGAATAATTATCTTCCGCATTCTGAAGCTCACCGGTCGCCCATACCAGATAATTACCGGGTACAGTAATTTTAAAATCGTAGTTGTTAAAATCATTATAAAATTCAGCCGAACCGGTATATTCAAGACGATCCCAACCATCGATATCATCATAAACGGCAACCTGTGGATACCAGTAAGCAATAAATAAATCACCTTCACCATAATTTCCCATGCGTAGCTGAACCTTATCCGGTATCGGAAAACTGTAGTCCATACTGATTTTTACAGATGTACCCGGGGCCAGCTTTTCCTTCAGGTTCAGGCGCATGTTGGTACCATTAATGGAGACCTGTGCTTCACGGCCCTGACCAATCTGTACTGAATCACCATTGACCAATATGTTGCGGACAGATACACCGTCGTGCAGGAATTCCGGGTCAATTGACCAATCCCGGGCCACACCTTTGGATAAAATATTCTGATACAGCCGGATGATGAGAAAACCAAGCGAATCCGGACTTTGGTTAAAATAGGTTATCTGCGCCGAACCGGTCAGAATACTGCTATCGGGATCAACATTTGCCAGAAGGGTATAATCAGCCCGGTTCTGCCAGTATTTTGGTCCTGGTTGTCCGCTTGAGGAGCGGGTGCCTTTATTAAAGGCTTCGGCAATATTCAACGGCATATACAACTGGTTATCCTGTCCTAAAACAGGAAATGACAGAAGAAATAAAATCACAACTAAAACAGTAAAAAATGAGCGCATACCTTCTCCTTCTTTAAAAAAAACCATTTTCTTACACTGAACAGTCTATGGTATTGCCTTTTTTTTATCGATATGCCAAAATTCGACCATACAATCCCAATGCATTTTATTGACAGCAGGAACTCATTGTTTCCAAGTTTGGATACACTGTTAAAGTTGCCTATTAAAATGATGTCTTCGTCGCTTTCTTCGCGCAGCGGGCGACTCAATATCTCTTCCAGAATCTTCAATTGCCGACCCCAGACAATTCCTGTGCAATCATCCGGTGCCCGGCAGCCGAAAAATGGATGCCGTCACCGAACAGGTATAAATCCTGAACATCCTGCTGGTTTTTATCTATCTCAAACAACCGGGCTTTTATCCCCCGGGCCTGCAAACCGTACAGCAATCGCTGCTGCGGCGCAAACATTTCAGGGCCGCCGGTATATTGCCAGGCGTAGGGTAGCATAACCACTTCAAACGACAACCGGTGTGCCCGACACATTTCAGCAATTTCATTCAGTACTTCTAACGCGGACTTTAAATCCTGGCCGGACATTTCGTAAAAACGGCGGTCAAAATCAAAATAAGCCCTGGGCCGGTTGAACAATGCACCTTTAATGTACTGATACAATCGACTATTACCGCGCAGCCAGGTCAGAGCGCCGCTGAACCGGTTCCGTAAGGTTCCGCCCGGCAGATCAAGGGCTGCAACATTCCGGTATATGTCGTTCAGGCACCAGAAAAGGGTAACCTGCTGCAGGTTAAAACCAAAACGCCGGTTTTCAATCAGGGCCCGGGCCACATTACGGTAATCATATACATCGTAGCCTATGAGGGCGGAATTGATGACCTGCACTGAATCCTGACTGTGCTGCAGCCGGCCGGCAAAAGTCGAATCAGCAGCAATTCCGATACCCATCGTAACCGAATCACCAATTAGAAGCCAGCTTTTTCTTGATGTGTCCAGCACAACCGAAGTCGCCCGGAAACCGAAGCGGTCAACCTGCACCGGCGCACCATTGGAAACCCCTTCGGTCAACGGGGCAAGTCCACTGCTGTAGGCATAAACCGAATCCTGATACAGCACTTTACTGGTGCCCTGCGGAATCACTTGAGGCCTAAACCAGCGGATAGATATTTCCAGCATAAAAATCAACAGTATGGTAAACAGAACCGCGGTAAGCAGCCCAAACAATAACTTTTTCATCACCTTAAAGCGGCCATCTCCTTCAAAAAAAAACACATTTTTATATGCGGAACAGTTTTTGGTTTTGTTTTATTTTTTTAACCGATAGGCCATAACGCGGTTATCACCAAAAGTGGGGATGACCAATAAGTTTTCCTTGATCACAAATTCAAAATCTGCTGAATTAACCTGGTCGGATGAAGTATCCAGGAGCAAAACCGGTGCTGTTCCAGGCTGGATCAGCTCAGTCTTCCCTGACCAGTCGGAGATAATAAATCTACCTTGTCCGTCCAGCTTCAATCCGTCAATGCCATGACCGGCACCGGCAACAACTTCTACTAAGTGTGAGGTTACATTTACCTTTTTAATCTGCCCGGTTCCGGAGTTTCCAAAATAAAGCCATCCATTCATATAGTACAAACCATTTGGCCGGCTGACCTGCTCAGCACCTGAAAGCCAGATATCCAGGACATCCTTTTCCAGACGATAGAGGGCACTATTCTCATCAGACATATCCGAAACATAGACCCGGCCGCTGTCATCCACCGCCACATCGTTCAGGAATCCGGCCTGATCAGCAGAATAAATGCGGGCGATGGAACCATCCAAAAGATTAAATTTAACCAGACGGTCAATGTCTGTTACAAAAAGATAGCCGTCCAATATGACCATACCTTTTGGTGCATCAAGACCGATTCCCCACTTCAATTCGAGTACTGATCCATCCATCCTGAGCTTCGAGATAAAGCCGTTGCCATCCTTAGCTGCCGGTTGGCTATTAATATTGGAGACGAAAAATACATTTTCATCCGGGTACCAGAGCACAGATTCTGGCGTTTTAAATCCGTTTCCGGATTCCCAGACCAGACTGAGCTGCCCGGTAGTTACTTTTTGTTCAGAACAGGCTGAAAGAAGAAAAAGCAGAAATACTAAGCTGGCTCTGACCATAACTCCCCCTGATTCTAATAATTTCCAACACAACTATTCAGATATAAAATTTATTTTCAGACAGTTCAACCCAAGGTCCAATTTTAGTCATAGCTAACAAAATACAGATTAAACCTGACGCACGGACCGAAGGTAAATAATTTTAGCGGTAGACCATAGCTAAACAAAAAACTGGTTTTGAAAAGAGTTTGAACTTCCCTTGCCCGCTTCCGGCCAAAAACATAAATTCCATTCTGAAACGGAATTCCAGCAGATTTGTTTTATGACACCACTCGAACATCATTTCCGGCCATTCCGGGAAAACATTATCGGATACGATCTCCAGCATCAATTCGGTGCTGGACTCAAACCGGTTCTATATGCCGACTGGGCAGCCAGCGGTCGACTTTATAAACCCATTGAAGATTTTATCATAGGTCAATTGGGGCCGTATGTGGCCAATACCCATACCGAAACCACGTTGACCGGCACGGTGATGACCAAAGCTTACCACGATGCCCATCAGATTATAAAAAAACATGTCAATGCCGGAGCGGATGACCGATTGCTCTTCGCCGGTTTCGGGATGACCGCGGTAATCAATAAATTTCAGCGCATCATGGGTTTACGTGTACCTGAGCAATTTACTAATTGTGTAAAATTCAAGAAAAACACAAAACCTCTGGTTATCATTACCCACATGGAGCATCATTCAAATCAGACCAGCTGGGCGGAGTGTCAGGTTGATCTGAAAATTATAAACCGGCTTGAGAATGGACTGCCCGACTTAGATCACCTTCGTGAAATTCTGGAAGAAAATAAAGAAAGAAAAACCATAATTGGTTCTTTTACAGCCTGTTCCAATGTCACCGGAATTTTTACACCCTATTATGAGATGGCTGAAATAATTCACCAATTTGGCGGCTATGCCTTTGTCGACTTCTCTGCTTCAGCGCCCTATGTAAAAATTGATATGCATCCGGCAAACCCGAACCAGGCTCTGGATGCCATCTTTTTCAGCCCGCACAAATTTCTTGGCGGCCCGGGTTCATCCGGTGTTGTTATCTTTAACCGCCGTCTTTACAGCAATCAGGTTCCGGATCAGCCGGGCGGGGGCACAGTGGTCTGGACAAATCCCTGGGGCGGGCATCATTATTTTGATGAGATTGAAATCCGTGAGGACGGCGGAACGCCCGGATTTTTACAGGCCATAAGAGCCGCACTCTCGATCAAACTTAAAGATGAAATGGGCATCGATTTTATGATGCATCGTGAACATGAGTTAAATAAGCGGTTGATGGAAGGACTGGAGAACATTCCCAATCTGATCATATTAGAACAGCAGCAAAAAAACCGTTTAGGTTTTATCTCTGTTTATTCTCCACAAATTCACCACAATCTTGCCGTGCGCCTGTTGAATGACCGCTTTGGCATTCAGACCCGCGGCGGCTGTTCCTGTGCCGGAACTTACGGTCATGTTCTGCTTCATATCAGTTATCATGAATCTAAAAGAATAACGGATAAAATAAATCTTGGAGACCTGACCGAGAAGCCAGGCTGGGTGCGCATTTCAATTCATCCAACAATGACCAACGCGGAAATTGATACCATTTGTGAAGCAATGGACCAGATTATTAAGAACCATAACAGGTGGCAGACCGATTATAATTTTGATTCTCATCGCGGAGAATGGATGCCAAAATCTGATCTGGATTTTTCAATCGCGCTGCCGGACAAATTTAATGTTACCGCTAATCCCGGAGATTCACGACCAACACCGACCTAACCACACCTTTCAGAATCCGGTTGCTGCAATGTCTTTTTCTGATAGTATGTGCAGGACTCATGAAGTACGATGCTTTCACGGATGAAAAATATTTTGACAATGTGGCAATAACTGTAAACAGTCCGGTTTTTATGCAGCATTAGAAGGAAGACAACCATGACTAAATCTTATCTGCCCAAACTACTGCTCATTATCTTAACCATGTATTTAATTTGGATGGTTATGGACAGCAGAACGGACCTTCCGGAGCGAATCGCCACTCACTTTAATTTCTCGGGCCAGCCTGATGGCTGGCAGAATCAGAGCACGTTCATTCTAATAAGTTGTTTTTTATTTGCAGCGCTGGCCGGAATGTTTTTATTCATCGCCTGGGTAATCACTGTCTCACCTCCGGAGCTGCTCAATATGCCCAATAAAAAATACTGGCTTTCAGCGGAACGAAAGCCAAACACTTTGAATTTACTTCGAACCTATATCTTATGGTTCGCTGTCTTTGTGCAGGCTTTTTTGGGATATATCATGCACAGCATTATCATGTTCAATTCTCTGAGTTCTCAGCAAACAAACCTGCCCATTACCAAACCATTGATTATTTTTGGAACCGGCACTATGATCTGGCTGATTCTGATGTTCCGCCAATTCCGGAATCCTGAGAAGTCCGTTTAAAAACCATTCCAATTCCAGCACTTTAGGTTTTAATTCCGGTTCAGATCAGCGTCAAAGAGAGGATTTCAGATCAGATTGTTACCAATTTGATCTTCTAAATTTGATTTAAGAATACAGAAAGGTGGGAAAAATCGGGTATCAAAAAAATAAGGGCTGTTCCAAAAGTAATCTTATTTAATTTCCGGAGGACAGGCCAACCGAAAACGGAATCAGGACGTTTGGAACAGCCCTTGAGAATTAATGAGCTTCTTCAGCAGCAGGTGCAGCCGGTGCAGTAGTATCAGCAACAGCAGCGGAATCTGCAACCACGGTTGTTTCAGCTGCCGGAGCCGGAGTTTCAACCTGTTGTTTTTTACAGGCAACTGCGAACACAAATAACAGAGCTACTGCTAACACCAGAAAACCCTTAACAAATGACTTCATAATCAAGCCTCCCCTTTGATGATTTGTGAGTTAAGTCAATAAATATAAAGCAGTTTGATTCTAAGCCTTTTTCCCAATAATGTCAATAACTTAGCCTGATAAAATTAATCCAGTGCTGGGATAGCAGCGCATTCAAAGCCCGAATGCACTGTATTTGTCCCGGTTCAAAAGGTTTTATAACAGAATAGCAGTCAGCCGATTTTTATGTTTGCGGGCAGCTAATTTTCAATTCTACGGCCATATCTCATTTCAAGCCCGGTCGGGAAAATTTTTCCTTTGGCCTGATTCAAAAAATATGAGATCCAGAGTTGAGACAGAACTGAGTTTTGCTGAAAATCGTATTGAATTCCCGGAACAGCATTAAGCAGTAACAGAACCTTCCGTTTATCCGGGTCTGGTGGACTGAACAGACCGGTAAGTTCAAGACCGGCTTTAAACCGCCAGGGATTTGTGTTGGAGTAATAACCATACCCGGCATTTACGCCAAATGGCCTGCCCCCATCTCCGGGAACAATCAGCGGATAAGCGGTTATCTGCAGCGCCTGCTGATGATC
>DYOS01000253.1:211-1401 GCA_020720405.1 Caldithrix sp. | reverse complement strand
AGTAAGACTATTTTACGGATGGCTTTCTGCAAACCATTGTCCAGAACACAAAAATAAACCCCGCTGGCCAGATGCCCCGCATCAATAATTACCGCATGTCGTCCGGCCGGATAAAATCTGCCATCGATGACCACCTGTGCTACCTGGCCACGGACATTAATCACCTGCATACGAATTTTTCCCGGCTGGTCAAGATCAAAAACCACCCTGGTCAGCGGATTGAATGGATTGGGATAATTGGCATATAGTTTAAAGCCGGTCACAGGCAACTGCTCCGGCGGCAGACTGTTCAGAATTTCATGCCGCACAAAAATCGTATCCCGTGCCGTAGCCGCCGAGTCATCATTGACTAAAACGATCAATTTATGAGTTTCATGAAAGCTGGTTTCTGCCCACAGGGAAAGAATACCATCGAAGGAATTATATTCTGAACTTAGGGAATCACTGCTGCTGAAAAATTGCCAGTTGAGTTGATCTGCTGTTGTCTCGCCATCGCTTACATAATTCCAAAGTTCGATCAGCACTTTTTCTGAATCGGTCAAAAGTACAGAATCCATTAAAAAAAGAACCGGCGCATCGTTGACCGGATTAACCACATAAAGCGCCGTATCGGTGTCACTTAATCCAGCCGGATCACTCACCGTAAAATACAGCGTATCCCGGCCAAACCAATCGGCGCCGGGTGTGGTCACGGTTACCGTCCGGGCGGATGATTCCAGCATGACCTGCAACCCGCCGTGATGTGCCACCTGCCAGCTTAGTTCAGCATCGCTCTGTTCAGTATCGCTGACGTAATTATCCAGCATCAACACTGGAAAACTGCCGCCTTCGGCGATGGTCTGATCGGGAATAGCGCTGATGACCGGAGCTGAATTGGTGACGTAAACGGTCAGGGTATAACTTTGGCTGTCTTCGGCCTGAGCACTGTCTTTTACCCTAACCGTAACCGGAACGGGTCCTTCATCGCTGATCTGCGGTGTTCCATAAACCAGACCACCGGTCGGATCGATACTTAGCCAGGCCGGGGCGGTGCTCAGTGAATAAACAAAATTCTGGTCATCGGGATCGGAAACTAAAACCTGGTACTGGTACAAAACCCCGGCCGTGGCGCTAAGCGGTGCAGTGGAAATGATTTCCGGCGCATCGTTGACCGGATTAACCACATAAAGCGCCGTATCGGTGTCACTTAA
>DYOS01000253.1:0-111 GCA_020720405.1 Caldithrix sp. | reverse complement strand
ACTGGTACAAAACCCCGGCCGTGGCGCTAAGCGGTGCAGTGGAAATGATTTCCGGGGCATCGTTAAGTGCAGTAACCGTAAAAGTGACCGCCTGCCCGGAGGATAATCCGC
>DYOS01000129.1 GCA_020720405.1 Caldithrix sp. | reverse complement strand
CTCTATGTCGGCCTTTGATAAATTAGAGGTGCGATTGTCTGAATTTTCAGAAGATCGGAGAAGACATGGCCGGAAGTCTAATAACAGTTTTTTGGATATATTAAAGCGGTTTGTGGTGCATAGTACAAAGGCGGCCTGAGCCGCCTTTTTTATTTTACAGAACCGATCGGGTGGTGCATTGGCGGAAGCGTTTCCGCTGGGATAAGCGGACGGATTATGTTTTGGTGAAACAGGTGGAAGTTTACGATCCGGGAAACCCGGCGACCTTTGGCGAGCATCCGCAAAACCCTTCCATATTATATAAGAATAAGATGGAGCGGGAATCGTTTAATTTAGCCAACGATTTGCAGACCATCGCCGATGATTATTATAATTTTTATAGTGTTGGCCGGGCCGGGGCGGAAATTACGGTAATGCTGGAGGCTGGTTTTCTGGATATGGAGCTGGCTGATAAGGTGGTTTGGGACGGGAAGAACTGGTTTGTTTCTGGTTTGACGATGAATTATAAGGCGGGGACGATGCAGATCGGTTTGGTCGAGCTGGTTTAGCCGATGCGGGATTTGCGGCGGTATTCCCAATAAGAATCAAGCGGCATAGTCGGAATTTTATTGACAAATTTCCATACCGGAATCAGCAGCACGAAGAGAATGATTTGGTATAATACGGATTCTAACATTTTAAGCTCCTTCCTTGATCGGAATTTATGGGGAAGGATACGAAAAACCAAACCCCGGAGGGGTGACATCTTTGTAGATGAAAGAAGGGGCGCAGCGGCGCTACGCCCATACGAAAAACCAAACCCCGCGGGTTTGAATATGAATTATAGAGACGCACGGCCGTGCGTCTCCATTGGTTGAATATAAAGAGCCACAGGTGAAACCTCGGTAAAGGGTAAAATGGTTAATCTGTTCCTTAAATCCTGCACAGTAATTCCCGGTTCAGGTTCCGCTTTCCGTTCCCTAACATCCCTGTCAAAAACAAACGCCGGGCGCAACTCTGCCCGCGGCAATAAGAACAAGTTTAAGATAATGGTATGTATAAACAGCAGAAAAATTCTACTCAAGGGGCGGGTGGAGATTTTTTAAAAGTAAAAAAATCATGTTTTGTCAGATCAGTAAATGATTCTATAAAGTCTTGTCGAAACCTTTAAATAGCCCCAGGTCTTTCAAATTTATAACACCCCTGTGGGAGCAATATCCCTTATTTACGGGCTTAACAGATTCTTCTCCCGCAGGGGCGGGATCAGAATGACAAATTTAGGGGTTCGGCAAAGGTTTCTTATAAAGGGAATCCCAAAAATGGGACTCCCTTTATTTAAGCAATTAAAAATAATTAGCGGATATTTTTTAACAGCCCGGTCAGAAATTCCCAGACATGGGCCACCGACTCAATGCGGATTTTCTCATCCGGCGAGTGGGCGCCGGTTATATCCGGACCAAAGGAAATCATATCCATGCCATCATATTTTTCACCGATAATACCGCATTCCAGACCGGCGTGGATGGCCTTCACCGCCGGTTTTTGACCAAACCTGGCTGAATAAATTTCACTGCAAATTTTCAACAGCTTCGAATCGGGGTTGGGCGCCCAGGCCGGATAACCGCCGCCCTGCTCCACCTCAAATCCACCGAGTTCGCCCAAAGCAGCAACCTTATCGGCAATATCAAGTACGGCGCTGCCCAGCGATGAACGCTGACTGGTCAGCATTTCCAGCATATCGCCCTTTGTTTCGATAATGGCCATGTTGGTAGAGGTCTCAACCAGCCCGGGAATGGCATGGCTCATTTCGGCCACACCGTGCGGCATCGCATATAGCACATTAACCAAACTTTTCCGGAAATCCGTACCAAAAACACGATCCGGCGCCGCTGCAGGTTCGAGCTGAATCTGCACACCTTTATCGACAAATTTCAGCTCTTCCCGGAAAATGGCCTCGCTCCCGGCCAAATGCTTTTTCAGGGCATCAACCGTATCGGCCGGAACATCGATCAGAGCTTCGGCCTGCCGGGGAATGGCGTTGTGCTTGCTTCCGGCGTTCACAGCACCGAGATGGTAATGGAATTCCGCATCAAGATTATAAAGAACCCGGGCCAGTAGTTTGATGGCATTACCAAAACCCTCATGGATATTTAGCCCGGAATGTCCGCCGCGTAAACCGCTGACCTTGAGCAGGAACGATTTATGATCTGCATGGCGGGCGACCCAATCAATTTTTTTGCGGAGAAAAGTATGTTTGCCACCGGCGCAGCCGATATACAGGGCACCTTCTTCCTCCGAATCGATATTCAGCAGGTAGCGGTTTTTCAGAAAATCGCTTTTCAGGGCTACCGCACCGGTCAGACCGGTTTCCTCATCCACGGTGAATAATAATTCAACCGGCGGATGGGTCAGAGATTTATCTTCGAGCACGGCCAGAGCCATGGCTACGGCAATGCCGTTATCGGCGCCCAGCGTTGTACCGTCAGCCCGGACCCAGCCGTTGTCAATCAGCATGCGGATCGGGTCTTTGCTAAAATCGTGTACCGTTTCCTTATTTTTCTCACAGACCATGTCGAGATGTCCCTGTAAGACAACACCCGGGCGGTTTTCCATACCCGGGGTAGCCGGTATGCTGATTTTGATATTACCGACGGCATCTTTTTCCCAGGGCAGATGATTTTTTTCCGCCACCTGAATGGCATAGCGGCCGGCGGCTTCTTCGTGGCCGGAACAGCGCGGAATCTGATTCAGCCTATAAAAATGTTCCCAAACCAGTTTGGGCTGAAGATTTTCAAAAGGGTAGCTCACAATAAATATCCTTTCACTAATGATAAGATTCAAAAACGAGGTTGGAATTTAATCATTATTTAGACAAATTTCACTTTCAAAGGCTAACATGGGAATCGTATGGTAAATGTTTCTTCCTCCGGCAACGGACCATTCAGCACAGAACGGGGCCGGCCCTATCCGCTGGGGGCCAGCGCCGATGAACATGGTGTAAATTTCGCTGTCTTCAGCAGCCAGGCCCGGGGCATTTTACTCAGCCTGCATGAATTCTGCGATCAACCGGCCATTCAAACCATTCCTTTCGATCCGCTGCTCAACCGGACCGGAAATGTCTGGCATATGTATGTCCGCGGTGCCCGGCCGGGTATAAAATACGGCTACCGTCTGGAATGCGACGCATCCCGGCAGCAGGCGGGCTGCGACTCCGATATTATCCTTCTTGATCCGTATGCCCGGTTATCCTGCGGCGGCTGGCGCTGGAATGATCCCTACAAAATTAAACGCGATAATAAATGGCACACCTTCCGCCTGGCTCAGGTTATCCGGGATGATTACGACTGGGAAGGCGATCAACCTTTAGCCATTCCCATGGAAGACTCCGTCATCTACGAAACCCATCTGCGCGGTTTTACCCGCCATGAATCCAGCGGCGTACAGCATCCGGGGACCTTTCGCGGACTGATGGAAAAGATTCCCTATCTGCAAAGCCTGGGTATTACGGCGGTTGAACTGCTGCCGGTAACCGATTTTGACGAAACTGAATTTAATTCTATCAACCCGCAAACTCACCAGCCGCAGATCAATTACTGGGGTTATAGTCCAATCAGTTTTTTTGCCATCAAAGCCGCCTATGCCAGCGATACCCGCGATCTTTCTCCGCTGCATGAATTCCGTGATATGGTAAAAGCCCTGCACCGGGCCGGAATTGAAGTGATACTGGATATCGTGTTTAACCATACCGCTGAGGGCAACTACGAAGGCGAATTCTATAATTTCAAAATGCTTGATAACCGGGTGTATTACATTACCGAGGCCAGCAGCGGACGTTATCTCGATTTTTCCGGGTGCGGCAATACCCTGAACTGCAATCATCCGGTGGTCAGAGATATGATTCTGGAAAGTCTGCGTTACTGGGTCACCGAAATGCATGTGGATGGTTTCCGTTTTGATCTGGCTTCCATTCTCGGCCGCGGCCGGGACGGTTCAGTACTGCTCAATCCGCCAATACTGGAACGCATCGCCGAAGATCCCATTCTGGCCGGGACCAAGCTGATTGCCGAAGCCTGGGATGCGGCCGGTCTGTACCAGGTTGGCAATTTCCCGCACTGGTACCGCTGGATGGAATGGAACGGCCGCTACCGCGATGATGTGCGCCGGTTTATCCGCGGTGATGAAGGCATGGCTCCGGCTCTGGCTATGCGTCTGACCGGCAGTTCGGATTTATATCAGGATGACGGCCGGGCACCCTATCACAGTGTCAATTTTATCACCTGTCACGATGGCTTTACCCTGACCGACCTGGTTTCCTATAATTATAAGCACAATGAAAATAACGGGGAAAATAACCGCGACGGCTCCGATTACAATTTAAGCTGGAATTGCGGGGTGGAAGGCGAGAGCAGGGATGCGCAGATTTTGGAGCTGCGCAGCCGGCAACGGAAAAATTTTCTGACTATTCTGATGATGGCTCAGGGTGTGCCGATGATGCTGGGCGGCGACGAATTTGGACGGACGCAGAAAGGCAATAACAATACCTATTGCCAGGATAATGAACTTTCCTGGTTTAACTGGGCTGAGGCTGAACAGAATGCCAGCCTGGTCCGCTTTGTGCGTGAACTGATCCGGCTGCGGAAAAATATGCCCATGCTGCACCGCACCAGTTTTGTAACCCATGAAGTTCAGGGACTGCCGGAGATGGTCTGGCTTGATGAGCGCGGCATCACCCCGAACTGGGAAAAGATGAAAAATCTGATTGGTTTGTTTTATCCGGCCTTGCCAAATCATTCATCAGAGGACCTGCTGATTATCGTCAACTCGGAACGGAATGGCTATAAATTTCAACTGCCCCGGCCCGGCGGCGGAAAAAGCTGGCACATGACGGTAGATACGGCTGCCGATGCACCGGCTGACATTTATGAAGCAGGCCAGGAGAAATACCTGCAGAACCAGACCCTGATTGAAATTCCGGCGCACAGCACACTGGTTCTGCTCAGCCGGTAAGGCACAAAAATTATCATCATACGAGTATAATAAAACAAAGTTGACTCTGACCATGGTTGAAAAAGGATTACCAACCGATCAATTAAGCTATTCAGAAATGCCCAACTGGCCACTGTTTGAAAATACTAGCTGGTCTTTTATAACCGAAAAATTCGAGGACTATTTGCTTCAAAATGTTCTGGATAAAAAATCTTCAATGACCATTCCTCAGCATTCCGCCTGGATCTTAGCGCGGAAATGTGGGCTTCATGTTAATGTGAAACCGGAAGGCCGGTTGAATCAGGATGTTAAATTGTATTTTGAGCAGTTTGATTACAGCAGAAACGAGACTCAGAATAAGTTATTCTATGAAAACCTGATGAAGCAGGATCAAACCGAATTGAAAGCGGTCATTATTACCAAACATCCGCAGGGCAGATCTGGTACTGACCGGAAAACTCTGACCTTTACCAAAAGGTAGGCACTTCGATTTAAATTCCGTGTTTCAATACGGATAAGATGTTTTTCTCAATCCGCTGAACAAAGGCTTCAGTGCTGCCAAAATTCCGGATCACAAAAACCAGTTGAACGGCGACCGGCAGGAGCAACAATATCCTGTTCAGATCGGTGACCGGCTGCTGTTCAACTGCATGTAAAAATAAAATGACCAATCCAAACAGAGCCGCACCCTCCAGCAACGCGCCGCTGATAATCATAAACTGGCGGTCTAAAGCCAAAAGCCGGTTCACTTTTTCAAACGGAGTATTTATTGCACCGCCCTGGGGCAAACCGGCTAATAGCTTTTGCAGGTTATTTCTGGTCAGATATATTTTCGGCAGGTACCAGGCGGCGCTGTAAACGACCAGGATCAGCCCGAAAAAAACGTTTATTAAAATTTCTCCTGGAAAAGCCGCACTTGCCGTTTCTGTCTGACCGATTTTTTGACTGGAAATAAACCAGATGACCAGCAGAAAAATCAGCGGGCCGGCCAGCATGGCAAAACCAATAATCCGGGTCACCAAAACCTGCCTCGGTTCAATATACTGCTGTAATTCAATACGGGTGATATTACTGTAGTCTTCCATACTATTCTCCCTACATAAAATTAAGACTAATTTTACTAAAACTTAGTCCGGGTTCATATAGCAAGAACTATTCAGAAAAATATTTTCTCACCACTTTATCCCGGATTGGTTAAGTTTAACCGGGTTTAATATGGAATTTATTTGTAGTGCATACTCATAAATATGATGTGGTCATCATCGGGGCCGGAGCAGCGGGGCTGATGTGTGCGGCAGAAGCCGGCAAAAGAGGCCGCCGGGTCTTGGTTATAGACCACGCCGAAAAACCCGGTAAAAAAATTCTGATCTCTGGTGGCGGCCGCTGTAATTTTACCAACCGCAATACCGAAGCGGAAAATTATCTCTCAACCAATCCTCATTTTTGCAAATCTGCCCTGCAGCGCTTTCCACCCGCAGCGTTCATCAGTCTGGTCGAAAAGCATGGTATCCGCTACCAGGAACGGAGCCACGGGCAGTTGTTCTGTAGTGAAAATGCCGGACAGATTGTCGAAATGCTGTTGCAGGAAAGCCGGAATGGCGGTGTCCGGATTGAGGTGAATACGACTATTACTAAAGTTGAGGGCGTTCCCGGACAACATTATCTGATCTCCACAAACAACGGCTTATTTAAAACATCCAGTCTGGTTGTAGCCAGCGGCGGCCTCTCCATTCCGGGGGCCGGGGCAAGTCCGCTGGGTTATGAAATCGCCCGTCAATTCGGATTGGAAATTCGTTCGACCCGGGCCGGGCTGGTTCCGCTAACCCTGCAGCCGGCCGATAAAGAACAGTTTGCCACCCTGACCGGCATTGCCGTGGACAGCCTGGTTTCAACATCAATAATCAGTTTCAGGGAGAATCTGCTTTTTACCCACCGTGGATTAAGCGGTCCGGCTATTCTCCAGATTTCTTCTTACTGGCAGCCGGGAGAAACCATAACCATCGATTTTTTACCGGGCTCAGCGCTGGATGTTGTGCTGAGCGAAGCGCAGAAATCACAACCAAAGAAACTGGTCAAAACCCTGCTTTCCGAATTATTGCCCAAACGACTGGTCGGCGCCTTACTCCCTGAGGACCTGGCCGGGAAAACTCTGGCGGATCTGAGCCGCACTGAATCCACACAGGTAGCGGCGCTGATCCACAACCGGATGATCAAGCCTGCCGGAAGCGAAGGCTACCGCACGGCGGAGGTGACCTGCGGCGGGGTTTCGGTTGATAAATTGTCTTCAAAGACCTTTGAATGCCGGGAAGTTCCCGGTTTATACTTTATCGGTGAGGTGCTCGATGTCACCGGCTGGCTGGGCGGTTATAACCTGCACTGGGCCTGGGCTTCCGGCTGGTGTGCCGGGCAGTACGTTTAAATAAGGCGAGCGGAAACGAATCATAAATAAAAATTAAACAGCCGGAATTCGGAATTATCTGGTTTTTTCGTGTTATTTCGTGGACAAAGAATTTTTGACAGGATCACTGGAGTCGGGGAAGTGGCGCAGCGGCGTTGCACCCATATAAAAGCAGAG
>DYOS01000022.1 GCA_020720405.1 Caldithrix sp. | reverse complement strand
TCGGCATCTTATTCAGCATCTGTTGCGGAATCCCGCAAGGGTAGCGCCAAAATCCTCCTAACCGGGCTGCGGCTGTCTGCTCAGTGCGCATCCAAATTCTTTTTGCCCTTAATCCGGATTTTTGTTTATACTCTTAGCTTAACTGGTTAACCCGGGATTAACCTTGCCTAAAAAAAGAAAACTCTATATTGCCATTGCCGGAAATATCGGTGCCGGAAAAACCACCCTGACCCGCATGCTCAGCGAGGCACTGGGCTGGAAGGCCTATTACGAGCGGGTTATCGACAATCCTTATCTGTCTGATTTTTACGGAGATATGGAACGCTGGAGTTTTCATCTTCAGGTCTATTTTCTCTCGCACCGTTTCCGCAGTCAGAAAGAAATTTCCAACTGGCCGGATTCCTGTATTCAGGACCGCTCGATTTATGAAGATGTCGAAATTTTTGCCCATACCCTGTTCAAGCAGGGCAAAATGGCGCCCCGCGATTATCAGAATTACCGGGATTTGTTTGAAATTATGACCTCCTACCTGCGTAAGCCGGACCTTATTCTGTACCTGCGCTCGACAACGGATAAATTGCTTGAACATATCCGCAAACGCGGCCGGGATTATGAGCAGACCATAGATCCGGGTTACCTGGCCACATTGAACGAGGCCTACGACGACTGGATTTTCCGGGTTGCCGAGGAAGGCTTCAACGTGTTTACCATTGATACCAGCAACCGTGATTTTGAAAACAATGAATCCGATTTCCGTCTGATACTAAACCCCATCAAACAATTGGAAGACCAGTCTTGGCTCGAACTTGCCTGATCGTCTCCTGGTATTTCCCTCCGCAGGGCGGATCGGGCGTGCAGCGCATGGTCAAGTGGATAAAATATCTGCACCGGCTCGGTTGGCACTGCGAAGTGCTCACCGCCGAAGAGCAATTTCCGACTCAGCCGGCCGATCCGTCACTTTTGGCGGAACTCCCGGCCGGATTACAGATTCACCGCCTGCCTTTTCAGTTTGACTCTTTAGCCGGCAGTGCTCAAGCCCAAAAATTTTTAAGTAAGCGGGTCTTTTTACGCCGCTATATCAGCTCCTGGCTGTCAATACCGGATAACCGTAAAAGCTGGCTGGCCTCGGCGCGGCAGGAAATTTTAAATTTAACACAGCACAAATCTTTCGATTGCATTTTAATCAGTGCGCCGCCTTATTCACTGGCCCTGCTGACCGCGGAACTACAAAACCTGCTGCCGTTACCGGTAATTCTCGATCTGCGTGATCCGTGGTCACGGCACCCGTTCAAACTGCACCCGACTTCGTGGCATAAACGCCGCAACCGGGATCTGGAATTGGACACTATAGCCCGTCTGCCCTATCTGATTTCGGCTTATCAGCTTCTGTTAGAGTGGTATAATAAGGCCCTTCCGCTCCGGTCAGGTCAGCAAAGAATATTCATTCCCAACGGGTATGATGAGGAAGATTTCCCGGAACTGCTGCCGCCGGCTCTGGCTGAGGGACAATTACACCTGGCTTTTTCCGGGATGATCCATTCGGAAAACAACCATCCCGGGCCGTTGCTTCGGGCTATGGCTGAAATCCGGCACCGCTTTCCAGCTGCTGGCCGGGAAATCGTTTTTCATCATGTCGGGCAGTCGGCTATCGATTGGCAGCCGCTGGTCGGGCGCTTAAAACTGAGTGCACAGGTTGTTCAGCACGGTTACCTTCCGCACCGGGAAGCGCTAAATCTGCTTGCGGCGATGGATGGTCTGGTTATTATTCATCATGAGCGCTTCACAGACAGCGGCTGGATTGTCGGGGGTAAGCTCTATGAATATCTGCGGCTGAAGAAATTTATTCTGGCCATTGGCGAGGCCGGGGGCGAAGTGGCGAAAGTATTGAATGAAACCGGAAGCGGTCGGGTTTTCCCGGCCTCGGCTACAAAACAACTGGCAGATTTTCTTCACCATTGGGCGGCTGGCCCGACAACGCCGTTGCATAGTGAAAACATAGAAAAATACAGTAGGTACAGTCAGGTTCTGCGTTTAAATTCATTTCTGGAAAAGGTTATCGCCGGGCATAAGACCGGGCACAGAGAAGTTTAATCACAGTTCAGAAAAGATTAAAGAATAAGCGGGTAGTGATCGAAAATCCGGTTACCGCCACAAATTGATTTTGAAAAGGGCAAGGCCTAAATTTTGATCTTAAATTATTAATATTTAGCAAATTAGCCGTTTATAGGAGCTTAACATGTTACCGAAATACCTGAACCGTGGATTGCTCATCATTGGGATGATGGTGCTGATCTGTCAACCGCTTTACAGCCAGCAGGCCAGTGCTGAATACATCAGCGAAGCGGCGCCCGCTAAACTGCAAAGCGGCGAACAGGTGCAGGATGGAATACAGGGTGTTTTTTATGCCGATGGTAAATTGTTTGTCACCAACATCTGGTCCGGTTTGCAGATTATTGATGTCAGCCGGCCGGATAAACCCAATGAATTATCTACTTTCGAATCACTGGGCCGGGTGCGCAACGTGGTGGTGCAGGGCAATTATGCCATTCTGGCCACCGAATTGAACGGGGTGACCATTCTTGATATCACCGATCCTTCCAGGCCGCGGCTGGTCAATACCATTCAGACCGCCGGCGATGCCATCTGGGCAGAATCGGCCTGGCCTCTGGTTTATGTAGCCATGGGCAAACAGGGAATCGCGGCTTATAATTGTGAAAATCCGCAAAGCCCGCAACTGCTTTCTACCTACACCGATGTGCGCTGGGCCTGGGGTATGGAATTAACCGATCACCTGCTTTTATTTGCCGACAAGCAAAAGGGGATCGGCATTCTCGATGTATCCGATCCGTCGGCTTTGAAGCTGGCCGGCAGTTATCCCGGCGGGACGAATGCCATGATGCTGCAGGTCGAAAATAATCTGGCTTATGTGGCTTACGGACCCTCCGGTCTGATTATACTTGATATAAAAAATCCGGCATATCCGACAAAATTAAGTCAGGTTCAGGCCGGGGGATTTGTAAATTCGGTTTATAAATTTGGGAATAATGTTTTTCTGGCCAATGAACAATTGCAGGAACTTCAGATTGTCGATGTGACCAATCCGGCCAAGCCGGTGCTGCAGGGCGGTTACCAGGCAGAGAGCAAAATCTATGCGGCCTGGAAGCAAAATGTTTATGTTTATGTTGCCGCCGACAAGAAAACGCTGATTTTACGTCATAACCATCCGCCGGTTATCCAGGCCATTGCCGATCAAACGGTAGATGAAATGCAGAATTTAAGCATTCTGCCTTCGGCTGAAGATGCTGACGGCGATGCCATTTTCTTCTCGGTGGAAAACCTGCCCGAGGCTGCCTCTTTCGACTCGACCAATGGTAAAATTAACTGGCAGCCGGATTTTGTACAGTCCGGGCTTTATCCAAACATTGAAATCCGGGTCACCGAGCGCACTGCCTCGGCTCTCAGCGCCGCAGCCGTTTTTTCGGTTACGGTCAATCATGTGAACCGCTTGCCCTCACTTCCGGCAATTGCCGATACATTTATTAATGAAAACCAGACCCTGGTCATCAAAGTGCCGCAGGGTTCCGATCCCGATACAGAAGATAAGGGAAAGTTATCCTATACGGCAGACAATCTGCCCGACGGCGCTTCCTTTGACCCAAAATTACGGGTCTTTACTTTCAAGCCAACCTTTGATCAGTCGGGTGTTTTCGCTGTGGATTTTGCCGTTCATGATGCTGCCGGCGGTGTGGTTCACGAACCGTCGACCATCACGGTAAATCATATTGACCGCAAACCGGTGCTGGCGGTCGTACCGACCCAGGTTGTTGATGAAAATACGCTGCTCGAATTTAAACTTAGCGGCAGCGACCCGGACACAGAAGACCAGACCCGCTTAAGCTACAAAGCCGAAAATCTGCCCGAAGGCGCGGCTTTTGATCCGCTTACAGCCACCTTCCGCTGGACACCGACCTATTTTCAATCTGGCAGCTATGAAAATCCTGCTTTTATTTTTAGCGCCGGGAAAATGGCCGATACGGTGGTTGTACCGATCACAGTAAATCACGTCAATCTGCCGCCGCTGTTGAATACAATTTCTGCCCAGACGGTGGACGAAAATAAAGCACTGAATTTTGTAATTTCCGGATCGGACCCCGACCCGGAAGATGGCGGCAAAATGGTTTATTCTGCGCAGAATCTCCCCACGGGTGCCCGGTTTAATGCCGATTCACTGAGTTTTACCTGGCGTCCGACTTTTGAACAGTCCGCTGAATACGGCCAGGTCATATTCAAGGTAACCGATGGCAGCGGTCTGAGCGCCGAACAAACGGTGCTGATCCGGGTCAACCATGTCAACCGTACACCGCTGCTGACCGCTCCGGTTCCGGCTGTTGTCAATGAAAACGAAGCATTGACCATTATTCTGCAGGGCAGCGATCCCGATCAGGAAGACCTGGGCAAACTCGAATATACGGCCCAGAATCTGCCGCAGGGCGCTGTTTTAACCGGCAATAGTTTTAGCTGGACACCGGGTTATGATCAATCCGGGCAGTATACGGTGGCCTTTACAGTCAGCGATGGCCGTCTGAAGGCTACGGAAAACCTTACGGTTACGGTAAACCATGTCAACCGTTTGCCGCTGCTTGAACCGGTACTGGCACAAACGGTTAATGAGAATTCAGCACTTATTTTTAAAATAACCGGTTCTGATCCTGACCAGGAAGATGCCGGAAAATGGCTCCTGACCAGCAGTGAGCTTCCGGCCGGAGCGATTTTTGACGCCGCCGGAAATTTTAGCTGGACACCAGACTTTGAACAGTCCGGAGGGTACAACCTGACCTTTACCAATACCGATCCGGCCGGGCTGACCGCCGCAGTGCAGGTTCCGATAACCGTTGTTCATGTCAACCGTACTCCGGAATTACCGGTTCAGCCGGCGCAGACCGTGGATGAAAATGCACTACTGCAATTTAGTATTATTCCGGCTGCCGATCCCGACCGGGAAGATGAGGGTAAATTGAACTACTCGGCTGAGAATCTGCCGCAGGGGGCTGCGTTTGACGGAACCAGCGGCGCTTTTAGCTGGACGCCCGGTTATGATCAGTCTGGTCAGTACACGGTGAATCTAAAAGTGAAAGACGGTCAGTTTGAAGTAGTTCAGCCGGTTAATATCACGGTAAATCATATCAACCGGGTGCCGGCCCTTAATCCGGTTACGGCTCAAATAACGAGCGAAAACCAGGCCTGGAGCCTGAAAGCGGAGTATTCCGATCCGGATAAAGAGGACCAGGGTAAGCTGAAATTTACCGCCGACGGTCTGCCCGATGGTGCCAGATTCGATGCGGCAATAGCGGCCTTCAGCTGGACACCGACTTTTGACCAGTCCGGCAGCTATGAAAATATTTCGGTCACGGTTACCGATCCGGCCGGTTTGCAGGCTACACAAAGTTTCGCCCTGACTGTGAACAATGTGAACCGGGCCCCGCAACTCCAGCCGGTATCCGCTCAGAAAACGAGCGAGAATCTGAGCCTGACCATTCCTGTCAGCGCCAGTGATCCCGATCAGGAAGATGAAGGAAAACTGAACTTCTCTGCCTCAAATCTTCCGGCGGGTGCAGCCATTGATGGTTCTACAGGAACGGTAAGTTGGACGCCGGATTTTCTGCAATCGGGTGCCTATAATTTTACGGTTATGGTAAAAGATGGCCAAGGCCTGAGCGCTGAGCAATCTGTTGCCGTGACCGTGGCTGAAGTGAACCGCGAGCCAAAACTGGCAAGCCCCGGTGATCAGACGGTAAAAGAGAATAGTACCTTGGATGTGAAATTTTCAGGCCAGGACGAAGACACGGACAATACGCTGCAATACAGCGCCAGCGGTTTGCCATCCGGGGCCAGTCTGAATGCGAACACGGGTGAGTTAAGCTGGAAGCCGGGTTTTGACCAGGCTGGCAGCTATACGGTTAATGTTTCGGTCAGCGACGGCACCAGCCGGGCCGGGCAAAGTATTAAAATAGAAGTTGAAAATGTTAATCGTCCGCCAAAATTGAATGTCCCGGGCGGAATGACGGTTACTGCCGGTGAAAATGTGTCCTTCAGCGTTTCGGCTGCTGATCCGGATAATGATAAACTGGAATATGAAATTTCCGGTGAACCGTCGGGCGCCAGTTTCTCCAACGGTAATTTCAATTGGACACCGGGTGATGAGCAGGCTGGAAGTTACAATCTGAAAATAACCGTTACCGATGGTTCGGATAGTGACAGCGGCACGGTTACCGTAACTGTAAATCCGAAACCGGAACCACTGCCGGAAAACCCGGAGCAGAACCAGAATTAGAGCTTTATAGAATAGAAAAAGCCGGTCCTTTCACTGAAGCGACCGGCTTTTTTATTTTGGTATCCTGTCATCTTGAGAAAACCCCGTCTCACAATTAGTACGGCTCAGCCCAATAAGCAGATAGGGAATTTGAATGCCGGGTTATAGTGCAGCCGGCGGTTCCCATAGTTCAACTTTGTTGCCTTCGGGGTCAATTACCCAGCCAAATTTCCCGAACTCAGAATCCTCGATCCGGTCGAGTACATTACAACCCTCGGTGCGCAGTGCGTCGAGCAGAAAATGTAGATCAGCGACCCGGTAATTTACCATAAATGAAGAGGTGCCGGGGGCGAAATAGTTGTCGTCGGCAGCGGTTATATTCCAGACCGTTGTTCCCTTATCCGGTTCGTTGGCGGCATTGGCCCAGCTAAATACAGCGCCGCCCCAATCCTGGATATCAATCCCTAAATGTTTCTTATACCAGGCCCGCAGGACAACAGGATCTTTGGCCTTAAAGAAAATTCCACCAATACCGGTCACGCGTTTCATATTTACCTCCTGTTTTTAGTTGAAATATTATTTGGGTACGGTGCTTTTTCTGATCGTCATTGTATTTAGGTCATCAGCCCGCCAGCAATTTGAATAATTATAAATGCCAGTAAGCAATAGAGACAAATTTTTAACAACCTGCCATTGACCATCTTCCTGCATTGTAATTACCCTTTTCCCTCAATACATTTTAATCTCAATCTGCCATGGAGAGTTTTGTGAAATCTTCCGAAAATATTTTATCCCGCCTTCAGGCCGGTGCCGGTGCCCTGACCGAAAATGAAAAAATAAAACTGATCAATGAAATCTGTATTTTGTTCACTGCCCAACCTCCCATGGCAGGCCCCGAAAATGAAAAGCTCTGGCAAAGCATCTTCCGCACCGCCAGCCATAATGATCTTATTCCGGCCATACTTGCGGAAATCGAGCTCAGCGTTTTTCTGGCCTGGGGCGAATCGATACAGCCAAATTCCGGAAATGGTGGCGGGAAAGAGCAACAAACCGCCTGGCTCTGGCTGAATCTGGTTCGTTACAGCGCCCTGCTGCGGCGCATACATTATGAGCCGCAATGGGTTGAACTGGTCCGCCGCCTGATCCGTGAGTCGAAATTTACCTTTAACCGTCTGTTCGAACAACGCCTGGCAGATTACCCGGCCAAATTATTATTCAGGGTGCTGGAGCCGAGCGGCGAACAGAAATTTACCTGGCAGCAGACGGATACTCTTATTGAAAAATATGCCCGGGCTTTGGTTGCCCAATTGCCCGACCGCAGCCAGAAAGTGGCCTTTTTAATGGAGAACAGCCTGGAAATGGTGCTGCTCGATCTGGCCTGTCTGCGCACCGGTTATGTCAATGTGATGATCCCGGCTAATTCCGTACCCCAGCAAATCGAGTTTATCCTGCAGCAATCCGGGGCCAGCCTGATTTTCCTGCACGATGATAAACAATTAGCCAAGCTGAAATCTCTGCAGGGTCGTTTGCCGCAGCTGAAAAAAGCGGTATTGTTCAGCGGTAACAGCATTGAAAAAATGGTTTTGTCAAAGGATGAATTTCTAAAGCAGGGTGCCGGCGTTACTGCGGATGAAATCCGTACTCTGGCCGAAAATATCCAACCCGATGACCTGTCTTCAATTATGTACACATCGGGCACGACCGGTGATCCGAAAGGCATTATGTTCAGTAATATGAATATTGTCTTTAAGCGTTTTTGCCGGGCTATGGCTCTACCTGAAATCGGCGAGAAGGATTGCTTTCTGGCTTATCTGCCGCTTTACCACACCTTTGGCCGCTGGTTTGAGATGACAGGGGCTATCTTCTGGGCGGCGGAATATACCTTTATGGAAAACCCGGCCCTGAACACCATGCTCGATAATATGCAGCGTTCCCGGCCGACGGTTTTTATCAGCATCCCTAAAAAATGGTATCAGTTGTATGAGCACATCACCAGTCAGGTCGATATCGAGTTTGACAAGGACGAAGAAATACGGGCTGTGGTTCAGCAGGCAACCGGCGGAAGTCTGCGCTGGGGTTTAAGCGCGGCCGGCTATCTCGATCCGGAAGTTTTTCTGTTTTTCCAGCGCTACGATATTCAACTGCTCAGCGGATTTGGCATGACCGAGGCAACCGGTGGTATTACCATGACCTATCCCGGTGAATATGTGGCTAATTCACTGGGCAAGGCCCTGCCGGGAATTGAAGTGCAACTGGCCGATGACGGCGAGCTTTTAATCCGCGGTGATTATGTTATGGCCGGTTATTACGGGCCTGAAACACAGGCTGAAACTTTTACCGACGGCTGGTTTCCGACCGGGGATATCATGCGCCGGGACAGCAATGGCTACCTCGAAATTATTGACCGCAAGAAGGAGATTTATAAAAACATCCGTGGAGAAACGATTGCCCCGCAGAAAATCGAAAACCTGTTCCGTGATTTTGACAGTGTAAGCCAGGTTTTCCTGGTTGGCGATCACCGTCCGTTTAATACGGTGCTGATTTACCCAAATGATGAAAATATTCAGAAAAGTCTGCCAGAAAGAGAGCCAGCCGCTGTCCGCAATTTTTTCTCCTCGCTGGTGGTTACGGTCAACAAATTTCTGGCGCCCTTTGAGCGCATCCTTGATTTTAGGCTGACCGGGCGCGCCTTTAGCGAAGCACTGGGTGAACTGACACCGAAAGGCACCTACAAAAGACGGCTGATTGAGAAGAATTTCAGCACGCAGATCGATGAGATGTATCAGAAAAATTATGTGGCCTTGTCCAACGGCAGTCTCGAAGTCCAGCTGCCCAACTGGTTTCTGCGGGAAAAAGGCTGCCTGATGCACGATATCGTTTTCCGTGGCGAAACCCTGGCCATACCAAAACTGAACATGGAAATTTCGATCTCCCAAATTGGTTCAGGGCAGATCCGGCTGGGTGATTTTGTGTACAGTTGCGGGAATTCCCACCTGGATTTGCAGCTATTTTTATACAATCCGCTGTACTGGCTGGGCAATGTGGCCCTGATTCAGTTTGCCGGTGAAGCCATTTTTCAGTGGTACCGTCTGGATGTGCGCAACGATGCCATCGATTTTGTCGAGAGCCGCCTGCTGCAGGCCAATTTTTACCCGCTGGTTCAGGAATTATCCGAAAGAATTAATGGCCGCGAACTGTCGTTGAGCGGGCTGAATTTGGCAGTCCAGCTTCTGCAGTCTCCGGATGTAAGCCAGGCTTTAATAGGTGCCGATTATCTGAAAACCATTCTGCAGGACCGCCATTTGCCCATTTATCCGCTGGCGGTGGAACTGGTGCGGCGGCCTGGTTTGAATGCCAATGCCGAGGTGCAGCGTCTCTATTTCCGGCTGGGTTTGGGATTGAATAAAGGTGCGGCTCTGGAAAAATACCTGTTCACTTTTATAAATCAGAACCCGGCTTTTCTGGATGACAGCCTGACTTCCTTTTTGGCCGGCGAGCTGAAAACGGACCACGATATTACCGCCCTCCATGCCCTGATCAAAAATGAAATCAACAGTATCGAACAGGGTACACGGCCAAATCAAACCGCACTGAACGCTCTTTTTATGCTTATGGCTGAAATGGGCATCCGCCACCCGACCAAGTTCAAACGCCTGCGCCAGTTGCAGGTGCGCTATCAGTTGCGCGAAGATTTAGCGCAGGTTTCGCGCATGGCCTCGGTCAGCCGCGAGCGCATGCGGCGCGGTTTCCGGCAATGGCTGGGTGATAATCAGCCGGTCGCAGTGGATGTGGAAACCGGAGAAGAATACCATTGGCCGGATGTGGTCACGTTCGAGGAGCGGATCAGCCTGAATGAAAAAACGACACTGGTCAGTATTATTGAAAAAACACCTATGCTGCGCGAAGCCATTTTTCTTTTTTCCAACGGTAATATTGTCCGCTTATATGATATTCCGCTGGGCGGTGTCTGGATCAGCCTGCTCGATGACAGCCCCGACAAACCGGTATACCGTATCTCGGTCCAGACCCGCTATCAGGGTTCTTATGATATTGTACTGAATATGATCCGCAGCGGTGACCCTATCGAACACAGCAATGAAATGCTCTGGCTGGTTCATGCCGGTGCGCCGCGCCGCGGTATCCGTTTGGTGGAGGAATTCGGCGGCTACTGGGAAGAATATATGGCCTGGACGGAAGAGTATATTTCCGGTGATACGGTCAGCCGCTTTTTAGGCCGGGTTCAGCGCCGCAAAGGTGATGAACAGGAGAACCGGGCTTACCATCTCTGGCCTTTTTTTGTGCGCAGCGCTGTGGGCGCCCATCTCAGTTTCTGGCGCCGTTCCAATTACCAGGTTGAACTGGCCGTAAAAACCACGGCCAATATTGTCATACCCGAGCACGATTATCAAACCGGGGTGCGTTTTGTTTCCATCGCCCGGCGCCGGAAAAATCAGGATGTGACCGCCCTGCTCATCGATTTTTACCGCCAGTTTGTAATCGAAACCGAGCAAACCTATCCCCAGCTTAAACGGGATGATATGTCCTATTTTATGCTGACCGCCCTGTTTGATATTGAGGGTGAGGCGAGCGGTCTGAGACGCCTGCGCCAGATTTTAGAGAGTTCGCCGCGGGAAGCGGCGGATCAGGATATTTTCAGTTTGCTGCAGAAACAGGCCGGGCAGCTTATTGAAGAAGTTGAACACTGCGGCTTTACCCCGAAAAATCTCTATTTTGCCATCCGCCGCTATCACCGCTGGCGCGAACTTAGTCCGCAGGCTACCAATGCCGCCCGGGCCAGCCTGCTCAACGAATTATTCAGTACGTATCAGCTTTCGGCGCTGGAACTGCACTACCCCGAAACCCGGACCCGTTTTTACCTGGAAACGGTATTCCGGCACGGCGGTGATGAATTGCGCGAGGCCCTGCGCGATATTTGTCATCAGCAGCATCACCAGCGGCTGGGCAGCGAAGAATTGCAGCAGCGCTTCACAGCGCTGAACAATATTTTCAGCCTGACCGGGAACGAACAGTTTTTCCTGAGCCGCCTATCTTACCCGCATCTGAAACCGACCGATCAGGCTGAACTTTTAAGCAGCCAACAGGAAGGAAAACTGGTCGCCGATGTGGTGGTGCAGATGGAAGACTATGATGGGGAGATTTTCCGGGTTCGAGGGCCGGTTATGCCAAAAGAAATTTCCCGCCTGCATCAGATGTTTCTGGAGTCCAACCTGCCGGTCGAATTCCGGCCGGAACACCAGTTTCTGCTGGCTATCGCCGAACGGGGATTTATTATTGGCGGTTTGTTTTTCACCCGCATTGATGATGAAACGGTACAGATGGAAAAAATTGTTGTGGCCGACCGTTACCGGAGGAAGGGTATAAGTGAAGGGTTAATGAAGGAATTTTTCGAGCGCCTGAAAGCCGCCCACATCCGCTATGTGACAACGGGATTTTTACGCCCGGAATATTTTTACCGCTTCGGATTTAAGGTTGAACACAAATACGCCGGATTAGTCAAAGATTTAGCACAGGAAAAATAAAAGGATGTTGCCGGCAGTGTTCCAGGAAATTTAAAACAGGAAATGTGCGGTTGACTGGGAAAATTTTGTCGGACATGGCATCTGTATTTTAGAAATAATAATGCAGACCTCCGCCTATGGTTATAGCCTGAGCTTCAAAATCAACCTCTTTGAAATTCAGGTTTCCGTAAATTACCTCAATATTGGCCCAAACTGGAATATTGTAATTCACTTCTTCAAAATGATATTCCAGACCAAGGCCAAACCCATAGCCGAATATCTTTTCGGTCGTTTCTCTAAAATCGAAGTCATCGTCGATTCTAAGCCCGGTGATGCTGTACTGACCGATTTGACCAAAGCAATAGGCGGTTGAACTCTCGGTGGTGGAAAAATGATATAAGGCCCTCAGACTGGTTAATTTTGTATCGAACAGAATGCCAATAATGCTCTGCAGGGAAAAAGAATCTACTATTTTGTATTTGATGCTCAGACCGAAAAAGGGATAAGCGGTTTGGAAACCAAGTCCTATTTTTTGATCTGCAGAAAGTGATGGTTGTCGGTATTGGCTAAAAGCACCGGTGAAATTCAGTAAAATGAGCAGTAAAGCAAGCGGGAGAATAGCCTGTTTTTTTTCCATAATCTTCTGCCCTACGAGATGTGGTAAATTGAATTAACAGTTTTCTAACCGGAATCTTAAGGATTCAAAATTAGAGAATCAACCGAACAAACAGCATCGCAACCAGTAGTTCGGATTTAAAAATATTGATGAATCTTAATCTCTCTTTAAAAAAACCGGCCTGCAGGAATGGATGTATAAAGGAATAAAACTACCGGTTCTAAATTCACTTTCTCCTTCCTGCTTCAAGGTCAGCCACATTATTACACCATCCCTTAAAGTTTTACAGGGTAGAAAACAGCATCAGCTTTTCACCCTGTTCATCTTTTATGTCTTTTTGGTAGACCAAACCCAGCTTGGTCAGCACACGCTGTGAAGCCAGATTATCCTCAGTTGTAATTCCGTAAATTTGACCGGGTTTTAGTTCCTGTCTGGCGTAAGCTAAAACAGCACTTGCCGCTTCGCTGGTATATCCCTTTCCTGTTGCCTCCGGTAAAACGGCAAAACCAATATCCGGCCGGTCAAGATAGCTGCGCTGAATAAGCCCGCAGACTCCGATACATTCTGCATCCGACTTGCGCTCCATGATATACATACCAAAACCATGTTCACTGAAGCCGGCCTGAAGTTTATTGGTGATGTAGTTCTCCGCATCGCTCAGATTTTTTATGCCCCGGTCGCCGACAAATTGCAGCCAGGCCGGGCTGTTCAGTAACCGGTAAATAAAATTTGCATGATGTTTCTCAGGCCATTGCATATTCAGACGATCCGTAACAAGCATGGTAAACTCCTTTCATTTATGGGTTATTTACATTTCCGGAATTCCGGTTACCAGACCTGCCCGGCACAAATGTGCAGCTAAATTTATTACTTTCAGGCCCTGGGTGTTAAAGATATCTCCCAGCCGGTGCGATCTTTTCGGACAGATGATGCAGAGAACATTTGCTTTTGGATCGGAATTCCTCAATCGGGAAAACCGGAAAATTTCGAGCCTGAATTCATCAGAAAATTGATGCATCGAAGAGTAATACCTGCTTTAATATCGCCACTTAAGATATAAACAAGAATTCCGATATTAACTGCATAAAACTATGCAGAAACGTGAATAAATATGGCTTTACAAACAAAGAAAAAATTTAATGATGACTGGCTCGTCGAAGCCCTTTTGTATTATCAGATTATTGAACAGGGTCTTTTTGATGAACTGTCCCGGCGCTTTGCGGAGGATGATTACTTTTTTGATATCCTGACCGGAAACGGTTATCTGGAAAAAGAAGACATTGCTGTTTTTATCGAGAAGGCCTTAAAAATCCCGACCATTGATCTGGATAAAGTTCAGGTAGATGGCGAGCTGATCAAAAAATTTCCTGAGGATTTCTGCCGCCGGCATCTGCTTATTCCCTTTAAATCAGTTGATAAACATATTCATGTCGCTTGTTTTAATACCTCCAACCTGGAAGCCGAAGGTGAAATTGAGCAGCTGACCGGGAAGTATGTAAAAACCTATTTCGCCTATAAAGAACAGATAAATCTCAAAATCAGTGAATACTTCACACCGGACAAATTTATCGATTCATACATGGACGGGAAAACACGTTCGGTAAACCTGCGCATTGAAGGTGATGAGGCGGCGCAGGATTCTTCGGTGGTCCGCCTGGTCAGCCAGATTTTGTTCGATGCCGCTGAAGGCGGTGCCAGCGATATCCATATCGAACCCAAAGAGCAGAAAGTTCTGGTTCGTTACCGGATTGACGGTGTTCTAAGGAATGTGGTCGAGCTGCCGCGCACCGCCCATCAAACGCTGATCAGCCGGATCAAGATTATTTCATCGCTGAACATTGCTGAAACCCGCAAACCGCAGGATGGCAAAGCCAAAATTTATATTGACGATGCCGATATCGATCTTCGTGTATCCGTTCTGCCGACCACTTTTGGTGAAAAGGTGGTCATCCGCCTGCTCGATAAACGCAAAGCCATGGTTTCATTTGCCAAAATGGGTATCCGCGGCCACAACCAGAAATTGCTGGAAGAGTGCTTCGGTTTTAAGCAGGGTATGATTTTGGTAACCGGGCCAACCGGTTCGGGAAAAAGCACCACACTGTATGCCGCCATTAACCGCATTCGCTCCACGGCCAACAATATTCTGACCATCGAAGACCCGATTGAATATATGATTGAAGGTATAAACCAGGTTCAGGTTAATGAAAAAGCCGGTGTCACCTTTGCCAGCGCTTTGCGCTCATTTCTGCGCCAGGATCCGGATGTTATCCTGGTTGGTGAAATACGGGACCGCGAAACAGCGGAAATCGCCATCCAGGCCGCGTTGACCGGGCATTTGGTGCTGAGCACATTGCACACCAACGATACCTTTGCCACCATCACCCGTCTGATGGATATGGGAATCAATGTTGTAAAAATTACCGATTCCATCCAAAGCATTGTCGCCCAGCGTCTGGTCCGCAAACTATGTCCGCATTGCAAGGTCAGCGTTCAGGCAGATCAGATCGATCCGAAGCTGTCCAAAATGCTAAACAGTCTTGGCCATCAGCCGCAGACCTTTGAGGCCAAGGGTTGTCCGAAATGTGATTATTCCGGTTATAAGGGGCGGATCGGGGTTTATGAAATCCTGATCATCGATAATGAGCTCAAACAGCTGATCGGCGGTCAGACCAATTTGCAGGAAATCCGGAGTCATGCCCGGAAAGCAGGTTTCCGCAACCTGTTTGAAGATGCTCTGTCTTTGGTGGCCGATGGCATTACCGATTATAAAGAAGTGTTACGGAACATGCATTCCACCGTTGATGACGGTGAAGAAACGGCAGGGGTCTCTTCCGCCCGAATTGTACCGGAGGCCAGCCAGCCCAATCTGCCCGAGGCAGACCAGATTATCCCGGCCAATGAAACAGAAGAGCCGCATCCGCTGACCGGTCTGCCGGCCGGGGATAGCCCCGTGCCCGAAGCGGAATTCCGCCCGGACGTTTTGATTGTTGACGATTTTAATGTAGCCCGGACTATGATCCGGACCATACTTGAGAAAACCACCAATATGACGGTACGTGAAGCCTCTGATGGTATTTCCGCCCTTGAAGAGATAACCCGGAAAATACCGGATGTAATTCTTCTGGATATAATGATGCCGAGAATGGATGGTTATGAATTTTTACAGCATTTGCGGGCTGCTCCGGAAACAGCCAATGTCCCGGTTTTGATGCTGACCAGCATGAAGTCGTCCCAAAATGAACTGCGCGGGCTCGAACTTGGTGCTGACGATTATCTGACCAAACCTATTCAGCGCGATATTCTGGTAGCCCGAATCCGGCGCATGCTCGATCGCTCGGCCAGGAGAACATCCGTTGCAACAGAACTAAAGGAAGAAACAGGTCAAAAACCTGACCAAACTGGTGAAAAAGTAGATTTCAGGCTTTTATGATTGAGTCGTTTATCTTTGTATTTGGTGCCATAGCCGGCAGTTTTCTGAATGTGGTCATCCATCGCCTGCCAAAAGGTGAGTCGCTGGTTAAGCCGGCTTCCCATTGCCCGCACTGCCATCAACCTTTACGCTGGTATCAGAATATTCCACTACTGTCGTTTGTTTTTCTGCGCGGACGCTGTGCATTCTGCCATGCGCCTGTTTCGGTGCGCTATTTTTTCGTGGAATTTATTTCGGCACTGGTCACGCTTTATTCTTTCAGCCGGTTTGGTTTCAGACCGGAGTTTTTCCTGATTGTATTATTAGCTTATGTCCTCATCGCCGTTTCATTTATCGATCTTGATGTTCTGCTTATTCCGGACCGGATTCTTCTTTTGTTTGTAATTTTCTTTCTGGTTTATAATGTTATTTTTGAGGTCAGGAGCTGGCGGTTCGTCATGAGTGGGGCGCTGATCACCGGTATCACCCTTTATGCGCTGGCCTTATTATCCCGCTTTGTATTGCGGAAAGATGGCCTTGGTCTGGGTGATGTTAAACTGATGTCGGCAGCCGGCCTGGTTATCGGCTGGAAATTCAGCCTGCTTGCTTTCTATACCGGAGCGGTGATGGTTCTTGTTTTTGCTGCTATTATGCGCCTTGGATCATTCAGATTTCAAGCCGGATTGGTGCCGTTTGGTCCCTTTCTCTCACTAAGCACTTTAATTTTTATTTTTTTTGGCGATAGTATTGCAAACGTGTACCTGAATTTATTCTGATAAAGAAAAAATAATATGCCGAATTTTAAGTACAGAGCAGTAAACAGCGAAGGCCGGATGATTGAAAGTGTGCTTCTCGGCCGTGATTCCGGCGATGTGATGACACAATTGCGTGAACTGGGCATGGTGGTTATCAATGTCACCGAGATCAAGTCTAAAAAAAGAACCGATCAATTCAATCTGAAAATAAAAGATGTCACCATTCTTCATTTTACAAAGCAGCTTTATACTTTATTAAAGGCCGGGCTGCCCATTGTTTCCAGCCTCAGAGCGGTAAAAGAACAGACCTCAGATGAAAACTTCAAGGAAGTGGTTGAATCGATCAGCCATGATATTGAACAGGGCAGCACGCTGTCCAGTGCGCTCGGCCGCTTTCCAAAAGTATTTCCGCCCATTTTTGTCAATTCGATCAAGGTGGGCGAAGTCAGCGGGACGCTGGAAGAGACGCTGAATTATATTTACCGGTTTATCGAGGATGACAGCCGGATGCGTAAAGAAGTGAAGAAGGCACTGCGTTACCCGGTGTTTGTCACTATCGGATTGATTGGCGCCTTTATCGTTTTTACAACAATGGTTATTCCAAATTTTATACCGATGTTTCAGGCCCAGAAAATGGAATTGCCTCTGCCAACGAGAATCCTGATTGGAATGCACTATGCGATTATGCATTACGGCATTCTGATTGTCCTTGCCATCAGTGGGCTAATTGCCGGAGTCTGGTTTTATATCCGTACGCCCAACGGCCGGCTGCAATTCGACCAGTTGATGTTATCTCTGCCGGTTATTGGCGATTTTGTAAACAAGGTTAATCTCTCCCGTTTCTCCAAGCTGTTTTACACCATGAACCGGACCGGGCTAAACATAACCAATACTTTCTCGATAATGCAGGAAACAATGGAGAATGCCGTTTATAGAAGGGAGCTCAGTCTGGTTTCAGAACGGATTATCCGGGGCCAGGAAATTGCCAATTCGCTGAAGCAGAGCAAGTATTTTTCTCCACTCCTGATTGAGATGATCTCGATCGGTGAAAAATCCGGTTCGTTGGATGATATGCTGAATAATGTTTCTGAGTACTATAGTCATGAAGTTTCCGATACCGTGGCCAATCTGACTTCACTGATCGAACCGGTGATCACTATAGGTCTGGGCGGTATGATTCTTCTTCTGGCCTTAGCCATGTTTTTACCCATGTGGGATATGATGAAAATGTTCTAACCATAACTAACAGGAGGATTAACTCATGTCAAAATCAAATCAGGGTGGTTTCACCTTAATTGAGCTGGTTGTTGTTATCGTTATTCTGGGTATTCTGGCTGCGATTGCCGTACCGAGATATTTCGATCTTTCGGAAAGTGCTGAAACGGCCGCCGAGACAGCCAATGCCCGGTCCATCGAAGCAGCGATTATGATGCATTTCGGAACCGAAGTTTCGGCTGACGCATCTTACACGCTGAGCGATGCAGTTGATGATTACAACGCAGATCCGGGCTCGTTCTTCCAGGATGGAAATGCGCCGACCAAGGCCGACGGAAGTGCATTTTCAGTAGAATTTGCCGCTGGTGCCGTCACTGTCGAGTAAACGCAGCGCCGATTCTGGTTTCACGCTCATCGAGTTGGTGATTGTAATTGTTGTGCTTGGCGTCCTGGCCGGAATTGCCGTTGTCCGTTACTCGGATATGAAAACCCGCAGTGCGGAAACTGCCGATTCAGCGAACAGGCAGGCCATTCATGATGCCATCCACCTGCACTTTGCCAAAGAAGTACTGGAAACACCCGGGTTTTCGATGGCTGATGCCGTTGATGATTACAACACCGACCCGACTGCGTTTTTTTCAAACGGAGAGGAACCGCTGAAAGCCGATCAGAGCAGGTTCACCGTATCCTATTCGGGTGGCAGTATAATTGTGGAATGATAAACCGATATGACCTTTTTGCAGAACGTCAACAAGTATTCTCATGGCGCAGAATTTCAGAAACAGGGCGGTTTTACCCTGATCGAAATGGTTGTGGCCATTGTTCTGCTTGGCGTTCTGGTGCCCTTTGTTTTTGGCATCTTTGGTCAGGTTTCCATTTTTGCAGCCCGCGGTAATGTTGTTGAACAGGCTTTTCTGCACGCAGAAAGCAAAATGGAAGAAATAACCGGAATAAAAGAAATAAACTGGGACTGGGCCGATGACCCGGATCAGTTTGAAGTTGATGAGGATTTGCCGGACAATTATCACCGGGTAGTGACGGTAACAGGATTTTCGGGCTGGGGTGATGAAGGGATTGACGGCTGGGAGGTGGATGTGGTTGTGACCCACCCCATGCTGCCAAATGGTGTCGCGCTGAGCATGAGGTTGACGCAGTATGAAGACCCGCACTGAAAATTTCCGCCAGGGCGGATTTACACTTTTAGAGCTGGTTATTGTTATTTCCCTGCTTGGTATTCTTTCACTGTTTACCTTCGGCTTGCTTGGCGTTAATGTCCAGACTTTTAATATGGTCATGGACCGGACCGTGTCGCATTGGGAACCGCGCAAAGCACTCGGGGTGCTCAGAAATGAGCTTCAGGGAATTGAACAGTCCAGTCTTCAGGCCATCTGTCTGACTGGCGGCGGAGAATATTTGCGTTACCTGAATGAAGCCGGAGAACAGATAACCTTCCGTAAAACGGTTGGCGGTGCTCTTCAGCGTCAGGAAGGGGCCGGGGAAACCTGGAATACCATTATCAGCCATGTTCAAAATAACCCTTTTTCTTTTTTGGATGAGAATCTGGATCCGGCTGTCTCACTGGCCGAAATTGTTTATATCCAAATTGAATTGACGGTTGAGATCAATGGAGAAAGCAGTGAACTTCAAACCATGTTTTTTGCCAGAAATTAAAAATAATCAGCGTGGTTTTGCCTTGCTCAATACGCTGATTTTCCTGATTCTGATGGGTATGATGGCGATTTCCATGGTGACCATTGTTCTGGCTGATAAAAAAATGCATGCTTTTAATCTGAATGACCGCCAGGCCTTTTATGCCGCCCAGTCCGGAATTGAATATGCCATGCGGGCGATTTCTGTTCACGCGGCCGGGATGAATTCGAATAACGCTACCATCACGTCTCTTCACGGTCATACCGAAACCCTGGAACTGGGCAATGGGGCCAGTTGTGATATTCAGTTGAATTTCATCGGCAGCACCCAGTTTGAAATTGTCTCAACCGGAAGTATGGCTTTTACCACCAAACGAATCCGTAAAACCGTGAATTACATTGATGTGGCCAGGTATGGCATATATGTCTCTGGTAATGCATCGCTGGTCAGCACCAGTCCCTCAGGAAAAATTTTGCACCATGCCGCATTTATGCCCCGCTTTGATCTTGATGTGCTGCGTGATCTGGCCAGGCCGGCTCACTACTATTCCGGAAATCTCACGGTGAACTCAGTATTTGCTATCAGCAGGGATGTGATCTTCGCTGAAGGTGATATCACCTTTGGTACTTTTAACTGGATTAATAACGGAAATTGGGTAGCCGGAGACGATATAACGATAAACAGTAGTATCCTTCCTCTGGGTGTAACCAATGGTACCATGTACCTGCCCAATGCCGGCGGTGATTTCCTGTGTAAATTTCAGATTCTTGGCCGATACCTGATTGGCGGTTTGATTGGCAATGGCAATGCAGTAGGTACAACCTTGGCGTTCTGGCCGTTCCGCTTCCTGGTCATTTATGACCGGGAAAATATAAATGATCTCCTTGAGCATTCCGTAAACGGCGGCCCGATCATCTTCACCGCAAGTACCTGGGAAGTGATCAACTGATAAAGTTATGAGGTCCGATCTTGGCAGAGAAAAAAACTCCCCAAAAACGACCGGTTGAAGGTAAAGCCATTATTTATCCGGAGGCCGGCAAATTATTAGAACAGGTAGATGACCACTCCGCTCATCAAATCGGGTTGGATCTGGCCCGGGCCAGTACCCGGCCGGAGTCACCAAAAGAGAAGCTATTGAAATTCACGCATGATGAAAAAAAGAATAAATCATTTGTTGAGGATACTCATACCAAACTATCTGGTAAAATGATGGAGAATATTGAACAGGCCGCAAAATCCAGCACTCACTCTGCAGAACCGGCATTACCGATAGAAGTTCTGACAAAACAGGATCAGGCTCCGGCACCAAAGCCGGCTGCGGCCTCAAAAAACGAACCCAAAAATATTTCGCCCAAACCAACAGGATCAGAAACTATTTTTCAGCAAGAGGCAAGCTTGTCTGTTCCGGCCGAGATTATTGCCAATGTGCAGGACAATTTTTCAAAGCCGCTCACTTTCAAAGAAAGACTAAAGGCGAAACGGGTTCTGGCCATTGATATTGATAATGATAAATTACGTTATCTCGTCGGGAACCGCATTCCCGGGAGGCTGCAGGTTATAAAATTTGGAGATCAGAAATTTCCTACCGAGCAGGTCAACCGTTACAAAGCGCTGCAGATTGGTCTTGAAAATGTAGTCAGCCGGCATTATAAAAAAAATATGGAGCTGAATATCAGCATATTCAGCAACGAGTTTAAAATTCGCCAGGTTGCTTTGCCAAAAATGAAAAACAGGCGTGATCTGGAAAATGCCCTGCTGAATAAGAATATGACCGAACTCCAGAATTTTACAGAACAAAGCATCTGGTCCTATAAAATTGTTGATGAATACCTGTTCAATGATATTCCAACGATAAATGTTTTAATTGTGGTTGCCCCGGATGAGGTTCTGAACAAATACATGCAGGTTTTTAGTGATCTTGCTCTGGACATTACCCGGTTTATTCCCCGGCCGGTTTCTCTGCATGCTGCTTATAACGCAATGGTAGATTCAGACAAAACCAATATTATTATTGATTTCGCCTATGATATTACTCAAATCTGTTTAATCCGTAACCGTAATATTGAATTTATCCGCAATGTGAGCATTGGCGCCCGGAATCTTGAGGTAATGATCCATGATGATAAAGGCGGACAAACCAGAATGGATCAGACTGAGCTGGCATCGGTAGTAGTGGAATCTGCCGGTACAGGTGCGCTGAGTCTAAAGGAACGTTTGCATTCCCGGATCAATGAGTTACAGAACAAACAGAACCCCGTACTGCATACCTTTTTCTCAGAAATTCTGCGCTCGCTGGCCTTTTTTCAGGGGAAGGAAAATAAAAATTTCGTTGAGACGATATATCTTACCGGATATGCCATCCGCAAGGAAAGCCTGGTGCCGTATCTGAAAAACCGGCTGCAGATTCCAATTTACCTGATGGCGCCCCGACTCAGTGACAGTGAGTCAAAAAGACTCGAATTTGGAGAATTTACATCGACTATCGGAACTGCTGTTTATAAGGAGAATGATTTTAATTTTCTACCGGAACGGTATAAAACGAAACAACTTTTCTCCAAGCTGAACTCATTTCTGTTAATAATATTCTTCTTCACTTTGGCCGGCGCTGGTTATTTATCTTATCTCCAGCATAAAATCATCAATAAAACCCAAAATCTGACCATTACCTATCAGAAAGAATATGACCGGCTGAATCCGATAGAGGGCATGTACAACGATTTTATCGGAAAAATCCAGTCGGTTAACAGTGAGAACTCTGAACTGCGTGGTTTTGTCCGCGAACGACCACCGATTATCGAGGTCATGAAATACCTGAGTAATGAAGTACCGCAGGGCATCCGCCTGGAAAAAATCGACATGATCAACCTGATTGAACTGGAAGACAAAAAAAAGAAAAAGAAGATAGAACCGGTTTATAAATACCAGATTGAGCTGGAAGGGGACCTGTTTACAGAAAACCTGATGAGCGATGTCAATCTGTTCAACTTCATAAACCGCCTGTCTGAGGCCGGATATTTTAAGCAGGTTGAACTACTGAATAAAAATAAATACCCGGAAGAGAAAAGAACCCATTTCGCCTTGCGGCTATACCTGTAGGTTATGACATGCAAAAAAAGATTTTCATTATCCAATTAGTTGCTCTGATTCTTGTGGGTGCGGGCTGGTATTTTTTATGGTTTGAACGGCAAGAAAAGAAACTGCTGTCTGAGCAGGGTAAACTGGAACAAATATCCGACAAGCTGAAAAATGCCCGGAATGCCAATATTAATATCAGGCATATTGAGGAAAAATTTAAGGAACAGCAGGCCAGGCTTGACCAGGAGAAGAGCAAATTTATCCGCAAAGATCAACTGACAATTGTCACTTCATCGATGAATAGTTTTGCCGGTCAGTATGATGTCCGGCTGATGGACTTTACCTCAACCGATGAAAATTTCATGTTAAGCGGTCAGACTACCAAAGTTATCGCACTGCCGATCATGATTACAGTTCATGGTGATTTTATAAATATCGGACGGTATATCGAGAATTGGCCAACTTTGCCCTTTTATGTCATCCCGGAAATGATAACCATTAGCCGGTTGCAGGAAGGCCAGAATCTTCTTCAGGCACAGATAAGTGCCAGACTTTACACCTGGAATGATTAGGCAGGAATAATATGGAAATCAATAAAAGTCAAAAAAGACTGCTCATATTTCTGGCCATTGTGGTGGCCTTTTTTATCATCGATGTAATCAATAACCCCGAAACCTATTCCAAATTCTATTCGGGTTCTTCGAAGAAGCAAAAAGTGGCGGAGAAGACCGAGAATACTGAGATAACAAAAACTAAGGCGGAAGTGACTTTTCAGGCCGCTTTGAGCAACTGGGGTACAAATCCTTTTTATATCGTACCCAAACGCAGTACCTCCTTTCACACCCAGGAAACCGTTCAGGTTGTTGAAGTGAAACTGGTTCTGCAGGCTACAAATGCCGATGGCGAAAACAGCTTCGCCCTGATTAATGATAAAATAGTAAAAACCGGTGAGATGGTTGCCGGCTATACGGTAATTTCAATTTCCAAAACCAGGGTTGTTCTTTCGGATGGTCAGAAGCGGAAAGAACTGACTTTAGCCAACTAAGGAGAGCCTATGCACCGCCGCTTGAATATTCTCTTTATCATTCTCTTTGCCTTCACCCAGATCAGCCGGGCTGATGAGCTGGAAAAAATTCTTCAACAAAAAGTAACCACAAGTTTTGTCAGCACAACTTTGGATAATGTTGTCCGGTTTCTGGCCAAACAATACGGCATCAATGTGGTCATCAGTGGAGAGGCCAACGCCCGGGTTACCATTTCTCTTGAAAATGTTCCGCTTTCTGAAGCGTTTAACTCAATCCTTAAGGCCAATGGTTATCACTATGTCATAGGTGAAAATGTTCTGATCATCAAACCGGAGGCGATGAAGCTGAATGGTGATCTGACCAGCCAGGTTTTTGATCTGCGTTACCTGGAAGGATTTAGCCTTAAGCACACTCTGGAACCGATGCTTTCCGAGCGGGGCAAAGTAGAAGCATTGAAATCGGAAAATGCGGATAAGGAAACTCTGGTTCGCTCAAACCGACTGGTTGTTACTGATGTCTGGGAAAATGTCCGCCAGATCGGAAAAGTCATCCGCCAGATGGATAAACCGGAACGTCAGGTTCAGATTGAGGTGCGGCTTGTGGAAAAACTGGTTGGCAATGAGAAAAAAGTCGGAATTGATTATCCTACCTCCGTCAGCGTAAAAATGACCGGGGCTGAAACGAATGCACCAATCACGCAGGGCCAGAATAATCAACAGGGCGCCAGTCTGCTTTCGGCCTGGTATCAACTGCCAAACTCATCGAATGATCTAAATCTTGGTGTACTGACCTTTGATAACCTGAAAGCCACACTCGATATTTTGGCCACAGACAACACATCAAAACTGATCTCAAATCCCAGGGTGACTACCCTAAACAATCGCCGGGCCAGTATCAAAATCGGGACGATTATTCCCATCAAGGAAATTTCCCGTGGTGTATCCGGTGATATCATTACCTATAAAGACAAAGATGTCAGTATCCGGCTCGATGTTATCCCGTTGATTGGCGATGATGATTATATCACCTTGCAGGTACATCCTGTTCTTGAGGAAATTGTTGGTTACACCGGAGATGCCGAAGCGCCGCAACCGATTACATCCAAAAGAGAGGTCGAAGCCACCGTTATTCTGAAAGACGGTGAAACTCTGGTTCTTGGCGGGCTGGTCAAAGATTCAAAATCAGAAATCATCAATAAAATCTGGTTGCTGGGCGATATCCCGCTTTTAGGTTATTTATTTCAGCACCGCGATATCAAGGTGACAAAGAACGACCTGCTGATTTTTATCACGACCAAAATCATTAATGAGGCCAAGGATACTAACCCCAGCGGCAATGAATAATATGAATCCGATATTTCAGAATACATTAAAATTTGCCCACCAGGTAAATGCTTCCGACATCCACTTCATCACCGGCAGCCCGCCGGTACTGCGCCTGCTCGGCGAGCTAAAACGGGTTGATGCCCCTCCGGTTACAGAAGATGAGTTGTTCGAATTTCTGGTGCCTTATCTGGATGAAAATCAGAAAAAACAGATTAAGTCGCAGAAAGAAGTTGACCTTGGTATTGATCTGCAGGGCCAGGTGCGGTTCCGGGTAAATATTTTCAAACATCTCAATGGATTAAGTGCCGCCTTCCGGTTGATTCCGGCCAAAATCAGAACACTGCAGGATTTGCAGTTACCCGAAGTTTTAAGTGAGTTCTGCAAACGGAAAAAAGGTCTGATTCTGATGACCGGACCGACCGGCAGCGGGAAATCAACTACGCTTGCGGCATTGATTCATGAAATAAACATGACCCGCCGGGCCCACATCATTACCATCGAAGACCCGATTGAATACGTTCACACCCCCCGGGAAAGCGTTATTCACCAGCGGGAAGTCGGTCGCCACACCGATCATTTTTCAACAGCCCTGCGCAGCGCCCTGCGCGAAGACCCGGATGTTATTCTGGTTGGTGAAATGCGCGATCTGGAAACAATAACCAATGCGCTTCATGCCGCTGAAACCGGCCACCTCGTTCTGAGTACCCTGCATACTAATTCGGCAGCGGAAACAGTGGATCGTATTATAAATGTTTTTCCTCCGGAACAGCAGCAGCAGATCAGAATGGTTCTGGCCGCCTCATTGGTTGCTGTAATAGCCCAGCGTCTGGTGCGCATGTCGATGAAGGACGACCGGGTTGCCCTTCTTGAAATTATGGCCGCCAGTCCGGCGGTTCGTAACCTGATTCGGGAAGGTAAAACGCATCAGTTGGACAACGCTATCCAGACTGGAACGGAGTTCGGCATGCAATCCTTCCAAAAAGGATTGAAACGGCTCAAAGAATATAACCTGGTGGCTCCAAATATTGAGCTTACCGATTTAGTTTAACAGGGAGGAATTGTGAAAAAACCTATTCTCTTTGGCTTTATTTTTACGTTGCTTATTCTGACTTCCTGTAAAGACACTTCCGAAACGGATCCCGACCGTCTGCTGAACCTGAAAGGGAAGGTTTACTTTCTGTCTGAAACCCAGGTTTTCCCTCTCGAAGGTGCCTTAATCACTGTTCAGGATCATTTTACCCAAACCGTTTCGGATAATGCCGGCAATTTCACGCTGAATTTCGAACCCGAAGGTGAAGAGGATGAATTTGATATTACTCTGCAGGTCAGCAAAATCGGTTATGAACTGAATGGGGTTTATGTTCAGGCAAAACGCGGAATGCAAACCACCGTGCCCGACGTATTGATGAAGACTGCCGGCAATGACTCGCTGCCGATTGACGATCCGGATGAGGAAATAAGCGGAGAACCGGCCCACATTGAGATTTATGGAAAACATAACTCGCATGTCTATGTAAAAACTTCCGGCCTGCAGGAAACAGCTATGATTCAGTTCAGGGTGACCGACGCAGCCGGTGTTCCGGTGGACACAGACCATAAAGCGCTGGTTCATTTTGAAATTCTGAATGGGCCGGGTGGCGGAGAATATCTATTTCCGGATACCATGACCACGGTCCGCGGTTTGGCCTATACGGTTTTAAACAGTGGCACAATTGCCGGTCCGGTACAAATAAACGCCTGGCTGGAAAGTGATACTGATATTGTTCATTCATTACCGGTGCGGGTTGCGGTATATGGCGGATTGCCCGATCAGGATCATCTGAGTCTGGGCTTTGAATATGTTAATATTGCCGGCCATGTGCATCTCGGTATCATCGATGAGATAACTGCATTCGTTGGCGACCGCTACAGTAATCCCGTGGCGCCGGGTACAATAGTTTATTTCAATTCTGATTACGGTATTATTGAAGGTGCAGCAGTTACCGATGAGATGGGTCGGGCTACAGTTGAATACATGAGCGCCTTTCCATTACCACCACAGCCTCAGATTGTCTCATTGGCTAAAATCACAGCTCACACGTATGGCGATACCCTGCAGTCTGACCTGCTTTCCATCTCCGGAAATCTGCTGCTGACCGGCCAGACCGGTCCGATTGTAATTTCACCGGATCATTTTAATTTCGATTATACGAATACACCGCTTCAATTTAATTACACCATATCGGATATCTGGGGTTATCCCCTGGTTAGCGGTTCCCGTATTTCGGTTGAAGCCACGGATGGAGCGGTTTATGGTGATGTCAATATTACAACCCGTGATACACAATTCAGTGGCGCAGGAACAACAGATTTCAGCTTTGCCTGGGCTCCGGGCGACAGCCTCGAAACGCCGCAGGTGTATATAAGTATCAAAGTAGAAACACCGGTTTCTGGAAACGGCTATCGCTCGGTTAGTATTTTAGGTGATAATGATGAGAACTAAGTCCGGTTTGTATAATACTGTTTACAAATGGCTCAGAGATGTTAGAATATGACCGTTTTTCAATTATCCTAACCATCTTATTACGGGAAATTAACTTGACTATATTTGGACCTGCCCATACTTTGAAAACGTCTGACAAAACCCATAGCAAAGGGAGGAATGATGGTTGAAGAAATTGGAATAATAGCCGGAGAAGTTTATAGAACGCTTGAACAGAATGGGCCGATGACTATCGCTCAGTTAAAAACAGCTTTAAAAACAGACACTTTTTTAATCGATGCGGCCATCGGCTGGCTGGCCAGAGAAAATAATATTTACTTCGAAAAGTATCGCACTTCTTTTAAAATTGCACTGCGCTAATTTGTAACTAAAACAGCTCCGCTCCGGGAGCTGTTTTTTTGCCTGTCTTATACGTTTATTCACTGCTTATTTCAAACCATCACTGCTTCAAACCGTCTTTCCTTCGGTAATTTATACTAATATAGTCGGTGCTGAAAAAGTTTTTAAATGTAGAATATATAAGTAGTTAAGTTGGTTAAAATAACGTCTATTCCCACCAGAACAAGAAAATAACCATTCATTTCCCGGAGGTTCTGTGCGTCCCAAAACTCTTCCAATCTGTATAAGAATCATTTAGACCAAATGATCGACATGTGAAACAAGCGCTGGTTCATATGGCACCATCCATCGTCATTATGTGCCTTTGGTTTTAAGATGAGAAAACTCCTTTTGTCCATTTTCAGGAATGGATTTTTTAGTCTGATCAATTCATGAATTTGGGCTAAAGCCCGGGAGTATTGGTTTTTTTATAGCCCCGGCCTTAAGGCCGGGGCTATAGAAACCCTTGATTTTTATGGACTTTAGTCCATTATAACTTGTTTAAGAATATTTTAGGTTCGAGGATATCTGTAATTTTTGAGGGACACACTGCTTCGAATTTTTCATATGGATATTGAGGAATCATCTTTTCCAGCACCGACTAGTACATGAATTAACCATAAACACTTGGTCTGGAAACAGGCCATGTCTATTGCACAAGTTATCGTGCAACCTTCTAAATCATTGTTGCGTCATATGTTAAAATATTTGGGGGGATCTATGAGAATTGGTATAGCATTATTCCTGCTTTTTCAGATTATCTACAGTCAAACCGATGACCGTCCGGTTAAACAATATTTCCCGGTTAAAATAAATCAGTCTGCTATACAAATAGACGGTATTCTTGATGATGATGCCTGGCAAACGGTGCCTGAGGCCGAAGACTTTGTCCAGTTCAACCCTGTTGAAGGTGCGCTGCCATCTGAACAAACCCGGTTTAAAGTGGCTTACGATGAATCAAATATTTATATCGCCGTACAGGCTCAGGACAGTGATCCATCGGCTATTGTCAGCCGGGTCACCCGTCGCGATGATATAGATGACAGCGATTTTATATTTATAGCAATTGACAGTTACTTTGACCATAGGACAGCCTTTGGTTTTGGTCTCAGTGCCGGCGGGGTAAAAACAGATGTCCTGTTTTCCGAAGACGGCTCCCGGGAGGATGAAAGCTGGGATCCGGTCTGGTATGGAAAAACGACCATCGGCCGTGATGGCTGGATTGCTGAAATGCGCATACCCTATAATCAGCTTCGTTTTGCGGATAAAGAAGTGCATATCTGGGGATTTAATGTCTTTCGGAAAATTCACCGCCGACAGGAAGAAATTTTCTGGCAGCTGATTCCAAAATCGGCAGCCGGGATGGTTTCTTTTTTTGGAGAATTAGCCGGCCTGCGGGAAATAAAACCTGCGTCCCGCATCGAAATTCTACCTTATAGTGTAGCTAAAATAAATACTTATCAGCAGGAACAGGATAATCCATACTTAAAAGGGACAGATCGCAGCCTGAGTGGAGGCATCGACGGGAAAATCGGGCTGACCGGAAATCTGACTATGGATTTTACCGTAAATCCTGATTTCGGGCAGGTCGAAGCCGATCCGTCCGAAGTAAACCTAACCGCTTTTGAAACATTCTTTGATGAAAAACGGCCTTTCTTTATAGAGGGCAAAAATATTTTTGAATTCCGTTTGGGTATTGGGGATGGTGGTTTTGCCAGTGAACAGTTATTCTATTCGCGGCGCATTGGCCGGCAACCTCATTATTATCCGGATGAGGCTGACGGATTCAATCATGATTTTGCCAGTGTGCCGGAATACACCCATATTCTTGGAGCAGCCAAGCTCAGCGGCAAAACAGAGTCGGGTTGGTCGGTCGGAGTTTTGGATGCGGTGACCGACGAGGAGCGGGCCAGTATTTCTCTTGATGGAAACAAGAAAAGCCTGATTGTCGAACCGCTTACCAATTACCTGATCACACGTTTGCAGAAAGATTTTAACCGTGGCAATACCAGTATTGGCGGAATGTTTACCTCGACCAACCGCAGAATCAATGCCGATCATCTGACTTTTCTGAACCGTTCGGCTATGACCGGTGGAATCGATTTGCGCCATCAGTGGAGTGATAAGGCTTATCTGGCTGATCTGCGACTGGCCTTTTCCCGCATTGATGGGCATGAAGACGCCATTTCTGAACTGCAAACCGCCTCAGCCCGTTATTTTCAGCGTCCGGATGCCAGGCACCTTAATTTTGATCCCGAGCGAACCACATTAAGTGGGAACGGCGGAACTTTTAATATCGGGAAAGTGGGTGGAAAATTTCAATATTTGAGCGGCACTATCTGGCGTTCGCCAGGTTTCGAATTGAATGATGCCGGATATCTGCGCAAAGCCGACCAAATTATGAATTTTATCTGGGTTGGATATAATGATCAGGATAAGAAAGGTATACTTAACCGTTTTAGAACAAATTTTAATTATTGGAACGTTTGGGATTATAGCGGTGACAAATTATCAAGCGGCGGAAATGTGAACAGCAATCTGCAGTTTATAAATTTCTGGGGTGTCTTCGGCGGCTTCAACCGGGAGGCAGCAGGCATTTCAACAACTGCTTTGCGCGGTGGACCGGCACTGCAGGTGGATGGTACATGGAATTACTGGTATGGATTGTATTCTGATCAGCGCAAGTCGGTCAATTTTGAGCTGGAAGCATTTAGCAGTGTCAGTGATGATGGCTATTCACAAAATGATAATTATGAGCTGAGTTTAAATTTCAAACCGGGCAGCCGCCTCGGTATTTCACTCGATCCTTTCTACAGCAAAAATCGGGATAATCTTCAGTATGTGGATGAAGCAGAATATCTGGGTCAGAGCAGATATCTTTTTGCCAGGCTCAAACAAGAGACCATAGGATTCGTTCTGCGTCTAAACTACAGCTATACACCTGAGTTGTCGGTCCAATATTATGGTCAGCCGTTTATTTCTTCCGGCGGCTATTCACTCTACAAGAGAATTACAAATCCAAAGGCTGAAAAATTAAGCGACCGTTTTACCGGAATTGATCAGACGCTAAGCTATGACGCTGATGAAGAACTGTATAATGTGGATGAGAATGAAGATGGTATGGACGATTACAGTTTTGGGCGCCCCGATTTTGATTTTATGCAGTTTCGCTCCAATCTGGTCGTCCGCTGGGAGTATCTGCCCGGTTCTTTGATCTACCTGGTCTGGTCACAGGGCCGGAATGAATTCGAGAATAATGGCCGGTTAAGGTTTAATAAGAATATTACTAGTCTTTTCGACACACATCCGGAAAATATCTTTTTGATCAAGTTTAACTATTGGTTCAGTATATAATCAAAAGGCTCCGGATTGCGGAGCCTTTTGATATTCTGCAGATCAGCTTCTTTTAAAAGGAGAATGATAGGCGGCAATCATTTCACCGCCATCGATATTATAAATATTACCCGTTGCCCAAACTTCGTCGGAGGTGGCCATCGCCGATATGAATTTGGCAATATCGCCGGGCTGAGTAAGCCGCTTGGCTGGTATCTGGCTTAAAGCCAGATCAATCATGGTTTCATGTCCCGGTATTTTTCTCAGCGCCGGAGTAAATGTTACACCAGCCCGGATGGCGTTTACGGTGATCTGATAGGGAGCCAGTTCCAGGGCCAGCTGCCGGGTATGTGATTCCAGCGCAGCTTTGGCTGCCGATACTGCCCCGTAAAAGGGAACGACGCGGACTGAACCGGAACTGGTCATACTGAAGATTTTTGTTTTTTCGAGCAAATCGGCATCAAACAAATCCTGCGTCCAGTAAACCAGGCTGTGGGCCATAACGTTCAGAGTCATTTCCATCTGTTTTTGGGTCAGCCGCTCAGATGTATCTTTATTGATGAAAGGAGCTAATGAGCCAAAGGCCAGTGAATGGAGCATAATCCTGATCCGCTTCTTCGAACCGCTGTCAATAAATATCTTTTTTAATTCATCGATTACTTCTTTCCGGTTGGATTCGGAAGCAGCATTCATATTGTAAAAACGCGCTTCTACCCCGGCGTGGGTAATTTTGTTTTTTATTTCATCAACATGTTTCAGACCGACACCGCGGTCCATATGAATCCCAATAATATTCATGCCAATCCCGGCCAGTTCGAGGGCTACGGCTTCACCGAAACCGCTGGAAGCACCTAAAATCAGGGCATAATCATTTTCCCGATTTGCTGGTAAAAATGCCAAATTGTTTTCCTCCTAAATAATCCTTCATTAAAACCGGCCAAGTATAGTTTGATGTAAGACTTAAATCAAACGCCGGGTAAACGGCAGAAAATTTCCGTTCGGGTTTCTATATAAATAAAAAATCCCGGTGAAATGTATTAGTTTTTCCGGGATTTTTGGGTATATCGGGCTTTTATTAAATCTGAAACAAGGTTTTCTTTTGCAATTGATTTCTGATTTCTTCCGCCTTTGATTCGTAACCCTTCCTGCCCATCAGGGCATAAGTGGCAATTTTGCCTTCTTCTACTCCCGGCTGATCAAAGGCATTGATTTTCAATAAACCTCCGGCGAATGCTGTCGCGGCCTGAAGCAGGAAGGTGAACGCACCGACATTATACGGATCAACCCGGTCGAAACGGAAAGTCAGGTTTGGCCGCTGGTTGTTGGTCAGGGCAAGTTCTGTCGCACTTTTCTCGGCATTGATCAGCTCAGCCAGAGTTTTGCCTTTCAGATAATTAAATTCATCTATGTACTCAAAGTGATTATCAAGTAGTCCGTTCTGCTCAAATCGCTCAACTTCGAGGAACGAAATCACTTTGTCATTTGGTCCTTCGACATAAAGCTGAACCTGGGAATGCTGGTCGGTGGTACCCAATGCCTTGACGGGGGTCTGACCCACATGAATAATATTTTTGTCGATGTCAAATTTTTTACCAAGACTCTCAGCCCACATCTGGCGGTACCAGTCGGCCCAATCCCTCAGCTTATTGCTGTATGGCATCATCACACTGATATTCTTGCCTTTTTGCATGTACAAAGTATGAATGGCAGCAAACAGGAAAGCTGGATTTTGCATCAGATCATCATGGTCACAAATACCGGCCATTTCCCGGGCGCCTTTGAGTAGGCCTTCAATATCAATTCCGGCAACGGCAGCGGATAACAAACCGACCGGACTTAGTACTGAAAAGCGGCCGCCAACCCCGGACGGAATTCGGAAACACTGAATCGGGTACTCACGGGCAATCTGGTTGAGCAGCCCCTTGACCGGATCGGTAGTAAACAGAAGGTTTTGGAAAAACCGCTCGCCAAGTTTTTTTTTCAGAAATTCCATGAAGTAAAGCATGGTGGCGGCCGTTTCGGCTGTACTTCCGGATTTTGAAACCACATGAAACAGCGTTTTTGAAACATCAATCTGTTTTAACAGATCGTTAAGCCAATCCGGATCAATATTATCCGGGAAAAACATTTTTGGTTTGTGGCTCAAATTATAATAGGAATCCTGCAATGAGGTCTGAAGGGCAATCGGGCCGAGTGCGGAACCACCGATGCCGATATGAACATAATTCTCAAACCGGCTCTTAACGACACCGGCATAATTGAGAATATCAGCTAATCCAGCGGTATCATTTGGTAGCTGATAAAATCCCAGGCTGCCGTTTTCAGCTTTTTGTCTTAAAGCCTTTAAAATTTCAGTTCCGGCGGGAATAAGTTGTTCGAAATTAGCACTGCTTAATCCGTGCTCAGCTCCGATATTCTCAGCCATGACATTGGAATAATCAAATCGTATCGCCATAAAAACTCCCTGTAATTTTAGCGGGCAGCCAATTTAGTTGGATAAATAAAAATGCCCAAAAGAAAAATCTCCGGGCATTTATAAAGATGTGGATAAAGAGATGATCTGCCTATTGAATTTCCATATCCCGGGCTTTGTTCTTTTTGACCCCGATCTCGGTGAAGGCAAGTTCGGTATTGTCTTTAACATCAATTTTGATAATACTACCTTCGGAAAAGGTACCTTTCAGCAGTTCATCGGCAATTGGATCTTCAACCAGTTTTTGAATCGCTCGTTTCAACGGCCGGGCACCGTACTGCGGATCAAATCCCTGCTCGGCGATCATCTTTTTTGCCCCGTCAGAAAGTTCAAAACGGATATCCTGATGCTTCAGTTTTTTTGAAACATCCTGCAAAGCCAGATCGACAATATTTTTGGCATGATCTGTGGTCAAGGGATGGAAGAAAACAAAATCATCAACCCGGTTCAGAAATTCCGGATTAAATGCACGCCGCAGTTCTTCGTTGATTTTAGATTTAATATTTGTAAAAGAATCGTCGGAAACGGCATCGGCGAAACCGTATTTTGAAGTATTTTTCAACTGCCTGACCCCGATATTCGAGGTCATAATCAAGACCGTGTTTTTAAAATCCACACGATGACCGAGTGAATCAGTCAGGTGGCCTTCATCCATCACCTGTAAAAGAATGTTGAAAATATCAGGGTGCGCTTTTTCGACCTCATCCAGCAAAATTACGCAATATGGCCGCCGGCGGATTTTTTCGGTCAGGATACCACCCTCTTCATAACCAACATACCCGGGGGGAGAACCAACCAGGCGGGAAACATTGAATTTTTCCATGTACTCACTCATATCAATTCGGACCAGGGCATCGGGACTTTCAAACAGGAATTCCGCTAATTTTTTTGCCAGATAGGTTTTCCCGACGCCAGTCTGTCCCAGAAAAAGAAATGAGCCGATTGGCCGTTCCGGATCTTTCAGCCCCGCTCTGGCCCGGCGAATCGCTTTGGTGATAGTTTTTACGGCCTCATTCTGCCCGATAACAGATTTTTGTAATTCTGAGGCCATGTTGAGCAATTTTTGTGACTCTTCAATCGCAATCCGCTGGGTAGGAATACCGGTCATCATGGCTACGACCGCGCTGATGTCATTTTCGGTGACGGCGGCAATTCGGTTTTCTTCGGACTCTTCCCAATTGTATCGGGCAATTTCCAACCGCTCGGTCAAATTCCGTTCCATGTCCCGAAGTTTTGCGGCTCTTTCGAAATCCTGCAATTTTGCCAGTGATTCCTTCTGAATCCGGATATCTTCAATTTCTTTTTCCAGGTCCACAATCTCTTTAGGTACAACAATATTATTCAGGTGAACCATCGAACCGGCCTCATCAAGAACATCAATGGCCTTATCCGGGAAATTCTTATCGGTAATATATCTTTCCGCAAAACGGATGATTGATTCGATGGTGCCTTCTTCATAGTGTACGTGATGATGGCTTTCGTAGCGGTCTTTTATATTTTTGAGAATTTCCAGAGTCTCCTGTGGGCTGGTTGGCTCTACGATTACTTTCTGGAAACGTCTTTCCAGTGCCCCATCTTTCTCGATATGCATGCGGTATTCATCAAGAGTTGTTGCACCGATACATTGCAATTCCCCTCGGGCCAGGGCTGGTTTAAACATATTTGAAGCATCGAGTGAGCCGGATGCACCCCCAGCACCGACAATGGTATGAAGTTCATCGATAAACAGGATAACGTCCTCTGCTTTTTCAAGCTCAGTCATGATGGCCTTCATCCGTTCTTCGAACTGCCCCCGGTATTTTGTTCCGGCAACAATAGAACCCATATCCAGCGCAACCACCCGCTTGTTATGCAATACCCGGGATACTTTTTTCTGAACGATCCTCAAGGCCAGGCCCTCGGCGATGGCTGTTTTCCCGACGCCTGGCTCACCAATCAGAACCGGATTGTTTTTCTTGCGCCGTGATAAAACCTGGGCTACCCGTTGAATTTCTTTCTCGCGTCCGATGATCGGATCAAGTTTGCCCTCGGTAGCCAGTTGGGTCAGGTCACGGCCGAAATGATCCAGTGCCGGTGTTTTGGTTTTCTTGGGAACTTCCCGGGTCCGGGGTTGGGTAGGTTTGCCGGCCAGAATATTTTCAAGCTCAGTGTAACAATTCACATAGTCGATGTTGAAAGTAAGTAGAATCTGTGCCGCGAGGCTATCCTTCTCTTTTAAAATTGCCAGCAGAAGATGTTCTGTGCCGATAACATCATTTTTAAAATTCTTTGCTTCGAGATAGGTCATTTTTAAGGCTTTTTCAGCCCGCTTGGAAAGCGGCAGATTGCCAATGGTCATAGTTCCGCCGGAAGGGGCTGTGGAATCTTCTATGGCTTTTTTAATCTTATTCAGTTCGCCGCCAAGATTCAGAATTATTTTTATGGCGATTCCCTCGGCTTCCTTGATCACTCCAAGAAGTAGATGCTCGGTTCCTATATAGTCGTGCCCCAGACGCATGGCCTCTTCTTTTGAGAAGCGAATAACTTTCTGCACCCGGTTGGTGAAATTATTTTTCATATTCATCCTCTCAAAATAAATGACTGTTTTTTCAATTTAAACGGGAGCTTTGGGTCAATCAAGCCAAATAAAACCTAATCCACAACACCTGATCCAACGTTGGTGACTACCGAATAATTTCTTGACTTAATAATTGAATGAATGCTATTTTGCTTAGTTCCTTAACTAACAATAATGAAAACCATGCAAAGATATATATTCCTCTTTATTATGTTTATACAAGGTATCGGTTTGGCTCAAACGGCTTTGCTCATTCATTCAATTGATCTGGTCGAAGCACCAACTGCCGTAACAATGCCAAAGGGCAGTTACCATGTTTCAATCAAAACCTATGATCAGGGTGGAGTATTGAGCCAGCTTGGGGTGGCCCTCACGGATAGGTTTATGTTCGGTATTTCCTTTGGTGGTTCTTCCGTACTCGGCAGCGGGTCGGTAAACTGGAATCCTCAGGTAGGTGTTCAGCTCAAATATCAATTGAGCCGGGAGGAATTAAATTTTCCTGCACTTGCGATTGGCTATAACAGTCAGGGTGCAGGCGGATATCTTGGAGACCTCAAGCGCTACACGGAAAAATCAAAAGGTTTGTATATTGCATTAAGCAAGAGTTATTCATTATTGGGTATGTTTGCTGTCCATGCCGGGATTGGCAGGTCTTTTGAGTTGAGTGATGGTGATAGCGATCCGTCAATCTTTATCGGGGTCGAGAAAAGTATTAATTCGGAATTAACGGTGTTAAGCGAATACAATTTCGCGACGGATGACAATCGGGAAATTGTTGGAATGGGCAAGGGCTATCTGCATGCAGCGATTAAATGGAATCTGCTTGATAAATTTGATCTTGAGTTTATTGTCCGGGACATACTGGAAAACAATGTGAAATCATCTTCGGCCAGTCGGGAACTGATGATTCGCTATTTTGAAAAATTTTAATATTTAGATTTGCATGATTAAAAACGCCCATGTATATTAAATGCTCGTTTGAAAACAAATGGTCGAAATGCCCGGGACGGGTTGAAATATAGAGTTCATTGACAAGAGGAGTTGAGGTTCAAA
>DYOS01000252.1 GCA_020720405.1 Caldithrix sp. | reverse complement strand
CATTCTCGGAATTCCGGGCGATTTCACTGATTGTGCTGGTCATCTGGTCGGTGGCGCTGGCTACACTGCCGATGCTGGCCGCCATGGCTTCGGAGTTCTGGGCAACCACATCCATCCCGGTGGTCATCTCCTCTGAAGATGAAGCGGCAGAGGTGCTGGCCTCTTTCATCTCCGTTGCAACATCGGACATATTTTCTGAGGTTTTTATCATGGCCCCGGAAAAATCCATCAGCTTATTTGAAGTACCAATAATTTCTGAGAGAATCCGGCCCAGATTATCAGACATCTCCCGAACGGCAAGCATGATACTGCTGCTGTCGCCTTCGCGCAGCCGGATATCCGTGGTCAGGTCACCATTGGCCATGGTGCTGACAATGGCGGATACTTCATCCGGTTCACCGCCGAGCGGACGAACCACAGAATTGGTAATGGTGATAACGGCAAAAAGGACAATTAACAATATGGCCAGAGTAATGCCAAAGGTGGACCACCTGGCAAAACGGGCCGCCTGGTAGGCCGATTCTGTGCTTTTCAGAAATTCTTCGGCCAGAAGATTTTCCATCTGTTTCATCAGATTTATCTTCTTCGTAATCGTCCCGAACCAGATTTTGGCATCAATTCCAAAATTGCCGCTGTTGGCAAGTTCCAGGGCAGTCTGGCGCATGTTTTCCGTTTCGCGCACTTCCGGCGCTTGCATCAGCCGGTCATAGGTTGCCTGCTGCTCTGGTTTAGCCATCAGCCGGAAAGCATCGTAATAGGCATTTTGTCTGCCCAGACCATCGGTAACTTTTATTAAAACCGGCGGCGGAAATTTATTTTGGGTAAAAACACCGGTCAGCAGCGCCCGTTCCAGTCCGACTTGTTCCTTGGCCAGCATCAGGTTTACATAAACGCCGACATCGAGAACTGACTTACTGTTTGGAGCAAGGTTCATCATGTAGGCAACCATGTCCAGGGTTAATCCGTTTAGTGTGGTAAACCAGGCAGCGGACTCGGCCGGGGGAATCGTTTTACTGCTCACGCTCTGGCGGATGGAAGCAAGTTGGGAAATCTGGTCACGGACTGCTTTAACCCGGCGGTTAAAATCCGCTGAATACTGTTCTGCATCTAAATCATTCATCCGCTCTGTAAAAATCTTTAGAGCAGCATCCAGTTTTTTCCGTTGCTCCTGCAGTTCTTCCGAAAATTCTGCCCCGTCCGAGGCCAGGAAGCCGGCACTCATACCGCGTTCAATCTGCGATTCATGAACATAATTGCCGGCCAGTACACCAAAACCGGCCAGAGTATTCATCTTGTGCATAACCTCCGCCAGCCGGGCATTTTCCAGGGCATGGCTGCCGGCGAAATATACCAGAGCCAGCGTCGGCAATAGGGCCAACACGAAGAGCCGTGTCCGGATTTTATAAGAACTCAGATTAAACA
>DYOS01000021.1 GCA_020720405.1 Caldithrix sp. | reverse complement strand
ACCAATATCCGTATATCCAGTCCGGTGTTCAGGGTAAAAACAGTAGAATCTTTTCTTGTTTAATGCACAATAATTTCCGGGGTAAATTTTAAAATAATAATTTAATGACATCGGTCGAGACTTTATTCAACCCAAAAATTAACATTGAAAGCGAGGTTTGAAATGGCCGATTGTAAGAGTTTAGCAGGTTGTCCTTTTTTTAACGATAAAATGCCGGATACTTCCGGGCTCGGGGCGATTTACAAGAAAAAATACTGCCAGGGCGATCCGGCAAAATGCGCCCGCTACATGGTATTTACCAAATTAGGCAAACCGGCAGTACCTCCGGACATGTATCCGAACATGATCGAACTTGCCCAGCAGATTTTAGCCCGGCATTAAGCGTGTGTTTATGACAATTTACCCGGGGAACCGCATTCTGCCGGCCGGTTTCCCGGAATTATTTTTACTTTTCTTCCCCCGGCCGGGCAGCAGGCGGGTCAGCAAATCCAGCCGGCCCAGACTGGTCAGCACCTTTTCAATCCAGCCCTGATTTTCCTTTTTATACCAGAAAAAAAACAGGCTTTGTTCTTTTTTCTCCTGCACAGAACGCGCTGTTCGGAATTCCTTCATCGTGTACGGATGATATCCGGAGTAATAGATTTCCGTGGCCAGGGTCATCGGTGTCGGGGTAAAATCCTGCACCTGTTCCAGTTGAAAACCCATCTCTTTGGTTTCGGCGGCCAGCTCGGCCATATCTTCCATGCCGCAGCCGGGGTGACCTGAAATAAAATAGGGAATCAGCGGTTGATCGAGTCCGGCCCGGTGGTTGATTTCCTCATATTTCTTTTTAAAACGGTGAAAAAATCCAAAAGAAGGCTTGCGCATCAGCTTGAGTGTATCCCCGGACGTATGCTCGGGTGCGACCTTTAACCGGCCCGGAATATTATGGCGGATGATCTGTTCCATATAGCCGGTTAAATGATTCTCCCGGTCCTGCTTTTCATCCGCAGCCACCAGCAGATCATAACGGATTCCGCTGGAGACGAAGGCTTTTTTGACACCATCAATCTGCGCTGCCTTTCTGTAGAGATCGATCATTGGCTGATGATTGATATCCAGATTGTGACAGATGGTCGGGTGGATACAGGAGGGACTGACGCAGCGGTCACAGATTGCCTGCACTTTCCCTTTCATCTTGTACATATTGGCTGAAGGTCCGCCGAGATCACTGATAAAGCCTTTAAAATCGGGCATTTGTGTTACTTGTTGCACTTCGCGCAGAATGGATTCTTCAGACCGGCTGGCAATCATTTTTCCCTGGTGGGCCGAAATAGTACAGAAGCTGCATCCACCAAAACAACCACGATGAGTGTTCACCGAGTGACGGATCATAACATAGGCCGGAATTGGTCCGCGTTTGTTGTATTTGGGATGCGGCATCCGGGTGAAGGGCAGGTCAAATGAGGCGTCAATTTCTGCAGTAGTCATGGTCCGGTAAGGCGGATTAATTACTAAACGCTGCTGGTTTACGTCCTGCAGCAGGCGGCGGGCAAACTGCTTATTCGATTCCTGTTCAATATGTTTAAAATTTGCTGCAAACTTTTTTTTCGACTCCAGACATTCTTTGTGACTACTCAATCGGAAATCTGCCCAGTTTTTATTCTTCGGCAGCGGTTCATCGCTTCTTTGCAAAAATGCAGTCTGAGGAATGGTTTTCAGCGAAGAAAAAGGTACACCACGACGCAGCAGACGGATGATTTCGCGCAGTGGTTGTTCGCCCATACCATAGACCAGTAAATCAGCTCCGCTCTCGATAAGGATACCTGGTTTTAGTTGGTCAGACCAGTAATCGTAATGCGTAACCCGGCGCAGCGAAGCCTCAATGCCGCCGATAATTACCGGTACTTCCGGAAATAATTTTTTCAGAATCTGGGTGTAAACCGTGGTTGCATAATCGGGTCGGAAACCGGGTTGACCACCCGGTGTGTAGGCATCATCCGAGCGCTGCCGTTTCCGGGCGGTGTAATGGTTGACCATGGAATCCATGGCCCCGGCAGTGACACCGAAAAACAGTTTCGGCTGACCAAATTTTTTAAAATCACGCAGGTCGTCCTGCCAGTTGGGCTGCGCCACAATAGCGATGCGCAAACCTTCCTGTTCCAGAATACGGCCAATCACCGCTGTTCCGAAAGCCGGGTGGTCGATATAGGCATCACCAGAAATCAAAACCACATCCAGATCATGCCAGCCGCGTAATTCCGTTTCTTCTCTGGTGATCGGCAGCCAGGCTGTTTTATCTTTTATCATGTATCACTTCAGTTTTATTTATTTCCGGAAAACAACAGGCTTAACCAACTTAATTCCTGCCGGGCTGGTTTTAATAAATTTTTAGTGGATTAATATGATGCAAATTTTTATTTTCCGCTACTCGTTTTTCACTGCTGTTTTTTAATACACATCCCAGATACTACAGAATTTAAAAAAGGTTTTTAATGGAAACATTAACCGGGTTAAGATTTAGGCAGTTTAAACAGGTTTTTACTGATAATATTGGAAAAAGTCATGGTCAATACTGGCCGGATTACCTGAAGCTGCTTATCCTCAGTCTGCGCAACAGCGTTCTAGCCAGACAGGAATTGCGCCATTTTGAACAGGCTATTCTGGCAACGGAAATTAAGCAAGCGCCGGTTTTTGTCCTCGGCCACTGGCGAAGCGGCACTTCTCTGCTGCACAAACTTCTGGCTTTTGATGAACAGTTCGCCTATCCCAATATGCTCGAAACCTATAATCCGTGGACCTTTTTGAGCCTTGAACCCAAAATTCGCCGCTATCTGGATAAACTCGAAGCTGCAAAAAGGCCGATGGATAATATGATGATCCGTTTCTCTGATCCCGCTGAGGATGAATTTGGCCTGAGTCTGCTCTCTCTCAAATCACCGGTTCTGGCCTGGGCTTTCCCGGCCCGGGAAGAATTCTACGAGCGTTACCTGACTCTGCTCAACATTTCCGAAAAGGAAGCTGACGAATGGGCGGCGAGTATGGTCTATTTTCTAAAAAAACTGACTCTGAAGTACAATAAAACACTTCTGCTCAAATCTCCACAACATACGGCCAGAATAAAAACGCTGCTCCGCCACTTCCCCGAGGCCAGGTTTATTCATCTTATCCGCAATCCGTATGAGGTTTACCGTTCAACAGAGCAGCTTTACCAACACACCGTGAGCCATCTTTCCATGCAGCACAGAGATTCAACCAAAGACCGCAAACTGATTATTCAACAATACAAGGTCATGTACGAAGCTTATCTGGCCGACCGCGCCTTGCTTCGTCCGGGACAATTATGCGAGCTGCGCTTTGAAGATTTCGAGCAGGACAAGGCGGGTCAGATCAGAAAAATTTATGAGACTTTACAGCTTGACGGTTGGCCGGCTTATGAACCGGTGCTGCAGAAATGGCTCGAAAATCAGGCACCATACAAGAAAAATGAACACCCAAAATTAAATGATGAAAGTATCCGCCAGATAAATACCGAATGGGCTTTTACGTTCAACGCATTCGGTTATCCGTTGCAACAATAGTTCACCACGGGCTACACCTTTTCCACAGGTTTCACCTTTCCCACAGGTTTCACCTGCGGTTATTCATATTCAACCCCTGCGGGGTTCATCTTTAATCTTTAATCTTTGATCTTTCTCAACCCTGCCCATTTTGCTATTTTTGAAAGTTTATGTAAAAATCCATCTATATATTCTGATCAACGGCCGGTTCAGGTCGGACATCTTATTGTTTTTTTTATATTTGGCTGGAGCAGAGCGGGTTCACAGTGCCCGGCGGGATGAATAAAAAATGATAGTTTTTTTTTAGATTTACCCTTGTTATATTTACTTTAATACGTCGTTGAAAGCGCTTCAGAAAAGCGCCCGGCAGGACGACAATAAAAAGTTCAAACCTATTTAAAGTAAAGGAACAAGGCTATGGCAAGTAAAGAATTCAATGCCTTTGCAATGGCTCAATCACAATTTGATAAAGTCTCCGACCTGATTGGTCTGGATGCCGGTGCCAAATCATTTTTGCGCGAACCGGTACGTGAATTTCATTTCCTGATTCCGGTCAGAATGGATGACGGCACAACAAAAGTCTTCCGCGGCTTCCGGGTTCAGCACAGCGACGCCCGCGGTCCGGCTAAGGGCGGTATCCGCTTCCATCCGCAGGAAACCGTAGACACCGTGCGCGCCCTGGCCATGTGGATGACCTGGAAAACCGCGGTAGTTGATCTTCCGCTGGGCGGCGGCAAAGGCGGCGTTATCTGCGATCCGCATCATCTCAGTCTGCGTGAGCAGGAACAGATTTGCCGCGGCTGGGTACGTCAGGTTGCTAAAAATGTCGGCCCTCTGGCCGATGTTCCGGCCCCGGATGTTATGACCAACGGTCAGCACATGTTATGGATGCTCGACGAATTTGAAGTGATCCACGGCGGACGTTACCCTGGCTTTATCACCGGCAAACCGGTCGGCATGGGTGGTTCACTGGGACGGACCGAAGCCACCGGTTACGGTTTGATCTACACCATCCGCGAAGCGCTGAAAGATATGAATCTCGATCCTAAAAATACCACGGCCAGCGTTCAGGGTTTTGGCAATGTTGCCCAATATGCCATTGAAAAATTCACCCAGCTGGGCGGAACGGTCACTGCTGTTTCCTGCTGGGATCAGAACGACCAAACCTCTTATACCTATAAGAAGAGAACCGGTGTTGACCTGAATGAACTGCGCAGTATTACCGACCGTTTCGGCGGTATCGATCCTAAAAAAGCACAGGATCTCGGTTACCTAAAACTGGCCGGTAATGCCTGGATTGAAGAGGAAGTTGATATTCTTCTGCCGGCAGCTATTGAAAACCAGGTTACCGGTGAAACCGTTAACAGCATTAAAAAGAGTGTCAAAATTATTGGTGAAGGCGCCAATGGACCGACAACACCGGATGCTGATGCCGAGATTTCAAAGCGCGGTATTTTTATTATTCCCGATTTTCTGGCTAATGCCGGCGGCGTAACCTGCAGCTATTTTGAGCAGGTTCAGTCGAATATGAATTATTTCTGGGAAAAAGAGGAAGTGCTGTCCAAGCTGGATACCAAGATGACCACCGGTTTCCGGGCGGTGAGCGATCTGGCCCGCAGCCGGAAACTTTACATGCGGGATGCGGCTTATGTTATCTCCATCGGCCGGGTAGCCCAGGCAGTAAAAGACCGCGGCTGGGTTTAATTCACAGATTCTGAGAATAAAAAGGCTGTCCATTCCGGGCAGCCTTTTTTTATTGCCTTAAATCCTGAAATTAAATTTTGCTCAGTGTCCGGGTGAAATATAGATCGAAGGCTTGAAAGATATACTGAACTTATTTATTTGGTCCAATCTTCCAGATAAAGATTTTCAACCCTTCTGAATTCAGTTGTATTGTTGGTAACCAGGACTGCCGTATGATACAGGGTAATTGAGGCAATAAGTAAATCAGTTGGTCCTATAATCTGGCCGGTTTGTTCAGTCTTCTGGCGAATATCAGCATAGATGTAAGTCATAAAATCGGTAAATGGCACCATTTCGAACGATGACAGGAAGGCTTCCAATTTTTTTAAATTACTTCCACGGTTCTGGTTTTTATAAACACCAAATACTAATTCAGCCTTAACGATAGATGGAATTTTTATCTGATCCGGTGGACAGGCCAGAATCCGGTCCCGAACTGCTTCCGATGTACCGTTCAGGTAAAAAATACAGGTATTGGTATCCAGAAAATACATTAAAAATCCACCCGTTCAGAATCATCACTCAACTTCAATTCGGATGGTTCAACAAAGTTTTCATCGCGGATTGAACCGAAAAGCTGATCGAAACCGTGCGGATAAACCGGATCAACTTTCGTTCTCAACTGTTCGGCAACCCATTTTGATACGGATTGATTTTTCGCTCTGGCGGCAGCTACAATTTTCTGTAAAGTAGTGCTGTCTATATAAAGAGAAATCTGTGGCATTTAACACCCCTTTTCTGGCGAACATATAGCATATCATTCAAACTGTCAAGTATATCAACAAGTATATTATTCTGTCGACTCTTCAACACGACAATACAGGTTCGTTTCTTCTCCTGCCTGAATTTTGTATTTTCGCCCGGACTAACACGGGGAATATGATGGCACCAGGCAATAAATCATTGGATCAATTGATCGGCTCGCTGGAAGAGCGGGTCAAAGAAATGAACTGCATGTATGAAATCGAAGAGATTCTGCACCGCAGCAACAGTCCGTTGGACGATATCTTCCGCGATGCGGTAAAGGTTATTCCGGCCGGTTTTCAATATCCGGATGTCTGCCGGGTGAAAATAATTTATCGGGAACAGGTGTTTGTCTCCAACGATTTTCAGGAGTCAACCTGGTTTCTGAATAATGACCTGATCGTACAGGAACAGGTCGTCGGCTGGATCAAAGTTTATTATACCGAAGAACGTCCGGTAGCCGGAGCCGGACCCTTCCTGCCGGATGAAGTACAGCTTTTAGCAGATATTGCCCTGCGCCTCGGTCATCATATTATGTACCAAAAGCTGAAAATGGTCTTTAACCGCTGGGAAACGACCAAGCAGAGCATTTCCGGCCAAACTACCGGCGGCGAATGGAAGGTAATACTCGACCTGCTCGACCGGACCGATCCCGACACCTACAGCCGCATTTCACGGAAAATGCTGAACCACCTGGTCTGGAACGGCATCCAAGAAGCCGAATATCTCCTGCAGCAATATAATCCCTATGCCAAACCGGAAGAGGTTGATTTATTTGGCGAGGCTAATGTCCCCCTGCGCAAACGGTCGGCCCAGAAATCATCCGACTTCAATCAGAAAATTTTTAAAATCGCCAGTAAATATTTAAACGATCATCAGATTCTAAGCCATATCCAGAAATGGATGCAGCAGGATAAAACCAGTTTCCTGGTCAAGGCCATTTCCAATAACGAGAGTTCTCTGACCGATATCAGCGAGGCAATCCGCCGCTATTACCAACTCAACCCGGCCGGGATCGAACTGGCTCCGGCCGTGCGCATCGGGGTTCGGGCCGCGCTAATCCGGCGTTTTTTTACCGACCAGGTTGAGTTTATCAATATTGCCAAGAATTTTGTCCGTGTCATCGATTTCAAAACCATCCTGGAAACCACCATTTTCCCAACCGGCAGCCATGGTAAATTAGGCGGTAAAAGCGCCGGTCTCTTCCTGGCCAACCGTATTCTGCAGGAATCCGAGAAATACACGGAAATGCTGACCCATATAAAAATCCCAAAAACCTGGTACATCACCTCCGATGGTCTGATTCATTTTATGAATTACAATAACCTCGAGGAGATCACCGAGCAGAAATACAAAAACATCGATGAGGTGCGCAAGGAATACCCGCATGTGGTTCAGCTTTTCAAGAACTCCCACTTCCCGCCCGACCTGATTCAGGGCATTTCCATGGCGCTCGATGATTTCGGCACACAACCGCTGATTGTGCGAAGTTCATCGCTGCTGGAAGACCGGCTCGGCTCGGCTTTCAGTGGTAAATATAAAAGTCTTTTCCTGGCCAATCAGGGCAGCAAGCATGAACGGCTCGAAGCACTGATGGATGCCATCGCCGAGGTGTATGCCTCGACCATCGGTCCCGACCCGATCGAATACCGGGCCGAACGCGGTCTGCTCGATTTCCATGAGGAAATGGGTATTATGATTCAGTCTGTGGTCGGGCAGCAGATCGGCGATTACTATTTCCCAATTTATGCCGGTGTAGCCTTTAGTAATAATGAATTCCGCTGGTCGCCGCGCATCCGGCGGGAAGACGGTTTGGTGCGGCTGGTGCCCGGGCTCGGCACCCGTGCCGTTGACCGGCTCAGTGACGATTATCCGGTGCTGATTGCCCCGGGTCAGCCCGGTCTGCGGGCCAATATCAGTATCAGCGATGTGGTGCATTACTCACCGCATAAAATTGATGTACTCAATCTGAAAACCAATTCCTTTGAAACTCTGGAAATCAAAGACCTTTTCAGCCGGTATGGAAACGATTATCCGCTGATTGAAAAACTGGTCAACATTGTTGAGCACCAGAATCTGCGCAAACCCATGCTTTTTAATACGGATTTTACCCGTGAGGAACTGGCTGTAAACTTCGACGGACTGATCACCGACACACCATTCGTGCGGGAAATTTCAGCCATATTACGCGCCCTGCAGAATGCCCTGGCTTCTCCGGTGGATATTGAATTTGCCAGTGACGGAAAAGATTTTTACCTGCTCCAGTGCCGCCCGCAAAGTTTTAGCCGGTATGTCAAACCAGCCAAAATTCCCAGGGAAATTCCCGCTGAAAAACTGGTCTTTTCAGCCAACCGCTTTATTTCCAACGGTCATGTCCCGGATATTCATTATATCGTTTATGTCGATCCGGACGAATACACTCTGCTCAGCGATCTGGATGATCTGCGCAGTGTCGGGCGTATCGTCGGTCAGTTAAACAACCTGCTGCCGAGGCACCAGTTTATCCTGATGGGGCCGGGCCGCTGGGGCAGCCGCGGCGACATCAAATTGGGTGTCAGCATTACTTATTCGGATATTAACAACACAGCAGTTCTAATTGAAATCGCCCGGCAAAAAGGAAGCTATGTACCGGATCTTTCCTTTGGCACCCATTTTTTCCAGGATCTGGTTGAAGCCGGCATTCGTTATCTGCCTCTGTATCCTGATGAAAAAGATGTTGTTTTTAATACTCGTTTTTTCAAGGAATCGCCCAATCAGCTGCTCGACTTCCTGCCCGGATACAGTTTCCTGAGCAATGTGGTTAAGGTGATCGAAATAGCACAAAGCGCCAACGGGCAAATTCTGAAGATATTGATGAATGCCGAGGAAGAACGGGCCGTGGCTTTACTTTCCCCACAGGGGCTGGACCAGAATTTCTATAGCGAAGATGGATTTCAGACATCCTTCGGTCTGGTTATCGACCATAGTGCCTGGCGGATTGATATGGTTGAACGGATGGCCCATCAGATGGATATGAAGCGGTTCGATATTAAAGCTTTGTACCTCTATGGCAGCACCCAGACCAGAAACGCCCAGGCTGGCAGTGATATCGATATTCTGCTGCACAGCGATGCTGGTAAATCAGTGCGCAAAGAACTGCAAATCTGGCTGGAAGCCTGGAGCCTGGCTTTGGATGAAATGAATTTTCTGCGGACTGGTTTTAAAGCCGGCGGGTTGCTGGATATAAAATTTGTTAATAGCAAGGAAATACAGAATCCGTCTTACTTTCTGGAGGAGTTCAATTGCAGCCTGGAGAGTATGAGACTGCTGAAGAAAAAGTAAGAACCTCCGGCTGAAGATGGAAATCGACATCCCTGCTGTATGACCGGTGCTGATGGCATCATCCGCCAGACCAGCCGTCCGTTTTCAGATTGAACCGGAGCCGGCGCGGAGGGTTTATCCGGTCTTCCCGGGCAAAATATCTTCTCTTTCTTGTTGGCCCCGGAGCAGAAACTGCTTTCTCTTCCCGGGAAGTATTCCTGATCCGCCGCTGATTATGGACAATCCTGAATGCGATTACAGAAGGGATGAAACTCATTTCATTCCGCATCATTACTAAAGCATCTACCAACTCAGGGAGGCTGAACATGCCACAGATTTTATTTGCCTTTATTTTATCATCCGTGCTGGCTTTATCCGCCGGTACAAACGGTCAGATCAGCGGCCGGATCACCGATTGGATTTCCGGCAACGAATTGCCTGGGGTAGAAATCAGGATTGATCAGATTGGTGTTTTGGAGAAAACGGATAGACATGGCAAGTACTTGTTTAAAAATCTGGCCCCGGGGCGATACACCCTGCACTTCTCTGAAAAGGGCTATCAAAATAAAACACTGAAGGATGTTTTAGTTATCGCAGATTCAGTTACCACCGTTGACGTACGCCTGGTTGCGGTAAGCACCGGGCAACAGCCCAAATTTCACAAGATGGCCACCACAGCGGAAGTTGCCCGGGCCGGGGAATTGTTGATACCTGTTGAACCAGTTCCGATCGACTGGAATACCGAGGAATATGAAAAGATTAATGAGAGCGGCTATTTTGATGTTCTGGACAAACCACTTTCAACCTTCGCCGCCGATGTCGATGCCGCCTCTTACGCCAACGCCCGCCGTTTTATCCTGCAGGATCAACTGCCGTACAAAGATGTCGTGCGCAGTGAAGAATTCATCAATTATTTTGATTATGACTATCAGCAACCCGAAGCCGGGCAGCCACTCTCCATCAACCTGGAATATGGCGAATGCCCCTGGAACAGCGGTCACCGGCTGGTACATATCGGTCTGCAAAGCAAGTTATTAAAGAAACAGGATCAGAAACCCTCCAACCTGGTTTTTCTGCTCGATGTTTCCGGTTCAATGGACGATCCCAAAAAACTGCCACTGCTCAAACAGGCCTTCCGGTTGCTGACCGAACAGTTAAGTTCACAGGACAAGGTGTCTATTGTTGTTTATGCCGGTAATGCCGGACTGGTTTTACCGGCTACACCGGGCTCAGCAAAAACCGTCATTCTTGATGCTCTTGAGCGGCTGCAGGCCGGGGGCAGTACAGCCGGAGGTGAAGGTATTCAGCTGGCTTACCGGGTGGCCCGGGATAATTTTATTAATAAGGGAAACAACCGGGTTATTCTGGCCACCGATGGCGATTTTAATGTCGGCATTTCCAGTACCTCCGAGCTGACCCGGTTTATCGAAGCCCGGCGCGATGAGGGAATTTTCCTGACCATCCTCGGCTTCGGAATGGGTAATTACAAGGATCACCGGCTTCAGGAACTGGCTGACCGCGGCAATGGCCATCATGCTTACATTGATAATATTCTGGAAGCACGGAAAGTACTGGTCAACGAAATCACGGCAACCCTGTACACCATTGCCAGGGATGTAAAAATACAGGTCGAGTTCAATCCGGCCCAAGTGCAATCGTACCGGCTGATTGGCTATGAAAACCGCCGGCTGGAAGACAAAGATTTTAAAGATGACACAAAGGATGCCGGGGAGATCGGCGCCGGTCATACCGTAACCGCTTTGTACGAAATCATCCCGGCCGGGGCTGCTGCAACGGATAACACAACTGATCTTAAATATCAGGACAGGGTTCTTAAACCCGGTTCTGTTAACAATAATGAAATTCTGACGGTAAAAATCCGCTACAAAGAACCCGAGGGCGGGAGCAGCAAAGAATTTTCTGATGTCTTATCCGGCCAACCAAAAATTGTCAGGCAGAGTTCTGAAAATTTCCGTTTTTCAGCCGCAGTAGCCGAATTCGCCATGATTCTGAGAGATTCCGAATTTAAGGGCAGCTCAAATCTGAAGCAGGTAAAAGAATTGGCCGGCTCGGCCATGGGAACTGATCCCTTTGGTTACCGGGCGGAGTTTTTAACCCTTGTCGACCGGGTGACGCTTTTAATGAAACCATCTCAGGAAGATTAACCCAGGCTCTTCCAAATTGAACCTGCCGGGTATTATTCCCCGGCAGGTTCAATTTTCTCATGGCAGGAATTAAGCGGATCTTTATCTGGCTGGTGATACCGGTTGCTGAAAATGCTTTTTCAGAAAAGGTCTCAGAATAGCATTCCACTTTTTATAACCCTCCGCCGAAAGATGAAGCTGGTCCCCAACAAAATTTACCGTATCGGGCAGACCATCGGCACCAAGCAAAGGCGTTGCGAAATCAAGATAGTACAACCAGTCCTGCCCGCTGCAGTAATTCTCAACCATTTTGTTAAAGCGGCTCATCTCCGGCCAGAAAGACCAGCGGCTGCGGCTGGGTTTAATGGGTACATAAACCAGTTTGGCCTTTGGAAAATCGGTGTGAATGCGCTGCATTAATTCCTGGTAATTTTTAAATACCCGTTCGGCCTCTTTCCCGGCAGCAATATCATTATCCCCGCAGTATAAAACCAGCCATTGCGGATTGTAGGGCTTCACTGCAATATCATAATGAGCCAGCTGATCGGAATAATGTGATCCGCCAAAGCCGCGGTTGATCACCGGGTAGTCCGGGAAAGCTTCATTGGTCCGCCACAGAACAATACTTGAACTGCCGATAAACAGGATACTGTTTTCGGGAAATGTATTTTTTGCATCCCAGAAGCGGAAGCGGTTCATCTCTTCGCGGTAAACTTCCGGGTCGGGATCGGCAACCGGTAAATTCTGGCTAAACAATGGACTGATCAAGAACAGACAAAAAAGAAAAACGGAAAACGTCCTATTCATTATCTCTCCTTTTTACACAGATTCAACTCATAAGTGCAAAAATATCAATGATTCGTTTTATTACAAAAAATTTCTGCCGGCGTTCCAAGCACCTGATTTGGGCTTGTCCGGGACAGTAACCTCTTTTCCTGCTATTACGCTTTAACTCCCGGTAAATTGTTGAACCGGAAACCGATTTAATCTTTGCAGTTCCGGTGACACTAAAATCTCACTTTATAAACTGGTAAATTGTGTATCTGTGCTCAGGGCTTAACTGGCGGTACTTTCACCGAAGTGTCCATTTAGTTCAGTTTGCATAGTGACTTGCTGAATTTTCCAGTTAATCCCTTTTTTCTCAAACCTGGTTTTCACCTTGATTTCTATGCGACCTTTGAGAAGAAAGAAGGGGGTGTGGAACAGATCGGACGCAATCTGACCAGTGCTATTGCAGGATCGCCGGAAGCCTGGACAGAAAAAGTATTTAATGACATCGTAAAATCCATTCATCAGAGTACCGGTGCCGAAATCGTGTATCTTGAAGGCTATCCCGAACCAGTTGGCACACCCTGGTTTGATCAATAAACTTTTATTCTTATTGTACAGCTAAAAGGCAGTCCCTGTGACTGCCTTTTTTTATTTTTGCAACGGTGATTACGTTTTTCCAATTATATTTTACCGGGAGACAGGATTCGTGGCCGCCTGCAGTTCATTTTGAGGATGGGATTTTATTGATATTCAGGGAAGCTTAACGTAAGCCAGACTGATAATTTTTTTGAAGGTCACCTTACTGGGGATCGGAGCCGACGATAACCGGTTGGCCTTTGAATCCGGGATGCTCGCGTTGTTCAACCGCGGCAAAAAAGGCATCCATATCAACATGTAGAATGATTTTAGACATGTTTAATATTACCACCTGCTTTCAGAGTTTTAAAATAAATCTGCATCACTTTCATGATTTGTAGTAATTGGATTTGGTTTATTAGTTTTATATTAAATTCTCATAACACCTAAATTTCGTTCTAAATCTATCTTAAATTATTCAATGTAGATTTATTACCAATAATTTTGAGCAGGAGATATTATATGAAAATCGTGTTTACTTTGATAATCGCCCTGGCTATCCTCGGCAGTTGTGCTTCAACCAACCGCGGCCTTTCCCAAAAAAAAATCAGTGTAGAATACTACAGGATATTTGACATCAAAACGGATGCTAAACGTCAGGATGTGATTAAAGCCGCAAGTGCCGGTTTAGCCCAAAATGTCAATTCAGCCCGGGAAGCATCACCAATCCCTTCTTTTTCAGAAGCACCTGAAACAGCTGGTCGCTTCAAACTTGTAAATCCATTCGAAGGGACTAACATGGCTGCACTCGCTGCAATGGGAGGAACAAGCAGTATTAAGATTGCCACCTGTGAAGGTGCAGTGTGGTCGGCGGATGCTACCCGGTCAGTAAAAGGCAGCTCGGATTTGAGATTAACTGCCTGTTTGTTTGAATACAAAGATGGCTTTCACATTGATTTCTATGCGACCTTTGAGAAGAAAGAAGGGGGTGTGGAACAGATCGGACGCAATCTGACCAGTGCTATTGCAGGATCGCCGGAAGCCTGGACAGAAAAAGTATTTAATGACATCGTAAAATCCATTCATCAGAGTACCGGTGCCGAAATCGTGTATCTTGAAGGCTATCCCGAACCAGTTGGCACACCCTGGTTTGATCAATAAACTTTTATTCTTATTGTACAGCTAAAAGGCAGTCCCTGTGACTGCCTTTTTTTATTTTTGCAACGGTGATTACGTTTTTCCAATTATATTTTACCGGGAGACAGGATTCGTGGCCGCCTGCAGTTCATTTTGAGGATGGGATTTTATTGATATTCAGGGAAGCTTAACCTAGCCCAGCTGATAATTTTTTTGATGTTCACCTGCGGGTTCAAGCAATTCATTTGCTTTCAGATTTGATACCTGACCGACCCCATCAACATCACCAGTGAATCATGTTTTCGTGTCACCATGAATGCTGTATATGATATAACCGTAGTTAATTAATCTTGAGGCATATTCATCTTTGTCCATGACCGTGAAATTAATTTCTCTCTGTAACTGCACACCGACCTGAATTATAGCCGGCAAGAATTCTCTGCTCTTTATGCTACCAATAATGAGTAAACCGAGGTCGCTCTCTGCTATAATATGTATCACTTGCCCTGGAACCATAAATAAAGTCGAATCCGTACTTCGGAAATAAGCAAATTTTTCAACATTATTGTATCAAATTTTGATACAACCGTATTCAATTTCCATACGATCAATCAAAATTCAAATATGGTCATCGGATAAAGCGCCGGTTCATTTTTAACAGGCGGCCTTCAACCCGCGCACAAATTCCAAAACAGACTGAATCTCTGCCCGGCTGCCCTGGCCCAGCCGTTTAACAACGGCACTGCCAATGATAAACCCATCAGCCCAGGGTTTGAGTAGAACCTGGTTTGCATCATATAAAACTCCTGTTAAAAAATACATACCTTGTTGACAAGGTATGTTTACAAGTTTAACATTTTGCCATGATTTACTGGGATGAAGAAAAAAATAAAAAACTGCTTACCGAAAGGGATATTTCATTCGAGGAAATTGCAGAAATAATTCTAAGGAATGAATATCTTGATATTCTTGAGAATCCGGCAAGAGATGGTCAACTTATTTTCATCGTACGAATAAAGAGTTATATCTATGTTGTTCCCTTTATAATTGATCAAAATGAAAGTATTTTTTTAAAAACAGCGTTCCCCAGCAGGAAGTTTAACAAAATGTATAGTGAGAAATTATGAAGAATATAAAACTTGATGCTTTTGAAAAAGAGATAGAAAACAGCGCTGAACAATTTGTTGAAGCATCAGAAAAATCCCGGCGCAGAGTAAAAAATATCATTTCAAAAGCGAATGAGAAAAACAGGATAACTCTGCGCTTGAATAATCAGACTATTGAATTGATCAAGCAAAAAGCACTGGAAGAAGGAATACCATATCAGACTTTTATTTCGAGCATCTTACATAAATATGCGACCGATAAGCTGGTCGATGAAAAAACATTTCTCAAATCCATCCGGCTACTAAAATAATGTAAAGCGGTAAAGGGTTCCTGAAGGGAGAAGCGTTCAGAAGATCAGTATAATTGGAAATGAATCCAACCCGGACCGATGCCGAATTTAGGCACTTATTTTAACCTTTAAAAGCTCGCCTTTAGGATGGTCAGCACACTGCCTTTAGTTCCCGAATAAATTCCAATGCAGACTGAATCTCTGCCCGGCTGCCCTGGCCCAGCCGTTTAACAACGGCACTGCCAATGATAAACCCATCAGCCCAGGGTTTGAGTAGAACCTGGTTTGCATCATATAAAACTCCTGTTAAAAAATACATACCTTGTTGACAAGGTATGTTTACAAGTTTAACATTTTGCCATGATTTACTGGGATGAAGAAAAAAATAAAAAACTGCTTACCGAAAGGGATATTTCATTCGAGGAAATTGCAGAAATAATTCTAAGGAATGAATATCTTGATATTCTTGAGAATCCGGCAAGAGATGGTCAACTTATTTTCATCGTACGAATAAAGAGTTATATCTATGTTGTTCCCTTTATAATTGATCAAAATGAAAGTATTTTTTTAAAAACAGCGTTCCCCAGCAGGAAGTTTAACAAAATGTATAGTGAGAAATTATGAAGAATATAAAACTTGATGCTTTTGAAAAAGAGATAGAAAACAGCGCTGAACAATTTGTTGAAGCATCAGAAAAATCCCGGCGCAGAGTAAAAAATATCATTTCAAAAGCGAATGAGAAAAACAGGATAACTCTGCGCTTGAATAATCAGACTATTGAATTGATCAAGCAAAAAGCACTGGAAGAAGGAATACCATATCAGACTTTTATTTCGAGCATCTTACATAAATATGCGACCGATAAGCTGGTCGATGAAAAAACATTTCTCAAATCCATCCGGCTACTAAAATAATGTAAAGCGGTAAAGGGTTCCTGAAGGGAGAAGCGTTCAGAAGATCAGTATAATTGGAAATGAATCCAACCCGGACCGATGCCGAATTTAGGCACTTATTTTAACCTTTAAAAGCTCGCCTTTAGGATGGTCAGCACACTGCCTTTAGTTCCCGAATAAATTCCAATGCAGACTGAATCTCTGCCCGGCTGCCCTGCCCCAGCCGTTTAACAACGGCACTGCCGACAATAAACCCGTCAGACCAGGGTTTGAGCTGCTCAATCGCTGCCGGACCAGAAATTCCAAAACCAATCAGCATTTTGTTTTTCTGCAATAATTGGTAAGTCCGCTGCAGGTTTTCGATGACCTGTCTGTCAAAATCCATGCGTTCACCAGTGGTGCCGGTAACACTGACGCAATACACAAAGCCGCTGCTGGCCTGATCAATAGCCCGGATGCGCTCATCGCCCGAAACCGGTGTGGTCAGCAGGATATTATCCAGCCCGTTTAAATCGGTTTCGGCCCAGAATCTCCGGCTCTCTTCGAGCGGCAAATCGGGAATGATCAGGCCATCCACCCCGGCGGCAGAAGCTCTTTCAATAAAAGCCGTGCAGCCGAAACGCAGAATCGGGTTGGCATAACCCATCAAAATCAACGGTTTCCCGGACTGCCTTCTTATCTCAGCAGCTATGCTGAGCACAAGTTTCAGGTCCACCCCATTTTCCAGGGCACTCTGCGATGATTTCTGAATGATCGGTCCGTCGGCCAGCGGATCACTGAACGGAATGCCCAGCTCGATCAGATCGGCACCGGCTTCATAAACCTGCAAAGCCAGATCGACAAAACCAGCCACCTGTGGAAATCCGGCGGTTAAAAATACGGAGAGTGCTTTTCTGTTCTCAGCATTGGCGGCAGCTATGGCCGCGGCAATTTTACTCATTGCGGCTGTTTCCCTAATTCATGGATGATGGTGTTCAAATCTTTGTCGCCGCGTCCGCTGATGTTTACAACCACTATTTCTCCGGCTTTGGTCTGCGGCATCAGGGTTTCGAGCCAGGCTACAGCATGGGCGGTTTCCAGGGCTGGTAAAATGCCCTCCAGCCGTGACAAGCGAATTACAGCCTGCAGGGCTTCCTCATCCGTAACCGCAGCATACCGGGCACGTTGCAAATCCTTCAGCCAGGAATGCTCGGGACCAACACCGGGATAATCCAGCCCGGCAGAGATGGAATGCACTTCAGAAATCTGTCCGTCGGCGGTTTGCAGCAGGTAGGTTTTCATGCCCTGAAAAATACCAGCCTGGCCCAAAGTTAAAGTAGCGCAATGTTTCCCGGAAGCAATACCCTGTCCGGCCGCTTCCACTCCAATCAATTGCACCGACCGGTCTTCAATAAAGGGATAAAACATTCCGATAGCATTCGATCCGCCACCGACACAGGCCAGCAGATAATCCGGCAGACGGCCTTCTTTGGCCAGCACCTGACTGCGTGTTTCCCGGCCGATAACGGACTGAAAATCGCGGACAATCAGCGGATAGGGATGCGGCCCGACCACCGAACCGATAATATAATGGGTGTCCGCCACATTGGTCACCCAGTCGCGGATGGCTTCGTTGGTGGCATCCTTTAAAGTCTTCAACCCTGATTCCACAGGCCGGACTTCGGCGCCGAGCATCTGCATGCGAAAGACATTGAGTTTCTGCCGTTCAATATCCACGGTGCCCATATAAACCACACAATCCAGGCCAAAACGGGCGCAAACCGTTGCCGTAGCCACACCATGCTGTCCGGCCCCGGTCTCGGCGATAATGCGGGTTTTGCCGCTGGCTTTGGCCAACAGAATCTGACCCAGGGTATTATTCAGTTTATGGGCCCCGGTGTGGCATAAATCTTCGCGCTTGAGATAAATTTTTGCCCGACCGTAATGTTTGGTAAGTCGCTCAGCAAAAGTCAGCGGGGTCGGGCGTCCGTTATAATCACTTTGCAGCCTTTCCAGTTCGGCCAGAAATTGCGGATCGCTGCGCTTCTCGCGGTACAGTTTTTCCAGATCCTGCAGGGCGCCGATCAGTGTTTCGGGGACAAATTTTCCGCCGTATTCTCCGTATCGGCCGGCGGCATCCGGCCAGTTATAGCTTATATTTTCCGGCATTATTCTGAAACCTTTCCCTTACGGTTGGCCAGCCGGCTGCGCCACTGCTGCACCACACGCATAAATTCTTCAACCTTTAAACTATCTTTTTTCCCGGGTTCCAGTTCCAGGGCGGAGGACAAATCCACCGCTGCCGGCTGAATAGTCTGAAATACCTGGACAATATTTTCAGCGTTGATCCCCCCGGCCAGGATAATCCGGCTTCGTAACTCCGCCGGAATCAGGTTCCAGTCGAAACGCAGACCACTGCCGCCGTACACCTTATTGCTGTAGCTGTCCAGCAGGAAATGACAACCGGGGTATTGGTCAAGCTGACTGAAATCGAAACCGGTGGTGACGCGAAAGGATTTGATCACCGGCAGCGGGATATGCTGTACATATTCCGGTGATTCCTGCCCGTGTAATTGCACAGCATGAAGACCGGCCCGGGCCACCGTTTCCAGCAGCTGTTCAAGCGGCTCATCCACAAAAACACCGACCCGGGTCATAAAGGGCGAGAGCCGGGCCGTTATTTCGGCGGCTTGTTGCGGGGTGATATAACGCGGGCTTTTTTTGTAAAAAATAAAGCCGATCGCATCGGCGCCGTTTTGCTGGCAAAGCAGGGCATCGCTGTCATTGGTGATGCCGCAGATTTTAACTCTCATAAAAACACCATTTTTTTAGTTCGGCCAGAGCCGGTCCGGTTTCCCTGGCCCGCATCAGATGTTCACCAACCAATACGGCATTGACCCGCCGCATATTTTTTAGAATTGTCAGCGCTTCCGGCCCGGTAATGCCGCTTTCTGAAACCAGCAGACATCCGGTGGGAATCTGCCGCGCCACCTGCAATGTGGTTTCCAGCCGGGTTTCAAAGGTTTCCAGATTACGGTTGTTGATGCCGATAATCCGGTTGCGCCTAAAATCGATCTTTTCGATCTGCCCCGGGTCATGTAATTCGAGCAGCACATCCAATCCGTTTTCGGCCGCTGCGGCGGATAGATCACTGATTTGCGGAGCAGAGAGCGCTTCACAGATCAGCAGAACGGCATCGGCACCGTGAGCGCGGGCCTCGAGCACCTGATATGCATCGATAATAAAATCCTTGCGTAACAGCGGCTTTTTTTTCTGCCGGGCAATCTGATCAAGAAAGCGAATATGACCCTGGAAAAACCGTTCATCGGTCAGAACTGAAATCGCATCTGCACCAAACAGGGCATAGGTTTCAGCAATTTCCAGGGCATCAAAGTCGGGGCGGATGAGACCGGCCGAGGGACTGGCTTTTTTCACTTCGGTGATAATGGCCAGGCGCTCGTCCCGGCGCAGAGCCGCATCAAAAGACTGCCGCGGTTGGTGAAACAGGTCAAAATCATTAAAGCTGGCATGACTGTAGCGCCGGCGCAGGGCTTTCACCTCTTCCTTTTTTACCTCAAGAATTTCGGCCAGAATACTCATGCCCTATCTGCCCCGAATTCCCGGAGTGAACGGAGTTTTTGCCTGGCCCGACCCGACTTCAGGGCATCCGTGGCCGCGGATGCACAGTCCTTTAGCGAGGTAGATAATCCGGCAGCGTATAATCCCATGGCGGCATTGGCCAGCACGGTATAAGCCGCACCGTTCAGCACCTGACCGCTTAAAATCTGTTCCAGTATTGCGGCGTTTTTCTGCGGCGAACCGCCCTGCACCTCGGACAGGTCAACCTGCGGAAAACCGAAATCGGCCGCGCTAACAGAATACTCTGCCAAACCGCTTTTCTGTGAATATTCAAAAACCCGGGTCGGCTGATGGAGCAAAATCTCATCAAAACGGTCGCCATTACAGACAAAACAAACTTTTTCCATATCCAGCATTTCCGCTGCTGCGGCCATTTTCTGAGCGCTGGCAGCGCTGTATGTGCCAATCATCTGCCGCCTGGTTCCGGCCGGATTGGTCAGCGGTCCGAGAATATTGAATACAGTTTTCAGCCCGAGATCGCGGCGCACCGGAGCCACATGCTTCATGGCCGGGTGGTACAGCGGGGCAAATAAAAACGTGATGCCCACTTCATGCAGTGCGGCTGCGCTTTGTTCGGGTGTCAGCTCGACCGGCACACCCATTTCGATAAGCACATCGGCGCTGCCGCTGCTGCTGGAAACCGAACGGTTACCATGCTTGGCCACCGGCACTCCGGCCCCGGCCACCACAAAGGCAGCCGCTGTGGATATGTTGAATGTTCCCGAATGATCCCCGCCGGTACCGCAGACATCAACAGCTCTCAGACCGTTGAGCGGAACTTTGATGCTTTTGTCGCGCATGGCTTTGGCAAAACCGGCTATTTCCGGCACGGCCTCACCCTTGCATTTCAATGCAGTCAGAAATGCTGCGGTCTGCACGGCATTCACTTCTCCGCTCATCAGTTTATCCATAGCCTGGTAAGCCTGCTCCAAGGTCAGGTCATGCCCGGCGGCGATATGTTCAATCATTTCTTTCATGATAATTCCACCCAGTTTTTGATAATGTTTTCGCCCTGCCCGGTCAGAATGGACTCGGGATGAAATTGGATACCTTCGATCGGGAAATGACGGTGGCGGACAGCCATAATCAGCCCATCGGCGGTTTGAGCCGATACTTCCAGCTCTTCGGGCAGCGTAGCCGGATCGATAATCAGTGAATGATAACGCCCGCCGGCAAAATTCTGCTCCACACCGCGGAAGATGGTTTTACCATCGTGATGGATGGCGGAGGCCTTGCCGTGCATCAGGTACGGCGCATGGATAACCTGCGCCCCAAAAGTAATACCGATGCCCTGATGACCAAGGCAGACGCCGAGCACTGGAATTTTTGAGCCCAGCTCGCGCACTACGGTCAGTGAAATATGGGAGTCCTCCGGCCGGCCCGGTCCCGGAGAAATAATGATTTTATCCGGCTGCATTTGGCGGATTTCTTCAATGGTCACCCGGTCATTGCGGTAAACCAGCATTTCAGCGGCAAACTGTCCGGCCAATTGGACCAGGTTATAGGTAAACGAGTCGTAATTATCGATCACTAAAATCTTCATTGATCACCCCGGCGTATTCCAGCGCCTGCTGCAGAACCGCCGCCTTGTTATTGATTTCTTTGTACTCCGCTTCAGGCTGACTGTCGGCCACAATACCGGCCCCGGCCTGCCAGTGAATTTTGCCATCTTTGGCAAACAGGGTGCGGATGGCAATGCACATATCCAGGTTTCCGCTAAAATCGATGTAGCCAACTGCCCCGCCATAAACGTTGCGGCGCACCGTCTCGGATTCTTCAATCAGTTCCATGGCTCTTATTTTCGGAGCGCCGGTCAAAGTCCCGGCCGGAAATGCCGCCATCAGCGCATCAATGCAGTCTTTATCCGCGGCCAGTTCACCTTCTACCCGCGAAACCAGATGCATAACATGTGAATAACGATGCACTTCCATATTGGCCACCACCTGCACCGTTCCGGTTTTACTGACCCGGCCCAGATCGTTACGGGCCAGATCAACCAGCATGATATGTTCGGCAATTTCCTTGGGATCGTTCAGCAGATCAAGCTCCAGCTCTTTATCCCGCTGCGCGGATTGCCCCCGTTTGCGGGTGCCGGCGATGGGCAGAATGGTTGCGGTCCGGCCGCGCACCCGAAGCAGGTCTTCGGGTGACGTACCGATCACGGTGAAACCGGAATCAAATTCCATGAAATACATGTAGGGTGAGGGATTGATCATGCGCAGGGCGCGGTAAACGTTGAGCAGATCACCGCTGTACCCGGCGCTGAATCGTCTGGAAAGCACTATCTGAAAAATATCACCATCGAGAATATTTTGTTTGGCTGACCGTACTTTTTTGTAAAAAGCCTCAGCCCGATCATCAACCGGCGCTTCAGTTTCCGCAGAAAAACGCCGTTCAAAATGGGTCGCTCCGGCCAGTTCCCGACGCAGGCGGGTCAGTTTTAAACGGGCCTGATCATACTGCTCGCGCAGATCAGTCTGCCGGTCGATCCGCAGGTTGTGAATCAGAATCAGTTGGTGGTTGTAATGATCGAAGGCCAGAATGGTATGAAAAAGACCAAAGATAGCATCAGGTGTTTGTAGTTCGTGTTCATTTTTGAAAGACAAAACATCCTCGATCAGAGCAACTGTTTCGTAGCCCAGATAACCGACAATACCGCCGGTAAAGGCCGGCAGATTTTCCAGCCGGGGCGTTTGAAAACCGGCCATTTCACGGCGCAGGTATTCGAACAAACTCCCTGTTGCCTCACGTTTTGATCCATGTTCGGAAATGTGCAGGGTCTTTCCGGTGGCCTGAATAATTTTATCCGGCTGCAGACCTAAAAAGGAGTAGCGGGCAAAACGGCCAATACCTTCAACCGATTCGAGGAGGAAGCTGAATTGTCCCGGCCGTCGCAAACGGGCGTAAGCCAGAACCGGGGTCAGCAGATCAGCAGCGATGGATTCATAAACCGGAACGATGTCGCAGGTTTTGGCTAATTCCAGAAATTCTGTGTATTCCATAAATCCGATTAAATTTTAATACGGTGAATCCGGCAGTTACGGTTCCGGTTCGGGATAAACCGGGCTGTCCGCTCAGGACCGACCTCTTATCGTTTGAAGAGCGGTACTTTTTGAGTCCGGCAAGTTTATGTGTTTCTATACACAGAAACAAGGTTGACCAATTGAAAATTCTAACTTTTATGAATTCCAGATTTTTGCGCTGAAATGTGTGTCTCTGCGCAAACAGCAGGTTGGCCCGATTCGGTTTACAAAACCAGGATGGCAACTTCCGGGCGCACTGAAATACGGATCATCCGTTTTGCATCCGCCTCACCGGGCAGTTAATTTTCGAAAAACTGGCCAATAGCGGACTGCTGCTCATGATGTTCAACCTGCTCATCTTCTGTTTGTTAATTTTTTCAATCCCGGTGGCCTATGGTCAGGAAGCCCGGCTTCTGCTGCGCACCGGCGGCGGAATATTTATCACTTCCGAACCCGGTTACCTTTGGCAGGGTCTGGGCCGGTTTACTTATCAGACACCCTTCGCCGGTCAGCAGTTTAACCTGAGTACAGAACTTAATCCGCAATATCTCGGTTTTAATAAACCCTGGACGCAGCATCGCTATAAACTGCGCCTGCAGATACAATCCACTGCCGGTTACCGCCATCAAACTGTAATTGAGGGCCACCGCCAGTTTTACACAACCACAGACCTTCATCTGCGCTATGAGTACTGGCTGATGTCGCATTTTTTTAACTGGAACGGAGCGCCGCGCTATTTTGTCCGCTTGTATCTGCAAAATGCGCAAAGCCGGCCATTCCGCGGTTATCAGCAATTGGAAGGCGGCTATTTTTTCTCCTGGCAGCGAGGTCAGACCGGAGGGAGCTTTCTGGCCGGACCGGGGCAATTTGAGATAAACCTGCCGGATTCAGGTAAAAATTCGGGATATCTGATGCAGGTCGAAGGCCACTGGCAATGGCAGCATGAGTTTATACTTCAATCTAATTTGCATGGCCGGTGGTTTTACAGCAGCACGTTCGCCAGCCATCAGTTCAGCCTGGAAGGTTACCTGCTTCTGACCTGGCCGCTGAACCGCAAAACAACTATGCTGGCTTATCTTCAGGGTCGGAAATTCTTTGCCGGAGGGGAACCTGTTCCGTTCTTTTTGTCGCCGGAACCGCTCGAAACCGAAAACCAGATCTATCTGCGGCTTAGTTATGATATCGGTCCGGATTGGGAGGTTTACGGGCAGACCGGGCTGAGCCGGCAAAAAGTCACCGGCTGGCCGGAGCAGCAGAATTATCTCGAACTTCTGGCCGGTATGAGCTGGCGGTTCAGGATTGAATAAACAGAAAAAAATCCGGCTGAGTTAAATCCGTGAACTATAATACGCTCATCTGTTTAAACCGTGATCAATCTGTAAGAACGTCTTCGTCATTGGTACTGTAGCGAATCCAGGCGCTGCGCACCGGGGCCGGCATGGCAGATTCTGCACCGCGCACCGCCTTCCAGATGACCTCATTAAATTCCACATCGGGGATGGCATCTTCCACACTTAGGTTGAATTCTTCACAACGGGCTGCACCATACATCTCCGGGTGATTCATCCGAAAGGCAATCTGCAGAGGAATGGCCTGATACGTTTTAGGGTCGGGTTTATCCTGAAAGGCCGGAATTAAAGAATTGGCTGCCAGATCGTATTGCGAAAGCGGCGGCAGACCATGAATCAGGGCAATGGTCTTCAATACCGAACTGGTTGAATACATACGGTGGTCAACCACTCCGCGTCGTACATGGGGACCAATAACCAGCAGTGGCGAACGGTGAGCATCAATATGGTCAGAACCATTCTGGGCATCATCTTCTAAAACAAACATAACCGAATTCGGCCAGACCGGTGAATGAGACAGGTGTTCAACCAGCAAACCCAGGGCATAATCGTTTTCAGCAACCATGGACGTAACCGTCGGAAACCCCTTACGTGTCCCTGCGGTATGGTCATTAGGCAGGCGGATGATGCTCAGCGCTGGTACATTTCCAATCGAAACAAGGCTGTCGAAATCAGTCCGCCAACGCTGGAAACGGAGCGTATCGGGTACACTCAGGTTATAACCGGGAAAAGTTGTACAGATATTAGATTCAAGATATTCGTCATTGGCTTTAAACTTCCCCGGTCTGGATTCTTCCGGCTGGACAAATTCGCCATAACTGCGGTAGCTCAATCCTTTTTTCAGAATACTATCCCAGATATAACCATTCTCAGGCCGGGCGATGGCTACGCCGCCTTCATACTCATATTGACCGCCGCGTCCGCCATACAAAGTCGGCCAGGTTTTCTCCGTGTAATCAGTGGCATAGGCGGCTGTAGACCAGTTATGACCGTCGGCGCTGACTTCGGCATCCACGTAAAAATTATCAAACAGCACATAATCCTGTGCCAGACGGTGCATATTCGGCGTCACCGAATCCGGGAAAAGACACAAATCCGGGTCACCCAGACCCTGTTTCAAATCGCCGAAAACCTGGTCGTAGGTACGGTTTTCCTTGATGATATAAAAAACATGCCTGATTTGTGTGCTTAATGTCCCGTCATGGAAGGCCGGAATCACACTGGCAGCTGATTCTTTATCATTTTTTTTTGTAAGTGGGTTATTGGCCATAGCCATAACCGATAGCCGGCTTGGATCAGCAAGGTCGGATGGCTGAATCACTGAAATCGCACCCTTAAACAAGCGCCCGATATATTCTTCCAGTTCTTTTGGCCGGGCCGGAATTTCTCCCGGCCGCGGTCCGGCAGGATTTGGACGCGAACCAAGACCTTTACCATTGGCCACCAGCAGAATGCCCGATTTTTTCACAAAACGGACTGCAGTCGGGTACCAGCCGGTCGGGATAAATCCAAGACTGTGCGATTTACCCGGTGTTTCAATATTAAAAACGGAGAGACTGTTATTGTCGGCATTGGCGATATAAAGGTTTTTTTCATCAATTCCGAAGGCCAGGCTGTTTGGTGTGCTGCCGGGTGGAAGATCTGGCCGCAGTGCGCTGTTCAGGGTTTCAATTACCTGGCGCATCTCCAGGTTAACAACCGACACTGTGTTCTGATTTGCATTAGCTACATAAAGAAATTTTTCATCATTGCTGACAATCATCTCACAGGGGTGTTGGCCAACCCGGACCGAACCAGCCGGCTTCCAGTCAAGAAGATCGACCAGCTCAATTGTACCATTTTCCCAGTCTGATAGCGCTGCCAGATTTTGCTTTGGCAGAACGATGATATCGAAAGCCTTGCCTTTAAGATCATGCATATGGATGGTGCTGGCAGTTACCGGATCAATAGCAAAAAACTTTTTACTTGTTTTAGTGACAACCAGGAGGCGTTTTCCCTCCGGCCACCAGGCCAAACCGCTTACTGAGTGTTCAAATTCACCAGATGGCGGTAATTCGATTTTTGAATCGAAGTGAAGGGTATCAGCCTGCAGATGGTAACCGTAAACAAAATTATCATTGCCGCCGGAAACAAAAAGTTTTTGCCCGGTTTTGTCCCAGGCCAGCCCGCGCCAGGTTTTGGCAAGATGAATCCGCTGTACTTCTTTTTCGGTTCGGAAATTGACCAGAGAAAGCGAGTGCTCACCGACTCCACTATTGGATGTGACCAGTAAATAATCATTTAGCACCAACATATTCAGTGGCAGTTCACCAATACCGACCTGTTTACCCACCGGTGTCAGTTTCCAGCCATTGGGCAGAAGGGTAAAGTTCTGGTATTGACCAGGTTTTGGGATTTCTGCTACCTGGTGGCAGGAAGATGCAAGAAGTAGTGCAGAAAATATTGCCAGAACTGATAAACTTTTCATTTTACCTCCATGAGAAATTGACAGACAGCCAAACAAAGACAAACGTGCAAACCTAATCCAGGAGTGTTCACATTTGATTAGACCGGCTGTGTAAAAGCAAAGAAGCAATACCGGTTTATTGACCGGGTGTTACTGCAAATTCAGAATTACCTGAAGGCTGCTTTCCGGTACATCCAGCAATTTATTCTGGGCGATCCTGCTCGTCAGGTGGCGGTAATTTTCATTTGCCCGGAAGATATCCAGGAAGAGTGGGAGTGCCTCAGCCAGTCGGTCACTGTTGGCCAGTGATACAGCCTGCCAGAATTGGATTTCAATATTGTCCGGATACATCTCCCGGGCCGTGCCATATTCGAGCAGAGCTTGGTCAACATTATTCTTTTCCATGGCCAAATCGCCATTATTCATATGCTCATAGGCCCGGAAAACAGATAGCAACCGTGATATTTCCTCAACCGCCCGGGGATGATCTTCCACCCGTAAGTCGATTACCCGGTCCTGCCATTCCAATCCAGATGAATTTTGCCGGACAACAAGAATTGCCGCTGATTGTTGGCCCCGAATATCACCTCCAGCCTGTTGAGCTGCCAGCAAAGCGGTAAGCATCCTTTCGGCAAGAGCACCCTGGCTGTTTTCAAAGGCCCGGGCCATGGCCGGCACAACCTGATCATTCATCATCATGTTAGCCTGAACAGAAAAAGTTTTACCCTGGTAATGACCAGCCTCCGCGATACATTTTGATCCGGTATGCACCGCTACACCACCCCTGGAATCAATAAAGGCAACCTGCCGGAAAACCTGACCCGGATCTACAGAAAGGAGTTCGGCCAGAGCCTCTGCTGCAGACCTACCCTGGGCCATCAAATTAAGACCTTGCGGCCCGAAGGCCGGATTTACCAATGACTGAGTGGCAACAACACCGGCGCCCGACCTGGCCCAGGAAACAAGCGACCCAACTGAAAACCAGTGCGACTGCACGGCTACACCCATTTCCCTTGACGCTGTATCGATTGCAACAATTGAAAAGGTATGGGTAAGCGGTTGACCGTCGCAGGTTTGCGCCGGGAGTAGCCGGCCACTCAGAAAAAAAATAATAACTACATATCGGAACATAAAAACTATCCTGCTTAGTTATTTATCCTTTTAATCTTAAATGCAGTAATCTATGCTCTCCGATGCAGATCGACAAATTCATTATGACGGTACGCACTGGCCTGTTTTTTAGACTTAATAAAAATGGTTTCACTGCCGAAAGAGTTTGATTATAATTAGCGGGCAGATAGAACCTGGCAATTCTCTGACACTTATTTAATCAAGGAATGTGGAATGCAAACGGATTTAAACACCCAGGCCGTCATCCTGATTGTCGATGACACACCAGTCAACATACAAATGCTGCAACTGATTCTGCAGAAGGAAGATTTTAAACTACTGACCGCCAGTGATGGGCGAAAAGGTCTGGACTTAGCCCGCGAACATCAACCCGACCTGATTCTGCTGGATATCATGATGCCGGTGATGGATGGTTTTGAGGTTTGTGCCCAGTTAAAGCATGATCAGCGGACCATTGATATACCTGTAATTTTTCTTACCGCCAAGGCGGAAGCCCAAAGTATCACCCACGGATTTGCCATCGGTGCGGTTGACTACCTGACCAAGCCCTTCAATGGCAGCGAATTGATTGCCCGGGTTAAAACACATATCACACTGCGCCGCAGCCAACGCCGGCTGCTCGATCTGGAACGAAAAAATTCGGTTTTGGCCATGGTGGTTACCACCAATCACGAGTTGAATCAGCCTTTGGCTGTTCTGAATGGAAATATCTTTCTGCTCACCGAATCCTTCCGTGAAGCCGGGATTATTCTAAATGAGAAACAACGCAACTATCTGGATAAAATTAATGCTTCGGCCAAAAAGATGGAATCAATCCTTGTAAAATACCGCAATGCCATGTCCATCCGTTTTGAAAACTATGCCGGTAATTCGAAGATGGTAATTTTTGAAGATGAATAATGCTTAGCGCAGCCTGACCAGGCCCAGAATAGTAGCAGGATGCGTATCGGTCACCATCAGAAAAGCCTGATCACTCCAGCGGGCAATCCCTTCCCAATTTCGCGACTCGCCATTCAATTTCAGTAGAATCGGAGCAGTTTCTGCCAGTTCAATCCGCCCTTCCCGCAGGCGGAAGCGGATAATCCGCTCCACCGTCTTATTGCCACGGTGAGATAAACCATTTCCCCAGCGCCGGCTGATTTCATCCGGAGCAAGTTTTAGTTTGCGCTCATCACCGGGATATAAATAATTGATTCCATAAAAATAGCCGCCGGAATCGGGCTGAGTCACATCAGTCAGACGATATTCAATATTGGGCATAATCAAAGTACCAGCCGGTTCAAGATTAGTGTTAAAAACATGGGCAACCGGGTTCGGATTTATATTTTTTCCATTGGCTTCATAAAACGTGATAACCCGCTCGCCATCGAGCAACAGAGCTTCTTCGGCATAATTCCGCAGGCTGGTCTGGGGCGGAATTTCAGCATAATGATCCGTATCAATCTCCATACTGTCACCCTTTATCTTCCCGCTCAGCAGGTAGCCGGACATGACCCGGTTTTGCTCGGCTTCAACCAGCATAAATACCCGGTTGCCTTTTATGGCCATAGCTTCGAGTCCCTGATAACCGGGTAAAGCCGATAATTTATGGCCGCTGGTCAGCCACAACGGTTGTGGTTCAAGCACGAAATCACCATTAATGGCCAATTCCAGATCCGACCGGGTCAGATAAAACAGGGCCTGGCCGAAACGATGCGGATACTGTAAAACCAGAATCAGCGAATCGCCCTTCCAGCACAATCCGGAAATTTCACTTTCGGACTGGTTGATTTCGCCGCTCAGATTAAGGTACTGTACTGGAAATTCCGGCAGCAAGGTCTCAACTGCTGCTTCCTGGGCGGATAGGGTAGAGATAAAGAACAGAAGGCAAAAAAAAATAAATCGCATAGGCTTAATGGTTAAACTGAATTTTGACCTGGATGTAGCGGCCTTTTTCATGGATCAGTTTATATGCAGCCTGGTATCCGTTTAAAGCTTCGTCCAGTTGGGCGCTCGGTGCATCAATTTCCATCCGGTCACTGAAAGCCACGAAACTGAGCAGGTATTTCCCTTCCAAAAGATCAAGTGAAATTTCCAACGGGGCTGAGCTGTACTGCTGCAGGAAATTGATAAAATAATTGATAATTTTTACCAGCGGTGTGGTTTCCGTGGTTTGCAGCCGGCACCCTTCATCAAGAATCAGATTTGCCTGCAGTCCTTTATTCTCCACAATCATCTGAATCAACTGTTTTAGATCGAGCTGACCTTCCATTGTACCTCCGACCGGTTGGGTATATAACTGAGGCTGCCAACATAAGCAGAAATCATTTTCTTCGCCAAAAAAAACTGAAACAACATCAAAGAAAAATTGTTGAACTGCTCTTTTCCACCAGCAGAGGTAAGCATATGCGCCAGATTTTTTTACTTATCACAATTGGTTTTTATCTTCAGAATTGTTACTACCCACCACGTCCGGTAATCCGGCTCGAAGCAGGGCAGGAGGTTATCTGGAATGCGGGGAGACAAATTCTGCATGCCGCTGACAGTTCCTTTTCCATAGCCCTGATGTATGAAAAGGTTGATTCGGATCAGTACCGGTTCCAGGTTGAAATTGCTAATCATGACCGGCAAACGGTGCTCATCTCGCCGGAGAATTTTTATTACACCTACAAATCATCGGAAACTGTGAGGGTACCGGCGACGGATCCGGAGTCAGAGATTCTGGAACTGGAAAAAAAATATTCCAGAGATTATGCCTCTTATCAAACCAATTCAGGAAATAACTCCTTACTGGCTCTGTTCAATGTTGTAGCGCTTGTCGCCACCATCGGTGAAGAACAAACAGAGGAGGAAGAACTTCAGACTGAGATAAACAATCTGAAAGTTGAGAATGCCGACCTGGAAAACGAACTGGAATTAAATCAGAATCAAACCCAATACATGAATGGGCTGACCTTTTGGGAACAGAAAGCCCTGCGCCGAACCACACTGCCTCCCGGCACATCGGTTTCGGGATTGGTGTTTTTCCCGGTTAAATTAAGATCATCTCATCTTCCGCTGCAATTCCATATCTGTATTGAAAAGAAAATATATACCTTTAATTTTGAGCAAATCAGTCACCAAAGCACCTCAGCCCGATACTGATAGCAGCGAGGCTTAAAATATCAATACCAATTAATCTGTATTCATCCATCCATGGACAAGTTTTTTGACAGGATACTTTGTCCCGCTCGGGCGGGAACAGGATGATCAGGATAAAAATATTCCCTGATTGTCAGTGCGAGTCGACCGCCCAGGCGGGAGACGATGCAATCTCTGAATGAGAGATCGCCACGCTCGTACCGGGTTCGCGATGACATACATAAAAACAGTCCCGGAATTACTTAACATCTACTGAAAGCACGACTAGTGGGTTTTTCAATTCCCAATTCTTTTCTGTGTTTTCTATGGTTAATTTTTAGAGTTTTCGGTGGCTTTTTAATTGCGCATTCTCTTTTCGGCTATTTGCCCTCATGGACTCACCCGCGTAACTTTTCATAAAAACGAAAGTTGCCACTGATGCGAAAATTCCTTTTACACGGCTTTATCCTCTGGTTTGTGCACCAATCGTCTGCCCAGATCGCCACAAGCCTATTCTCCGAATACAACCAAAACCGCGCTGCTTACGATACCGCCGCGCATATCTTTCCTCAAACCAATAAAGACTTCGATTTTGGTCTGCAGGCCACCTTTGGCTGGCAGAACGATGTTCTTTCTCCTTATCAAAACTGGCGTGATCAGACCTCGGCCGCTGTTCAGCCCTGGCTGGTCTGGCAGGTCAGCCCTGTGCTTCGTCTCCGGCTGCGCGGTTTAATCGAGCGCGATCAGCATAAAACTCTTTATCCCACACGGCCTTACTGGTCCGATACATACGGTAGTTACCGCGGTGATCTGGAAATTGGCATTCTGGAGTATCGCAGTGCCTGGATTGATGTTAGTTTTGGCCGCGATTACTTTATTCCCGGTCCGCCCTTTGGCGAAAACCTGCTTTTCTCCCGCTATGGTTATCCCTATGATCAGTTCGGAATAACCCTGCACAACCACCATGTCCGCCTTTCCAGCAATTATCTTCATTTAAATGATCAGGGTACCGCCGATGGAATGGTTCGCCGCCATCTTAATACCCACCGCCTGGAAATTGACCTGGCCGGCGGTTACCTGGGTTTCAGTGATGTGGTAATTTACGGTGGTGTGAACAGACCGGTTGAATCAGCTCTGTTCAATCCATTTATCGCTTTTTTTCCTTACCAGCACAACCAGGTCGGGTTCGAATCTAATACGGTTATGTCTGTGGATTTTTATCTGCCCTGGCGGGAATGGTTTGCCGCCGGTGAATTTGTGCTTGACGATTTTCAGGTGGATGAGAAAGAACCGGTCGATCTTGAACCTACTGAATATGCGTTTCAACTTAGTCTTGGCCGGAAGAATATTTTTCCCGGCTGGCATACCCGGCTGAATTATACCCGCGTCGCCAACCGTACCTTCAACGCCCCCGATCATGTCCATGAGAAATATATCTACAAAAACCTGCCGGTCAGCCATGTGCTGGGCAATAATTTCTGGGAAGCCCGGGGCATACTGACTTTTCAACCCCATGCTGCTTTAACCGCAGAACTCACCGTGCTCCATCTCGAACATGGGGCCGAGGCTCTGTACAGCGCTTTCAACAAGGATTTTTTGAATTATACTGTGGAACAGGGTTATGAAGAATCCTTTCCCTTTGGTGCCATCCACAGCGGAACCGGTCTGTTATTCCGCGGCTTTTATCAGCCATGGTCGTGGCTGTTGCTCGGTGCGGAATTTTCGGCCTGGCCCCAAAATCAGATTTTGCCCGCTGATTATAATGCCCGCTTTTCACTGGGAGTACAATACTAATGGATCAGACTATTTTACTTGGTTTTCGCCAATACCTGCATTCCGAAAAATCCTGGCATGATCTCCGGGAAATTATCGTCGGTGCCCGGGAATACGTGCCGGCAGGGGATGGCTTCCGCGTGATGATCGCCCTGTGCGGCGATCACCCCCGGGAATTCCTCGAGCAGAACGGGTTGCTGGATCAGGTCGCTTTTTATGATTTTGCCCCCTGGGAAGAATCCGCCCAGCGCGTGGCCGAGGTTTACCAGCGCAGTTACTTCAAACCCGAGCGTGTGCAATTGGTACATTACCACACCGGACCTTTAGGTCTGACCTATCCGCTGGAATTTTTGGTTCATGTGGCCAACCGGATGCAGGCCCGCCATCTGGCGGTCAGCGATTCCGATTTTCAGATGTCCTGGTCGGAAATCCGCCGTTCCCTCGATTACCACAACAGCAACGCCGATCCCGATGAAAAGGTGATTACTTATCCCCGCCGGAGGCGGCGCAGTCTTGATGCCAATAAATACCCGATCAACCGCTGGGCCATGGAGGACCTGGAAAACCTGTATATCTACCTGCTTTCCGATCTGAAGGTGCTGCAGCACAAACCCGATTTTCAGTCCGGTTTATCGATTACCAGCCGCGCCGCCAATGCTCAGCTCAATTTTGACCGCGTCGGTAGCTGGATCGGCAATCTGCATACGGCCATTCAGGTTATTCGCCACAAGGGCCGGCTGGAAAATGATCTGGTGGTGGATACTAATCTGCAGAATGAATCGACTATAAATTTTGATGTGCAATGTGCCAAAATTGAGCAGTTGTACCATTATTATATGATCCCGATTTCCAACATCATCCACCTGGCCCTGCAGCATCCCGACCACTACCTGATGGAGGACTGGACCACCGGCAAATCTTTCGATGAAATCAAAGAATCCATTTACACCATCGAAGAGCTGTATAACAAATACCTGCAGAAGAATTAAGAAAGAAGAAGTAGTTGCCGCTGAAAAAGTATTTAATCGCTGTATAATTAAATACTTAAGTTAGTTAATAAGACGTCTGTTTATCCATTTTCAGGAATGGATTTTTTAGCCTGATCAATTCATAAATTTGGGCTAAAGCCCGGGAGTATTGGTTTCTCTATAGCCCCTGTCCCGCAGGTGCGGGATGGGGCTATAGAAACCCTTGATTCTTATGGACTTTAGTCCATTAAAACTTGTTTAAGAATATTTTAGGTTAAAAGATATCTATAATTTTTGTGGGACAAACCGCTTCGACTTTTTCATCTGGATATTGAGAAATTATCTTTTTCAGCACCGACGAAATAGTCTTTCCCGAAGGTCACGGGTGTATTTTTGCCCAGGTTCTTCGACCGACCCCTGATTTGTTCTATGATCATCCATCCCATTTTGTCTATTTATTCTTCCTTCTTACTTCTTACTTCGTGGTCATCCGGAAGCTTCCGTCCCAGTCAGCGCCGGGGGGATTTTCTTTAAACATACTGGCCCGCTGCAAATAACGTCTTGACGGTCCGTCATCCTTTTGGACGGCCAGCGCCTGCTGAAAATAATTAATTGCCCAGTCCCAGTTCTGCTTCAGATAATTGTCAAACCCTTTCTGGAACAGATCGAGAACCCGCTTCTTCTCATCACTGATGCCCGTCTCCCGGGTTGCCACCAGTTCATAAACCTTAACCGGTTCAGTTTTACCCTTAACCTGCAGCAGATCCAACGGACGGGTAATAATCAGGTCCTTGGTCTGCTGATAGGTTTGGTCACCAATCATAATCAGCGTGTCATATTCTTTGTTGGCCGGTTCGAGCCTGGCACCGAGATTGACCGAATCACCCATTACAGTGTAATCAAACCTTGTTTCCGAACCCATATTACCGACAACCATCCACCCGGTATTGATTCCGCACCGGGCATGCAATGGCGGCTTGCCTTCCTTCTCCCATTTATGGCGCATTTCAACCAGTTTATGCTGCATCTCCAGCGCTGCGGCACAGGCCTGATAGGCATGATTGCCGCGGGCGATTGGTGCGCCAAATACAGCCATGATGGCATCACCTTCATATTTATCAAGCATACCTTCATATTTAAAAACAATATTGGTCATCGCTGTCAGATATTCATTCAGCAGCGCAACCAATTCTTCAGGCTGTAGCTGTTCGGAAATAGTGGTGAATCCGGCTACATCGCTGAAGAACACGGTGCAGTTTTTCTTCTCCCCGCCCAGCTTGATTTTATCGGGATTGGCCAGCAGTTCATCCACCACGGAACGGGTAACAAAATGCGAGAATGTATTGCGGATAAAACGTTTATTCCGTTCTTCGGTCATAAAGCGGTAAGTATAAATGGCGGCAAAAGCGACGACGATGGTCAGCAATGGATTAAGCATCTCAATCCAGGTGTTGGTCTGAATAAGCAGTACCGTAGAAATAAAGATGTGTCCGATGGCCACGAGCAGGGAAATCAGGATGCTGATCAGCGGCGGGAAGAGCCCGATCATCAGACCAAGAATGGTGCCGAAAATGGCCAGGATGATCAGAGAAGTTGTGCCGGAAACACGGTGCACAAATTTCTGCTCGATTAGTGTATTGAGTATGTTGGCGTGAATTTCCACGCCGGGGAAGGCTTGCAGAAAAGGTACAGAACGGAGATCGAACAGACCGGCCAGGCTGGTGCCGACCAGTATATATTTACCGCTGAAAAATTCAGCCGGAATCCGATGTTCCAGAACATCATAAAAGGAGATGTAACGGAATGTTTTGAAACCGCCAAAATAATTGATCAGCATTTCGCCGTATGCATTGACCGGGATGCGGAACTGAACGCTGTCCTGCCGCAGCAACTCAAGGTGACTGTCCCCGGCCAGGCGGATCTGATCCGTCCCGGTTTGATCCATAAACATTTTCAAGGTCAGGGTTGGATACAGATTCTGGTTAAAGCTGGTAAAGAGGTGGATGCTGCGCACTACGCCGTCCTGATCAGCATCGAAATTGACATGACCCAAACCGGTGCTGGCGTTCAGCAGTCCGATAAATTCATTTTCCATGCGTTCTTCCTGGCGCAGCAAAAGGGCATTATCCAACAGGCGGTAACGGAACCGCTCATATTCTAAACCCTCCGGCTCCTGCATCATGCGGTAGCGCCAGTTCATCGAGTCCGATTGTCCGAAGTACAGGGCGTTGTAAATATTATCCAAACTATCGGTGACCGCGATAAATACACTGTCCTGACCGGGATTCCACTTATCCTGGTCAAAGATAATATCAAAACCAATTGCTGCAGCGCCACCCTGTTCCAGGTATTCGAGCAGGCGCGGGTAATAAATACGGTCCCATTGGGCATAACGGCCCAGTTTGCTTACACTTCTCCCGTCTATATCGACGATAATAATCTGGTCGATGCTCTGTTCTTCAACCCCGGCTACCCGCTGGGTGACCCGCCAGTCGTAGGTTTTTGCTTCAAAACTGTACATCAGCTCCGGGGCGATAAAGCGGGCAAAAGCCCAGATAAGCAGGGCGGATAATAATCCTAAAAGGGAGCCGAACAAGGCTCGGGTCAGGTTTTTACGCTGCATGGCTAATCCTTCCTTTTTCAAATTCAGGAATTATAAAATAAAGCAGTTTCATCAATAATGCGCTGAATCTCTTCTTCGGAATTGTAAAAATGCGGTGAGACGCGCAGCCAACCGTTGCGTACCGAGCAGATGATATTCCGTGCCATCAGAAAGTCAGCCAAACCGGGGATATCCTTCCCGGAAAAAGAACTTATGCCCGAGCGCCGGGCCGGATTTTCACTGCCCATAAATTGAAGACCGTTCCTGCGCATACCGTTAATCAGTTGATCGCCAAGCCGGAGCAGATGTGCCTCAATCTGAGGCAGGCCCGTTTCCAGCAGCAGGGCCAGCGATTCGTAAAGGGCAGTGATACCCATAAAATTGGCCGTGGCAATTTCCAGACGCCGGGCATCCGGCAGATAATCCAGTTTATGGCTGGAAAAATCCCAGGCGTTTTCTACGCCCAACCATCCGGCAAATGCCGGTTCGAGCCTTTGCAGCAGCTGCGGCCGGATGTAAACAAAAGCCACGCCCATCGTGCCCATCAGCCATTTGGCGGCACCATTGGACATAAAATCGATTTGAAATTCGGAGACATCCATATGCAGGGCGCCGTTACCCTGTATGCCGTCCACCGAGAAAATAATCTGATGCGCCTTACACAGTGCGCCGATGGCTTTCAGATTGTTGCGATAACCATTGACGTATTCCACAAAGCTGATCGAGAGCAGGCGGGTTTTTGATGTAATCGCCGCTTCAATATCATCAATATCAATGGCACCGTCCCGGTTTTTAACCCAGACCATTTCCACACCCTGTTTTTCGAGCTGCAGAAAAGGGTAAATATTACTCGGGAATTCATAATCGAACAGGATAACCTGATCACCTTTCTGCCACTTCAAACCGTGAACCAGCCAGTTAAAACCCTCGGAAGTATTGGTGACAAAACCTATATTTTCCGGCTGGGTGTTGATCAGCCGGGCGACGGATTTGCGCAGGTCATGGCGAATGCCCACCGCGGATTCATGTGTATCAACCACCCCAAACATACGTTCATCGATGTACCACTCCAATTTTTCGGTGACCCGGCTGGAGAGCGGGGAAATAGCGGCGTGATTGAGATAGACTTTTTGGGCAGTAATCGGAAACAGTTTGCGGATTTCGGTGATATCCATAGATCAACCTCTGGGAAAATGATGGTAAGCTCTGATCAAATATAAACTTAACGTTGCCAACATAAAAATGCCATTGAAAGATATAAAGGCAGTTTACCCGGCCCGGTACGGACTGCCGGGGTTATCGTAGGTCAGTTTCTTTTACAAAAGAATTCATCTATCCACAGATTTCATCTTTTCCCATAGATTTTATCTATGGCTATTAAA
>DYOS01000251.1 GCA_020720405.1 Caldithrix sp. | reverse complement strand
CGCTCCGGCGGAATGACAGTATTGTTTTCATCCTGTTGATCCTGATATCCTGTCATTTTTTTTAGCCACCGATTAACACCGATAAAACCGAAGGTATTGGGAATTGAAGAACCAATATCTTGTCCCGCCAATGCGTGAATTCGTCATCCCGCCGGAGCGGGACAAGTCTTCGCACGCGCTCAGCAACTGAGAAATCCATTTATTTACGACAACATGCGGGGCGGTATCATCAAAATGACAAGTATTAGAATCCCTCACTTCTCCTATCATGAATTTGCACTGGTTTTGTCTGCGAGGACCAAGTTTGTTCCGGGAAAAGTTGTCTGCGTTTCCTTGGATCAGATGAGTTAAAATTTAAAACAATTCTAAATTGTCAGTGCCTTTGACTGGTTCTTATACTCAATTCAATACCTGGTCAAAAACTCGTATTTCATTCAACCTGAAGTATCAGCCAGGTTTTGAGTAATAATATTCGATTCAATGAAAAAGGGACGATGACTTCCAGCACCGTCCCCTTTTATTATTAATTATAAGAAGCCCGATCCCGATTTTTTATTTTTGCAGCAGCATTCTATGCACGTCGTTGAATTTACCGGCATTGATTCTGTAGAAATAAATTCCACTGGATAAACCGCTGCCGTCAAAACGCACACTGTGCACGCCCGCAACCTGCGGCTCATCAACAAGCGTTTTAACGCGCCGGCCAAGCACATCATACACATCGAGTCGCACCCGGGCCGCTTCCGGCAAATCATATTTTATGAAAGTGGAGGGATTGAACGGATTTGGATAATTGGCATACAGAACAAATGCTTCCGGAATACCGCCACGGGCCAGAACGTCGTCATCTTCAATACCAACCACACCTGTTGAATCATACTCGTCGGCACCGATATCAGGATAATCCGTTAAGCGTATTTCACCATCGATATCGTACATAACCGCGCTCAGATAAGTGCCGGCGCTGTCAATAACCGATGATACTGCATGCAAATCCGTATTGGATATAAAACCAGGATTGGTACTGATGGAATGGGCATCCCGACCACTGGCAGTCTGAAAATCAGCCACGGTCGTCTGATTATCACCCCAGTATCCGGTATAGGTTCCCATACTGTAAAGATCATTGTAATCACTGGTATTAATCGCAGCCGGTGTATAGCAGTAATACGAAAATCCTTTGCCTTTATGGGCCAGGATGTTGTTAACCACATTTATGCTGCTGCCGCTATACACATACAGAGCTGCTGAACCGGTGGAGTTGCCCTGCATATTGACGCTGTTGTTGTAAATATCCTGGTTGCCGCAGCTATACAGATACAGACCGTAATTGCCGCTGGAATTGGTGTGGATAAAGTTATTGGCAATCAGACCGCGCGCCGTGCCCAGACCTGTGCCGCCGGTGCTGGAGTAAATATACATGCCGTAATTGGATGAGGAGAT
>DYOS01000128.1 GCA_020720405.1 Caldithrix sp. | reverse complement strand
TTCCCCCTCACTTTCCGGTTTGCCCCGGAGGCAGACGATTTTTAAACTACGCCTTGTCCATAATACCGGAGTCAAAATGTCCCAATTCCAGCAATTATTTGATGCCGCCCGAGGCCAGATGATGATCAATGATTTTCCTACGGCCGAGAAATTGTACCAGGATTGTATCCTTTCCGCCTCCGGCAATGATGAACAGGCTTTGGCCTGGACCGAACTGAGCTGGTGTTATTATCAGCAGAAAAAATATGAAGAAACCATCCGGGCCTGTGAACGGGCTTTGGTTTTGAACCCGGCTTATGAATCCCGGGAAAAAATTTACCGTGTTCACGGCTTTGCCTGCGCCGGTCTGGGGTTGGACGAGCAGGCCGAGGAGATGCTAAGGAAATCATTGGAAATTGATCAGCACAGTGATGAACAGAAATTTGTGGTTTATGAACTGGGTAAGGTGCTTTTCCGGCAGCAGAAATATGCTCAGGCCCTGCAGGAACTGACTGTGGCCGAAACCTATTTCGCCGATAAAAACCCGGAGTACTGGTTTTCGGTGCTCTTTTATCTTGGTTTTATTTATTACTACCAGGGTAAGGATGACCTGAGTAAATCGACTTTCAATCAGCTTCTGACCAATACCACAGATTTGAAAAGGAAAGCCACGGGTTTATTTGGCCTGGCTTTCTTATCCTTCCGCCATCAGGATTACCTGAACACGATCAACCTTTGCGAACAGATTCTGGAATATGATGATTATTTTTTCGACCGCGAAACCATCGGTTACCTGAGCGGCGCCTCATTTTACTATCTGGGACGGTATGATATAGCCAATAAATATATTGACCGTCTGCTGGAAACTTTCCCTGCAGGGCGTTATCAGCAGGAACTTGAACAGCTTCGCAAACAACTTGCTGAAGCTCAGCCTCCGGCCACGGATCAATAATATTTTCGTTTTATCCGGCCAGAAATCTTTACTGGCTACTGAAAATTAACAGCTTTCCCCTCAGCTTGAATTTACCCTGAAGGATTTGATAAATTCGCCGAGCATGACTCAACATTTAATCACCACTAATTTGGAAACCCGACTTCCTTGCTGGCGGGTCTTTCTGAATTTTTGGTCACGCTCCCGGCTGTTTGCATCGGCATTGGTTATGGATTATTCGGAAATATAGTTTAATGTGGTGACTGGAACCGGTCGCTATTCAGGGTTCCGGAGGCCTGACTTTATAATTCTGGCAGGAAAGTCTCCATGGGTAAGGCAGAGCAGTCGGGAATGGATAAACAGGAAATTATTATGTCCAACCTGCATTTCCATAATGGCCACATTTTTAAAACTGGTCTTTTTATCACCTTTCTTTTTCTGCAGGCCGGTGCAGCCCCGCTGCAACCGGAAAATTTCAGAGAACGGACTCTTAGCATCAATGATGGTCTGACCAGCAATACGGTTTTTTCCATCGTTCAGGATCAGCAGGGTTTTATCTGGATCGGCACCATCAACGGTATTAATAAATACGATGGCCAGACCATCACCCAGTTTTTTCATAATTCATCCGATACCAATTCACTGGCCATCAATAACGGCGGTAACCTGTTTTGTGACAGCCAGAATAAAATCTGGGTTGGCACCTGGGGTGCCGGTGTTGATCTGCTTGACCCGCTGACCGGACGTTTCCGGCATTTCCGGCCGGATAAAAATAACCCGCAGGCCATCGGCAATGATAAAATTCAAACCATTTATGAAGACCGCAGGGGAACACTTTGGTTTTGTACTTTAGACGGCGGTTTGTCACGGCTTGACCCAGAGCACCGGGCAGCCGGAAAATTTATCAATTACCGCCATGATCCCGCTGATATTTCAACCATCAGTCACCTGCGCACCCGAAGCATGGCCGAAGACAAAGCGGGTAATCTGTGGATTGCCACCGATGATGGTTTCTGCCGGCTGAAGCCGGAGGACCGGGACACGGGTAAATTCACCCGTTTCAAACTACCGCTAAAGGGCGAGCAGTCTGTTTACCGGGTGATGACCGATCATAGCGGGAATCTCTGGCTCGGTTCAACTGAAGGCCTTTTTTTATTGAAAGAACCGCAGACCCTGGGCCATGATCTTCCGCCCGGGCGGTTAAGGCTATATACCTTTGACCGCCAGGATGAGAAAATGGTTTCTCCCAACTATAGTTATGTTCTGCAGGAAGATCATCAGCAGAAAATCTGGGTCGGTTTAAGCTACAGCGGCCTGCTCCGCTTTGATCCGCAAAGCGGCGACTATATCCGCTTAAGTCTGGCCGTGGATAATTCCAGCGATATTACAAACACATCGATTCGCTCCCTTTATCAGGATAAATCGCAGAATTTATGGATTGGCTACCTTACTTCGGGTCTTTCCATTATTGATCTTAAACCGACCAAATTCAGCCATATTTCTTATGAACCCGGTAGTAAAAATACCCTTGCTGCTTCCGAAGTGACCAGTCTGTATGCAGATGGAAAAGGAACCCTGTGGCTTGGCAGTCTGTATGGGTTGACCAGAATGAACAGGACTGACAGCGGTCGTTTATTATTCGACCATAACTGGCTGCCAACCCTCACTGGTGTCCGTCACATTAAAATGATCCAGCCGGGCGAAGTGCATGAATTATGGCTGGCTTTTTCGGATAATGGGCTGATCCGGCTCAACACCCTCAACCGCACCTGGTACCGATACCGCTCCCGGCCGGAAATCAGGGACAGTCTCTCCTCCGGGAAGATTATTAGTATAACCAAAAATAACGATGCCAGCATGTGGATCGCCACGGAAAACGGGTTGAATCTTTTTGAGCCCGATAAAAACCGATTCCGCCGTTTTATGCCCGATCCGGCGGATAGCAGCAGTCTGCCAACCGGGGTGATTATGCTCACCGCTTACGATTGGGAAAACCGTCTTTGGGTCGGTACAGCGGCCGGGCTCTCGGTGAGCACGACGCCGGTAAATTCACCCCGCAGCACCACACAGCTCCGCTTCCGGAATTACCAATCCAGACCGGATGGCCGCGATGCCCTGGTTAATAACCTGGTTAATGACTTTCATGCCTCCGTCCTGAATGGCCGGCCGGTGATGTATGTGGCTACCGCCGGGGGGCTCTCCGCTGTTACTGAAGATGATCATGGCCGGCTGCATTTTGAAAACTATACCATCGAACAGGGCCTGCCGCACAACCTGATTAACGGCATTCAGCAGGATGGCCGCGGCCGGCTCTGGCTCTCTACATTCGATGGTCTCTCCCGTTTTGATCCTGTGACCAGGGTTTTCCGGAATTACAAAATGAATGATGGTTTACAGGGCCGTTATTTTACAGGAAACGCAAATTTTCAATACCCCGACGGCCGGATGATCTTTGCCGGAGCCAGCGGTTTAAATTTTTTCCACCCCGATTCGGTGATGGATAATCCCTTCCCGCCGCAACTGGTTTTTACGGCCTTTTCAACTGCTGATCAGTCTGAGCAGCGCAGCGGGTTTATTCCATCCGGCACGGAAATCAGCCTTGCCTACAGGCAGAATGATTTTACCGTTGAATTTGCCGCACTTGAATACACCAATCCGGATCAGAACCAGTATGCTTACCGGCTGGATGGTTTTAATAAAGACTGGATTTATCCCGGGAATAACCGCACTGCACGGTTTATGAATGTGAAGCCGGGCAATTATACATTGCGGGTCAAAGCATCAAATAACGATGGCATCTGGACGGATGAGGCTATTTTTCTAACCATAAAAATCATTCCGCCGCTCTGGCTGCGGGCCTGGTTCCAACTGCTTGCTATGCTGATTCTCGGCGGACTGGTCTGGGCAATTCATCAATTCCGGCTGCGCAATATCCGCAGGCATAACAGGATGCTGCTCAAAGAAATTGAAGAGCGTAAAAAAGCCGAATTGCTGCTCTCCCAAAGTGAAGAGAAATACCGCAATCTGATCGAAAACAGTTTTGATATTTATTTCACCGTGAACGCCAAAGGTGTATTTACCAGTTGCAACGAGGTTTTTCTGCGCGAGGGTGGTTATACAACGGAACAGGTAATCGGGCAGGAGTTCCGCAAACTGGTTTATCCGGAGGATATGGCTGTCACCCTTCGTGCTTTCCAGGCCGGTCTGATTGGGAAAATCGTTCGCTTTGAATTGCGCTCGGTCAGCAGTGACGGCACCGTAAAATGGTACTCTTTTATCAATTACCCGGTAGTCAGTTCCGATGGCCGGGTTGCTGAACTTCAGGGACACGCCCGCAACATCACCGAACGCAAACAGGCCGAAGCCGAAAAACAGGAAACCATGGAACGCCAGCAGCGCGAGGCCAATGTTGTAACGGCGCTGGCTGCCAGCCCGCATCTGGCCAATGGGCAGGTTGAAGCCCTGGCCGCCGAGCTGACTGAAAGGGCAGCGGCTGCTTTAAAAACCGGACGGGTTGGTGTTTGGCTGTTTAATGAAGAAGAAACAATTCTGGAGAATATTGATAACTTCCTGGCTGATTCGGCAGAGCATAGTTCCGGTGCGGTTTTGCAGGAGCACGAGTTCCGCAATGAGTTTGAGGTACTGAAAACCGCAAGGTTCGTTGATGCCCACGATCCGCTGACTGATCCCCGTACCGCCGGATATGTGCAGGATTATCTGATTCCAAACAACATAACTTCTATGCTCGACGCTGTAATCCGACTGGGCGGACGAAATCTTGGCACCCTTTGTTTTGAACATGTATCCACCCCGCACCGCTGGACCGATGACGAAATCAGCTTTGCCTGTCAGTGTGCCGATCAGTTAGCCCTGGCTATTTCCAACCGGGAGCGGCTGAAAGCCGATGAACTGGCCCGGGAAATGTCCGAATTTAACCGCAGTATTATCAGTTCTGCCCCGGTTGGCATCGTAACCATCAGCCCGACCGGAGAAATGAACAGCGCCAATGAAGCCTTTCTGCAGATGATGGGCAGTCCGGGTCTGGAACAAACGCTGAAAATCGGAATGAGCGCTCCGTCGGTTCAGGGCGCCGGAATAGCCGAAGCCTTTAAACGCACTTTGAGCAGCGGTGAACCGTTTGAAATACCCAATCTGCCTTATACTTCAGTCTGGGGTAAAGAGCTGGTGGTCAACCTGAAAGGTGTGCCGCAGAAAAACCGCGATGGGCGGTTTATAGGTCTATTGCTGCTGATCGAGGACCTCACCCAGAGTCTGTACCATAAAAAGGCGCTGCTCCAGTCGGAAAGCAAATTTACGGCAATCACCCAATCGGCCAGCGATGCCATCATTTCTTCCGATCAGGAAGGGCGGATTATGGTCTGGAACAGGGGCGCCGAGGTGATTTTTGGTTACACGGAAAATGAGGCACTTGGCCAGCCGATTCTTCTGATTATGCCGGAAAAATATCATGAAGCGCATCTGGCTGGTTTCCAAAAACAGAAAGGGAACAATCAGGCCAACTATCCCGGGCGGAGAATGGAAATAGAAGGCCGGAAAAAAGATGGTCTGGTTTTTCCGATTGAACTTTCGCTGGCCGCCTGGGAGCATGATGGTCAGCATTATTACAGCGCCATTATCCGTGATATAACCCAGCGCAAAGAAACCGAGCAGAAATTGATCCGCCATGAGGATCAGCAGCGCGTCATCAATGAACTCCTGCGCCTGACACTGGAAAACATGCCATTACCCGACAAGCTTAATCAGGCCCTGAAAATAATTCTCACCACCCATCAATTAACCGTGCTGCAAAAAGGCGGCATCTTTTTGACCGGCGCCGGTATGGATAATTTATTCCTCGTCGCTTCTATAAATATGCCGGATGAGCTGAAAGAAAAATGCAGCCGGATTTCCTTTGGCCATTGCCTGTGCGGTCAGGCCGCCGAGCGCCGGGAAATTTTATTCTCGCTTTGCCAGGAAGGCCATTGTGTAAAACTTTATGCACAGACCGAGGCACATGGTCACTACAATGTGCCGATTCTCTCCCAAAACAATGTTCTTGGTGTGCTGGTGCTTTATTTGGGAGAGAATTACGCTCAGGCGCAGGGTGAACTTGAATATATGGCCGCCATCGCCAATACGCTGGCTGCCATAATTGAGCAAAGCCAGACCCAGACCGCCATGCAGAAGCTGGCCGCCGTGGTTGAACAGGCCAGCGAGAGCGTGGTGCTGACCAATACCAATGGGGAAATTGAGTATATCAATCCGGCTTTTACCCGGCATACCGGCTACAGCGCAGATGAAGCGCTGAACCATAAAACGAATCTTCTGAAAAGCGGAAAACAGGATGATAGATTCTATCGTGAACTTTGGACGGCAATTACTGATGGTAAAACCTGGGTCGGACGATTTGTCAACCTCCGCCGCGACGGCAGTGAATTTACGGAAGATGCGGTCATTTTCCCGATTAAGAATGAAGCTGGGCAGATTATAAACTTCTGTAAAATTTCCCGGGATGTCAGCCACGAATTGCAGCTTGAACAGCAATTACACCAGGCTCAGAAAATGGAAGCCATCGGTACCCTGGCCGGCGGTGTAGCCCATGATTTCAACAATCTGTTGACGGTGATTACCGGCTATGCCGATCTGGCTCTGGCTAAAATGAAAGAAGAGGATCCGTTCCATAACCACATGTCTTCCATTCTGCTGGCCGGACGAAAAGCCGGCAATCTGACCCGGCAGCTGCTGGCCTTTAGCCGCAAACAGATCTATAAGCCGGAAATTGTGGACCTGAACCATGTTATTTCAGCCATGGAAAAACTGCTCCGCCGGCTGATCAGCGAAGATATCCGCATGGATACGATATTGGCTGAGCGTCTGCCGCGGATCAAGGCCGACTCGGCCCAGATCGAACAAATACTGACCAATCTGGTGGTTAATGCCCGCGATGCGGTTCAGGCTATGGATAAACCGGGGTTTAAAAAACGGATTACCATTGAAACCGGTGTCTCGGTACTGGATGAGTCTTACACTGAATCGCATTTGGGCAGCAAGCCGGGAGATGTGATTTATCTTTCCATATCCGATAACGGCATCGGCATGGATGAGCAGACCAAACAACGGATTTTTGAGCCTTTTTTTACGACCAAAGCAAAGGATAAAGGCACCGGGCTTGGTCTGGCTATGGTTTACGGTATTGTTAAACAAAACCAGGGCAGTATTTACGTTTACTCCGAACCGGGACAGGGTTCGACCTTTAAAATATTCTGGCCGGTAACGCAGGAAACGGGTAAAGCTGTAAAAGATGATAAGCGGGACAGTGATTATACCGGTGACGAAACTATTCTTCTGGTGGAGGATGATGCTGAAGTCAGAAAATTTGCGGCAGCCTCCCTGCAACAGCTCGGCTATACGGTGCATCAGGCCGGCGATGGCGAATCGGCCTTGAACCTGATCATGAAAGAACAACTGCACATCGATCTGCTGATCACCGATCTGATTATGCCCGAGATGAATGGCCGTGAACTGGCCGACCGGATCCGGGCTGCATTCCCGGAAACCGGAATTCTGTTCGCTTCGGGCTATACGGATAACCATATTGTCGAGGGTGGAGCGCTGGAAGCCGGAGTGAACTTCCTGCAGAAGCCGTATTCACAGCAGACATTGGCCGAAGAAGTACGGCGCGTGCTGGATAAGAGGCTGAAGGGAAGAAAGATTAAAGATTAAAGATTAAAGAAGAACGGAACCGGGAATTGAAGAACGCCCTCAGTTCGTCATTTCGAACGATCCCGCCCAGGCGGGAGAGGAGAAATCTTAAAGTTTATGTGCAGCA
>DYOS01000020.1 GCA_020720405.1 Caldithrix sp. | reverse complement strand
AGGATTAAAATTATGGACAATTTTACACAGAAGAAAAATACCATTCAGGAAGCAGTTGCTATCTTTTTCCTTTTTGATTGACATATCAAAAGGGGAGAACTGCCGAATCTTGTTTTAATCTGCCGCTTCCTTTAACTTGACACCCCTTATGCTTCGTGAATTATTTGATTTTACCAGTAACTCTACGGCTGAAAGTGCCGAATTTGCCGTTCTGCTTCTATCGCGTCTTCCGCAAAGTGCAGTCGTTTTGCTCGAAGGCACCCTGGGCGCCGGGAAAACCTTCCTGGTTAAGGAAATCTGCCAGCTATTAAAAACCAGTACCCGCGCCACCAGTCCGACTTTCGCCATTGTTCAGCAGTATCCGGGTCCCGTTCCGGTCAATCATCTCGATCTGTACCGGATTGAAAAAAATGAAGAGCTTGATCAGCTGGGCTGGGAAGATCTGATCGCCGGCCCGGGCTTCACCTTTATTGAATGGCCGGCCCGCCTGCAGCCCTTTCTCGAATCCTATTTCCTGGTCAGGATTGAACTGTCCGGAGAAACCCGTCTTTTCAAGGTGTATCAAAAATTATGATTTTAGCCGTTGAAACCTCGTCCGATCTGTGCAGCGTCGCCCTGCTCCAAAACGACAAAACTCTGGTTGAATACAGCCATGAACTACCCCTGCAGCATGCTGCTATTCTCAGCCCGATGGTCAGCCGGGCTTTTCAATTTTTGAATACCATCCCCGGATACAGCGCAATGACTCTGGCCGATCTGAAACAGGTCGTGGTAGCCTTGGGACCCGGTTCATTCACCGGTCTGCGCATTGGTTTGAGCTATGTTCAGGGTTTATGTTTCAGCCTTGGTCTGCCGGTCAGCGGTGTTTCCAATGCCCAGTTGCTGGCCGGCCAGTCCGGTTTGACCGATGCCCGGCTTTTTACCATTATCGATGCCCGGCGCAGCGAATATTATCTCACTGAATTATTCCGCACTGCGGCCGGCTATTACGGGGTAAAGGAGCATCGCCTGGTTAAAACCGGAGATCTGGCGGCGGAACTTCCCGAATCTGCCGTCCTCATTTGCCCGGCCGGGGTGCAGATTTCTGAAAAGGAAAAACTGGTTTTTGAGATGCGCCGCATACGTCTTGTGGAAAATATCCATTACAGCGCCGCTGCCCTGGGTCGGATCGGCCGGCGGATTTTTGAAAATGAAGGCGGCAGCGATCCGGCTGTTATCGAACCGCTTTATATCCGTCCCTTTTCCGGAGTTTACTGATGGTTACCATCCGGCCCATGGCCAGCAGTGATCTGGACGAAGTCGCACAAATTGAATCGGAAATTTATGATTATGATATCTGGACCCGGGAGAGCTTCCGAGAAGAGGTTGAGTTAAAAAAACACGCCCATTGTTTTGTACTGACCGATAATGAAGTTATTGCCGGTTATATTGTGGTCTGGTTTTATGCAGGTGAGCTGCATATCGGCAATGTCGGTATCGGTTCGGCCTTCCGCAGGAAAGGTTTGGGAAAAGAGCTGATCCGGTTTATTTTAGCACACTTCCCGGAAGCGGAGTCGGCTTATCTGGAGGTAAAAAAAACAAATTCCCCGGCTATCCGGCTCTATGAACAATTCGGATTCAGCGCATTGATGGAACGCCGGGCTTATTACAACGACGGCTCCGATGCCCTGGTTATGGTTAAAAATATGACCCTTTAGCAAAGAGGTGAGTATGGACTGGTTTAAACGAAGCAAACCCTCCCTGCAGGCGCAAAATAAAAAAGAGCTGCCCGATGGTCTGTGGGTAAAATGCGAAAACTGCGGCGAAATCATCTATCGCAAAGAACTGGATAAACGCTATCATGTTTGCCCGAAATGCGATTACCATTTCCGGATTGGCAGCGACACCTATATTAAACTGCTGACCGATGAAGGAACCTGGCAGGAATTTAATGCCAATATCAAATCGGCCGACCCGCTTAATTTTACCGATTATAAAAAATACAGTGAAAAGTATGCCTTAACCGTAAAGAAAATCGGTTTTAACGATGCGGTGATCACCGGAACCGGTCTGCTCGAACAGCACAAAGTGGTTTTTGCGCTGATGGATTTCCGGTTTATGGGCGGCAGCATGGGTTCGGTGGTTGGCGAGAAAATTTCCCGGGCCATTCAAAAGGCGACCAAAGAAAAATTACCTTTGATTATCCTTTCTTCCAGCGGCGGCGCCCGTATGCACGAAGGTGTGCTCAGCCTGATGCAGCTGGCCAAAACCAGCGCCCGTCTAACCCAGTTTGCCAAAACCGGTCAACCCTTTATCTCCCTGCTGACCAATCCGACCACCGGTGGAACAACCGCCAGTTACGCCATGCTCGGTGATATTCAGATTGCCGAACCGGGTGCCCTGATCGGCTTTGCCGGTCCGCGGGTTATCAAACAGACCATCGGCCAGGATTTACCGGCCGGTTTCCAGCGCTCCGAATTCCTGCTGGATCATGGCTTTCTGGACATGATTGTTCACCGCCACGAACTCAAGCAGCGCATTGCCAACCTGATTGAGTTTTTCCAATCCAAAAATTAGGTCACGGTTTTGGGCAATAAACAAATCTTAATTACCAACGACGACGGAATTTTTGCGCCGGGTCTTGCCGCTCTGGTTTCTGCCCTGACTGGTCTTGGTGATATCACAGTGGTTGCACCGCTGAGCGAAAAAAGTGCCGTCGGCCATGCCATCACCATCTCTGATCCGCTTCGGGTACAGGAAATCAGCAAAGACAATCGCTTTTTCGGCTATGCCGTCAATGGCACACCAGCCGATTGTGTAAAATTGGGTTCGCGCTGCCTGATGCCGGTCCGGCCAGACCTTGTGGTCAGCGGCATCAACCTCGGGCCGAACACGGCCACCAATATTATCTATTCGGGCACGGTTTCCGCTGCTGCGGAAGGTACCATTATGGGCATTGCTTCGATTGCCGTTTCCCTGGCTTCCTTCCACTCGTCCGATTTCAGCTTTGCAGCCGGAATTGCCCGGCGGGTAGCCGGAGAGGTTCTGCAACGTGGTTTGCCGGAGGGCACCCTGCTCAATGTCAATGTTCCGGCGGTCAGCCCGGAAGAAGTTGCCGGAATACAAATTACCCGGCAGGGACGCGGCCGATACGAGGAAGCATTTGATAAACGGGTTGACCCGAACCGCCGAACCTATTACTGGCTGACCGGCAAGCGCATGATACTGGATGAAGAGCCGGATCTGGACGACCGGGCCGTGCTGGAAAATAAAGTGTCAATCACACCTATCCGTTATGCCCTGACCGATGAATCATTTTTAGGAGAGTTAAAAACGTGGGATTTCAGTCTGCAGGAATAGACCCGGCTACAGAAACCATTCTGATTCTGGATTTTGGGAGTCAATACACCCAGCTTATTGCCCGCCGGATCCGGGAAGCGGGGGTTTTTTCAGAGATACAGCCTTTTAATGTTGACCTGAAATTGTATGTTCACCGCAATCTGAAGGGTATCGTTCTTTCCGGAGGTCCCTCTTCTGTTTATGAGGAAAATGCCCCGAAAATAACCGCTGCTGTGCTTCCTTCCGGCATACCGGTACTTGGCATCTGTTATGGTTTGCAGCTTTTGACCTTTATCTCCGGCGGTCAGGTGGTTCAGGCGCAGAAAAAAGAATACGGTCCGGCTTTCCTGAAGGTAGTCCGGCCAAATCTATTGCTGACCGATCTGCCCGAAGCAAGCAATGTCTGGATGAGCCACGGTGATAAAGTACTGGACCTGCCTGCAGATTTTGAAATCATTGCCGAAACAGAAAATGCCCCGCTGGCCGCGGTGCGCCATAAATCAAAAGCCTGGTACGGTGTACAGTTTCATCCCGAGGTTGCCCATACCGATTACGGTGGTCAGATCTTCAAAAACTTTTTATTTGGAATTTGCGGTTGCCGGGGTGACTGGAATGCCGAATCTTTTATCGGGCAAAGTATCCGCCAGGTGCGGGAGACGGTGGGCAAGCGCCAGGTTCTGTGCGCCCTTAGCGGCGGTGTTGATTCCAGCGTGGTGGCGGCTCTGCTGCACAAAGCCATCGGCGATCAGTTGCATTGCGTTTTCATTGACACCGGTTACCTGCGTAAAAATGAGGCAGCCGAGGTAGAGCGGGTCTTCAAAAATCATTTTCATATCAACTTGACCACGGTCAACTGCAGCCAATCCTTCTACAGTATATTAGCCGGCGTTTCTGATCCTGAAGAGAAGCGGAAAAAAATTGGCGCCGAGTTTATCCGGGTCTTTGAAACCGAAGCCCGGAAACTGGGGCAATTTGATTTCCTGGCCCAGGGCACGCTTTATCCTGATGTTATCGAGAGTGTTTCCTTTAAAGGGCCGGCCGCCACAATCAAGTCCCATCATAATGTGGGCGGCTTACCGGAAAAGCTGAATTTTAAACTGATTGAACCCCTGCGTGAGCTTTTTAAAGACGAAGTGCGTGAAGCCGGCCGGATGCTGGGTATTCCCGAAACCATTGTCGGGCGTCATCCTTTCCCGGGACCGGGTCTGGCCATCCGGATTTTGGGTGAGGCCACACCGGAACGGGTTCAACTGCTGCAAGACGCCGATGCCATTTATATCGATGAAATATGGAAAGCTGGTCTTTACTCTTCAATCTGGCAGGCTTTTGCCGTGCTGATTCCGGTTCACACGGTTGGTGTAATGGGTGATCAACGGACGTATGAGCAGGTTATCGCCCTGCGCGCCGTAACCAGTACCGACGGCATGACCGCGCACTGGTTTGATATGCCTTACGAAATTCTGGCAAGAATTTCCAACCGGATCATTAATGAAGTCCGGGGTGTAAACCGAGTAGTCTATGATGTAAGTTCAAAACCCCCGGCAACCATCGAATGGGAATAATCAAGGAGAGAAAATTATGTGCGGTATTGTAGGATATTTAGGTCATAAAGAAGCAGTAGGCCTGCTGCTCAACGGATTAAAACGGCTGGAATACCGCGGTTACGATTCAGCCGGTGTGGCCATTATGAATGGCGGTGGTATTAAAATCGTCAAGGAAGTCGGCAAGATCCGCAATCTGGTTGAAGCGGTTTCCGAAATCCCCCTGAAGGGAACGATCGGCATCGGACATACGCGCTGGGCAACACACGGCGAACCGAACCAGATTAACGCTCATCCCCATACCGATGATAAGGGCAATATCGCTCTGATCCACAACGGTATTATTGAAAACTATGCTGTTCTGAAGCAAGCCCTGAAAAAGAAAGGTCATACCTTCCGCTCCGAAACCGACACGGAAATTATCGCCCACCTGATTGATGAATTATATGATGGTAATTTTGAGGAAGCGTTCCGCAATGCCCTGCGGGAACTGGAAGGCACCTACGGCCTGGCAGTGATAACCAAATATGAACCCGATAAAATATTTGTCGCCCGCAAAGGCAGTCCGATTGTTATTGGTATGGGCACGGATGAATATTTTGTCGGTTCGGATGTCAGTCCGCTGGTTCAGCACACCCGTGATGTCTTCTATCTTGAGGATGATGAAATGGCCATCATCTCGGCCTCCGGGGTTATTACCAAAACCATTCATAACAAACCGATTGAAAAGATAGTGGAGAAGGTGGCCTTTAATGTGGAGGATATTGAAAAAGGCGGCTTTGACCATTTTATGCTCAAGGAAATTTTTGAACAGCCGCGGACCATTATGGATGCCATCCGGGGCCGGGTGCTGCGCGACGAAGGCCTGGTCCGGCTGGGCGGTTTGGATGAGATAGCTGATGAACTGGCCGAGGCCAGTAAAATCGTTTTCACCGCCTCCGGTACTTCCTGGCACGCTGCCCTGATTGGTGAATACCTGATTGAGGAATTCTGCCGGATTCCGGTTGAAGTCGAATATGCCTCCGAATTCCGTTACCGCAACCCGGTTATCGGCAAGGATGAAGTAGTGGTCGCCATTTCCCAGTCCGGAGAAACGGCCGATACCCTGGCTGCCCTGCGTGAAGGCAAGCAGAAAGGCGCACTGGTTTTAGGTTTGGTCAATGCCGTCGGATCAACCATCGCCCGGGAAACACGGGCCGGGGTTTATCTCCACGCCGGACCGGAAATTGGCGTAGCCAGTACCAAGGCTTTTACTTCTCAGGTCACGGTTCTTGTTCTGCTGACCCTGATGCTGGCCCGGCGCAAGCACATGTCGGTGGTGCAGGGCAAACAGATTATAACCGAATTGCTGAAAATACCGGACAAAGTGCAAAGCATTCTCGATCAGAACGATCATATCCGGGAACTGGCCGCCCGGTTTAAAGATGAGCGTAATTTTATTTACCTCGGCCGTGGTTATAATTTTCCGGTCGCCCTGGAAGGTGCTTTAAAGCTCAAGGAAATTTCCTATATCCATGCTGAAGGTTATCCGGCGGCCGAAATGAAACACGGTCCGATCGCCCTTATTGATCAGAACATGCCGGTCATTTTCGTAGCCACGCAGGATGTAATTTATGATAAGGTGATCAGCAATATTCAGGAAGTAAAAGCCCGCAAAGGCCGGGTGATTGTGATTGCCAGCGAAGGTGATGATGAGATTAAAAAGCATGCCGAGGAAGTGATCTACATCCCGCAAACCCTGCAGCCGCTGGTTCCGCTGCTCTCGGTTATTCCGCTGCAGTTACTGGCTTATCATGTGGCTGTTCTCCGCGGCTGCGATGTGGATCAACCCAGAAATTTGGCTAAAAGTGTAACCGTTGAGTAAAGATGACAGCTAAAATGCTCCGTTTGTTTGTTCTTCTTCTCCTCTGGCCGGTGCTGATTTTGGCCCAGCCGGATGCGGCTGCCGGGCGACAAAACTTTCAGCAGGGGGTAAAACTCTACCAAAGCGGGAAGTACAGCGAGGCTGAAGTTTTTTTTAACAAGCAGATTCAGCTTGCCCCTCAGAATCCGCAATTGACCGCCCAGGTTTTGATGCTGATTAAAAGCCGGTACAAATTAGGAGATTATAAGCGGGCCGGTGATGGATGTACCTGGTTTATCGAACGCTACCCGAACAGTCAATATATTGATGATGTTTATTATGTCCGCGGTCATACGGCTTATCGCAATGGTCAGCTAAGTCAGGCCGTTTCATCCTGGTTAATGGCCGCACAGTCCGCAGCCGGTCCCAATTCACGTCAGTTATATGACAAATCTATGAGCCTGGCCGGGCAGTCTCTGCAGCATAGAATTTCAGCAGTTGAACTGAAACAGATGATTTCACCAGCCAACTCCCCTCTCGAGGCTTATCTCTATGCCTATTATCTGGCTGTTAAACTGGAAAAGCAGGGTATGAATGCCCAGGCCAGAGAATATTACCGTTCGGCCCAGACTCTCAATCCCGATGGGCCCTATCAGCAATTCATCGCCGAAAAGCTGGCCGGTTCGTCAATAGATGCAGTACAACCGGCAAAAATTGCCCTTCTTTTACCACTGAGCGGTGAACAGGCTGAAATCGGCAATGCTATCGCCGACGGTGTCCGGCTGGCCTTTAAGGAAGAATCTTCCCGGATAAAAATTGAACTGACCCTGTTTGATTACCAATCTGATCTCTTTATGGCTATCCAGATTATGAAAAAACTGTCTGCAGACCCTTCGGTGGCGGCGGTTTTTGGCGCCGTTGAAAATGAGGTGGCTGCAGCCTGCGCTGTAGTTGCCGGTTATGAAAATTTACCGCTGATTACACCGACCGCAACCAGTGATGATCTGACCTTGTTATCGGAAAATGTTATCCAATTATCAACACCTGTCAAAGTTTTGGCGCAATACCTGGCAACCTATGCAAACGAAGCATTCCAGTCCCGGAGAATAGCGACTCTGGCCCCGGTTGAACCTTATTTCACCCGCTATGTCAGAGAATTTGTTGAGGCCCACCAAAAACTTGGCGGTGAAGTGCCGGTCCAGCAATGGTATTATCCGGGGGAAAAAAATTTCAGCACCCAGTTTATGCGTTTAAAGCGGGATGGATTAAAGATATCATTCCGTGATTCTGTTTTAGCCGGCGAGCCGGAATTGAAAGATCAGGAAATTGACAGGCGCTACCTTTTGCATCAGCGCAACGAAGTGGATAAAGCCTTGCACTCGAAAACCAAAATAGATTCCGCCGATGTGCCTTTGAAGGCCTTTGATGCCGTGTTCCTTCCGGTTTACAAACAGGATGTCGAGGTAATGGCCGCCCAGTTTGCCTATCATAATTTACAGACCCATCTCCTGGGCAACAGCGACTGGTATGATCTGAATGCGCTAAGAAAAAATAAAAACTATATCAATGGTTTGGTATTTGTAACCGACGTCTATCTGAATGAGGAAAGCCGGGATTATATCGAATTCCGCAATAAATTCAGGACTGCCTACCAGAAAACACCCGGTCAATATGAACTGGTCGGTTATGATGCCTTCCGCTTTGTACTGCGGGCTTTTTCCGCCCAGTCTTCAGTTAACCGGGTCAATGTCAGTTCGAGCCTGACCGCAGCACCCGAGTTCCGTGGCATTGGCAAAGACTTTAATATTGGTGAAAAGCGGTTTAATAATTCTGCCCGGCTTCTGAAATATCAGAACGGTGTTCTTATTCCAATGAATTAGACAGCAGTTTATGTCAGCCCGGCGCTACCATATTTTCTCACAGATTCCAGGCCTTTACCAGGTATTCAGCACCCGATCCGGCGGGAACAGCAGCGGAGCTTTTAAAGGTCTTAATCTCGGCCTGCATACAAAAGATAATCCTGCCGACATCCTTCAGAACCGGAGTTTATTTTATACCGAGAATAATGTCCCGGCTGACCGGCTGGTCTTCCCGGAGCAGGTTCATGGTGATCGGATTACTGAGGCCTTTGAGCCGGGAGTTTTACCAAAGACAGATGCGGTTTTTACTACGTGCCGCAACCTGTTCCTGACCATCCAGACCGCTGATTGTTATCCGGTTTTTATTGCTGATATTCAAGCCAGGGTTTGTGCCGTGGTTCATTCCGGATGGCGTGGAACAGCCGCCAACATCTGCGGCAAGACCATCCGGCAGATTGAAACAGCGACCGGAATTACCGCTAATGAAATTCTGGTTGCCATTGGCCCGGGCATTTGCCAGGAAAATTACCAGGTCGATCATCAGACAGCAGCCTTTTTTGATCCTGCTTATCTGCAGAAAGATGGTCCAAATCATTTCCGTCTTGACCTGCTTAGCGCTATTTATGATCAGATTCGCCGGGCCGGTGTTTCTGTGGATCATATCGAAACGGACGGCGCCTGTACTTTTACCGAGCAGGCTCTATTTTACTCCTACCGCCGTGATGCGGAAAACAGTGGTCGTATGATGGGCATCATTAGTCTCATCTGATTAAAATTCTCCACAGGCCAGATAAATCTGAATTCTAAATTGCCCGATAGTTGTTTGTAAACTAAATTGACTAATTAACTAAGGCGGCAACTATGAAATATTATTTTTTCATTTTTTTTCTATCTGCTTCACTCTTTTTATCCTGCCGGAATGACGCTGAGTTTCAGAGTTTGGTAAAATCTGAACTGGAAGGAATCCGTGATAAACACATTACCGATAGGAGTCTGGATTTTTTCGAGATAGAAGTGAGAAAAGAAGACGGGGAATGGCTGGCCGAAGGATCAGTTTTGAATGAGAAGGCCTGGCAGGAAGTTGCGAACTATTTCAGTCAGCAGCACAATTTTAGCATTGGCAATGTTCATATTTCAAAACTTCCCAATCCAGAGCTGTCTGTTGACACCGCAGCCTATGTCAATGTCAGTGTTCTTCCCATCAGGCGAATGCCAGCCAACGCGGCGGAAATTGTTGACCAGGCAATTATGGGTGACCTGTTGCGTATTCTTGATCGAAAAGGAGAATGGAGCCTGATTCAGACTTCCTATCAATACACCGGCTGGGTAATCAGTACACGCCTGGTTTTTTCATCATCGATTCAGTTCAGTGTTTGGAGGGACTTGCCGAAAGGTTGGGTAAAAGCCAATCCTGGCTGGATTTATCAAAGTCCGGATAAGAAATCATGGCCTGTCTCTGATCTGGTTCTTAATATGACCCTGGCCATCAATAAGCAGAATAAGGAATGGACGGAAGTTCAATTGCCGGACGGCCGTCGGGGATTTTTAGAAACAGATCAGGTTGAGGACCCGTCGTTGGCAATGACTGCTCAAAACCAACTGCACAAAGTAATTTCCTGTGCCCGCTCCATGACCGGTGTTCCCTATCTTTGGGGTGGAAATTCAAGCAAAGCGAACGATTGTTCAGGCTTTGTCCAGAATGTATTTGAAAATGCCGGCATTTATTTACCCCGCGATGCCAGGCAGCAGGCCCTGGTCGGTGAACCGGTCGGAATTGATTCGGGCTTCACTAAAATCAAGGCCGGGGATTTGTTATTTTTCGGCAGCGGTGAACGGATAACTCATGTCGCCTTAAGTCTGGGTGGTGCAGATTTTATTCACCAGACGGATGATGTCCGCCTGAACAGCCTGGATTCGACAGCTGTTAATTTTTCTCCCTATCGTTTAAAAACACTTAAATCAGTCAAACGAATTATCAGGAATTGAAAAATGATGAACCGGAAACAATTTATCCAACTATCCACGGCCGGAATTGCCGGGATGGCCTTGACCCCGGCCTGGGTTTTTCAGGCCAAATCACAACCGGCAGGAAAAGGAGCTTGTATGATTGAAGTCAAAACCAGGCGGCTGAATCTGGCCCATACCTGGACTATTTCGCGTAATTCCAGCGACTATAAAGATAATGTTTTTGTGAAAATTGAAAAGGACGGCATAACCGGTATAGGTGAAGCTGCGCCAAATGTCCGATATGGCGAGGATGCCGACTTAACCACCCAAAAAATCAATGACATTATTCCGCAATTAAGTAAAATGAATTTCTACCATTATCAGGAAATAAAGAATTTTTTAGATGTCTCCATCACTGGCCAGAGTTGTGCTAAAGCAGCAGTCGATTTGGCTGTAATGGATTGGATAGGCAATGCGTTTGGGCAGCCGCTTTACAAATTATGGGGACTAAATCCGGGCCAGGCTCCCCGTACTTCATTCAGCATCGGAATTGATACGGTCGAAGTGATTAAACAGAAAGTCCGTGAAGCTGAAAAATATCCCCTTCTTAAAATAAAAGTTGGCCGTGCCAATGATGAGGAAATTATCGACGCAGTGCGCAGTGTGACCGACAAACCAATCCGTGTCGATGCCAATGAGGGTTGGAAGACAAAAGAAGAAGCATTGGAAAAAATTAACTGGCTGGCCACACGAAATGTAGAATTCATCGAACAGCCTTTACCGTCGGACATGCTCAAAGAAACAGCCTGGCTGAAGGAGAGATCGCCGATGCCGGTCATTGCAGATGAAGCTGTTAAAAGTGCTGCCGATATTCCAAAACTGGCTGAGGCCTATCATGGCATCAATATTAAACTGATGAAGTCGGGCGGTTTACTTGAGGCTTTGAGAATGATTCATATGGCCAGGGCGCTTAATTTAAAAATAATGCTCGGTTGTATGATTGAAAGTTCGGTGGCGATCAGTGCCGCTGCCCATTTATCACCCTTTGTCGATTGGGCTGATCTTGATGGAAACCTGCTTATCAATAACGATCCGTACAGCGGGGTTGGTGTTAAGGATGGTCAGTTTCAGTTCCCGGACCGACCGGGGCTTGGCGTTCGGGAGATTTCTTAAATAAAAAAGCCGGGTTTAACCGGCTTTTTTATAGTTTATTATACAATCGTCAGCCAATCGGCCGGAACCTCGGTTTTGCCTTCGAAGATGCCAAAGAAAGCATCCTGTACTTTTTGGGTAACCGGACCGCATTTGCCATTGCCAACGGTTATTTTATCGACAGAACGGATGGGCGTAATTTCAGCAGCTGTTCCGGTAAAAAACAGCTCGTCAGCCAGGTACAGCCGCTCTCTCGGAATACCGGTTTCCCGGACTTCATAACCCATCTTTTTCAGAAGGTAAATTACCGCATCCCTGGTAATCCCGGGCAGAACGCCATTGGTCAGGGACGGAGTATATATTACATTATCTGTGACCAGAAACAGGTTTTCACCACTGCCTTCGGCAACATAACCGAGGAAATCCAAAGCAATTCCTTCATCAAAACCATAGCGGATTGCTTCCATTTTAATCAGTTGAGAGTTCATATAATTAGCGCCGGCCTTGGCCAGTGTTGGCAATGTGTTGGGCGCCATTCTTGTCCACGATGAGACACAGACATCAACCCCGTTCTCCAAAGCCTCGGGTCCCAGGTATTTACCCCATTCCCATATAGCAACATAAGTTTCAATCGGGTTGTTTAGTGGATTTACGCCGAAAGCGCCATAGCCCCGGATGATATAGGGGCGGATATAACAGGCACCAAAATTATTCACTCTGATGGTTTCAAGTGAGGCATCAATCATATCCTGCAGTGAATATTCCGTATCCATCCGGTATATTTTTGCCGAGTTCAACAAGCGTTGCAGGTGTTCCTTTAGCCGAAAAACAGCTAATCCTTTATCAGTGTTATAGGTGCGGATACCTTCAAATACGCAACTTCCATATTGAACAACATGAGCAAGCGAGTGAATAGTTGCTTGTTCCCACTCGATAAATTTTCCATCTTTCCAAATTTTTTGTCCATATTTATTACTCATTTATGCACTCCTGTGAATTCATATACATTCTTCCCGTGGGGTTTCCCTGAAGCAAAAACAAAAAAGCCTGCTTTGGGCAGGCTAAATTTGTCTATTTCTTTTTACTTTTTCCGGGAAATAATTTTTCTGCGAATTGCTTCAGAAAGGTAATTCCGTGAGCTATACCTAACAGCGGTTTTTTAATTTCACTGCTTATGATCTGCTCGATCTCTGCAATATCCGTAATTGTTTTCTCAATTTGCTCTGTCGATTTACTTAAGGATGCTGATATTTTTTGAGTATTGGATAAAATCTCAGGCAATTCTTTGTTTACTGCAAGAATTGATTTGTTAAGATTTCTTATAGCTACCCTTATATCCAGGATTACCGGTACCAACAAAATTACAACCACAGTGAGAGCTAATAAAAATACAATAAATGCTATTTCCCAAATCATTTTGTTCTTTCTGTAAGATTATTCAAATCAGGCTTTTTTAGATTTTTTAGGCTGAGGAATTTCTTCTTCCATCGAGTTTACCTGGGCTTCGAAATCTCTTTCTTCCATTGTCTGGGCTTCATCAAAGGACATTTTTCCTTTACCCATCGATTTGGAAATCCTCTGACGAAGATCGGATACCTCATTTTTTATTTTCTCGAGTTCAGCTTTTGCTTTATCTAATAACTCATCACTTTCCTCGAGAATTTCACTTCTTAATTCGCGGCCGCTTTTTGGTGCAATCAAAAGGCCGATCACAGCTCCGAAGATACTGCCCAGAACAAAGCCTTTAAAAATATTATACCCATTATTTTCTGACATAAAACCTCCTTTGTGGCATGAAAAAATTTTAGCTAAAATTAGTTTATCTGAACAAAACAATCAATGTAAAAAATCAATTTTTACCAAAATCATTATCGTTGACTTATTGACTAACATGATCTGATAAATTATATTTTCCGGCTTTTTAATTAATCAGGGGGATCCATGGCCATTCAAACAGTCGATATGAATGAACTGAAAAAATACAGCTCTAATATTTATGAAATTTGTCTTCTGATTTCAGCCCGCGCCCGGCAGATCAATGCGAAACGGATTGATGAAAAAAAGGAAACTGAATATCTTGATGATGTGGATTTATATGATGATGCAGATCTGTATGATCGTGAACTTCTGAAAGATATCAAATTCGAAAGAGAAATTAATCCGACAGTCATTGCCCAGGAAGAATATATCAGTGGAAAAGTTAAGGCAATTATGCCAGAAATAGACCTCATTCCTGAACAGATACCAGTGCTCGAATCAGAAGAGGAGCCGGAGATTTTATAGGTTGACTGCTTAAAATGAAACTTGTACTTTTAATCTGATTATAAACCCACAGAATATCTATAGGAGTATCGATGAAGATCAAAGAGAAAATAGAGAATCATGTTGCGGTGTTGGCGCTTTCCGGCAAGATGATGGGTGGTCCGGAAACAACAGCTCTTCAGGATCATGTTCGTGGTTTGATCAATGATGGTATTCTTAATGTTGTTATTGATCTGGGTGAAGTAAAGTGGATGAACAGCTCTGGCATGGGTGTACTGATGGCTTGCATGACCAGTCTGAGTAATGCCAATGGCAAACTGGTTCTGGCCAGGGTCACAGAAAAAGTAGAGAGCTTGTTAATGATTACACAGTTGATAAAGGTTTTTAGTACTTTTGAAACGGTAGACAGAGCATTATCCTCCTTTAGTGCATAAATCTTAGGCCGGGTAAAACCCGGCTTTTCTATATATAAACCATCTTTGCTTTTCACGCTATTATAAATATATTCTAAAATAAATCACCTTTGGAATTATTATGGAAGATGTAGTCAATTCCGCTCAGGATCAGATTCAAATATTGGAACAAAAACTCCGGCTTAAAGAAGTTCAGATGAATTCGATCCAGGAGATCGGAAAGCGTTTGAGTTCCGAATTAAATCTGGATCGCCTCCTGATAATAATTATGGATGAAGTTACCCGTCTGATGAACGCCGAAAGAAGCACATTTTATATTGTTGACAGTGAGCGCGGCGAGCTTTGGTCGAAGATTGCCCAAAAAGCCGAAATAACAGAAATCCGTCTGCCGGTTGGTAAGGGGATTGCCGGGAATGTTGCTAAAACAGGAGCAACAATCAATATTCCAGATGCCTATAAAGATTCCAGGTTTAGTCCTGAAACAGATAAAAAAACCGGCTACAGAACCCGCAGTATTTTATGTATGCCAATCTTTGAACCGCAACGCAATCAAAAACAGACACCGAACATTATCGGTGTACTGCAGATTTTGAATAAAAAAGATGGTGCTTTTACCAGCGCCGATGAAGATATGCTGAACAGTCTGGCTTCACAGGTTGCCATCGCTATCATAAACTCGAGATTATATTCCGAGATCGAAAAGAAAGCAGCCGAAATACAGCTACTATTTGATATCGAAAAAGAAATTACCCAGGCCTATGATGCGCACGAATTACTCGGGTTGCTGATAAATAAAATTACCGATACAATCGATGTTCAGGCCGGGCTGATTGCCTTAACTGAAGATTCACGGATCAAAGAAGTGGTCTCGAGAAATATTGCCATAAATCAAAACGATGATAGTGCTGAAATTTTACAAGACGAAATGGTTTCAGATGTTTTACGAAGTGGAGAAATTCAAAACCTACACCAGCAGCATGGAGTAACAGATAATATCTCAATTTTCCAGTCCAAATTTGGAATTGAAATTAATGATATCCTCGCCTTGCCCCTGCGCTCAGAGGGTCAGATTATAGGTTTTCTGATATTAATCAATAAAAATAAAAAGGATGACTTCTTCCGCCGGGAAGATGAACTGCTTGTCGAATCAATCAGCCGGCAAATTTCACGGACTATAGAACAATTCCAGCTTCGTGACCAGAAAGTGAAAGCGGATCGTTTGGCGGCCATCGGTAACCTGATGAGTAATATTGTTCATGATATCCGTACTCCGATCAATAATATCAATGGCTTTGTAGATTTACTTAAAGATGAGTCAGATCCCGAATTAAAAGATGAATTTTCCGGAATTATACGAAATCAGATAAGCTTACTGACTAATATGACCAAGGATATTCTTGATTTTTCAAAAGGCAAATCAACCATACTTCCGGTGAAAGTCCCGGTTGACCAACTGATAAAGAATTTTAGCAAAACTTTTGAAAATGAAATACTGAAAAAAGGTTATAAATTTATTTCCCAATGTAACGTGGCGACGATGATTTATGTGGATCATGATAAAATATTCAGAGTATTTATGAACATAATGAAAAATTCTCTGGAAGCCATGTCGCCGGGTGGGGTATTTTCTATTATCGCCAATGATAACGGAGATATGGTTGAATTCCTGTTAAGTGATTCCGGAAAAGGTATTCCCGTTGAAATCCGTGGCAAACTCTTTGAATCTTTTGTAACAAGTGGAAAAAAGGAAGGAACCGGTTTGGGTCTGGCTATTGTAAAAAAGGTCATCGATGATCACGGCGGGAGAATTGAAGTAGAATCAGAAACCGGGGTTGGAACGACTTTCAAAATTTATATAAACAAATACACAAATTAATGAAACAGTTCTACATTGGATTAATATTTTTTCTGGTCTGGGCCTGTCATGATAAAAATTCGCCAAAACATCAGGAATCAGAGTACAGAATGAATCGGGAGAGAATGGTGGCCTCGCAATTGGTCACCCGCGGCATTAAGAACAGCGGAGTTCTGAAGGCCATGAATGAAGTACCCCGGCATTTGTTTGTTCCGGAAGAAGAAATGCCCTATGCCTATCTCGATGAACCGCGCCGGATCGGATTTAATCAGACTATAAGCCAGCCGTACATCGTCGCCTTTATGACCGAACAGCTAAATCTGTCGGTAACGGACAGGGTGCTCGAAGTCGGAACCGGTTCAGGCTATCAGGCAGCCATACTTTCAACCCTTGCCGACTCGGTTTTTACGATAGAAATCATTCCCGAACTGGCACTTCTTGCTGCAGACCGGTTGAAACAATTAGGCTTCCTGAATGTTCTGGTTAAAACCGGGGATGGCTATAGAGGCTGGCCTGAAAAAGCTCCATTCGATGCGATTATTATCACCGCTGCGCCGCCCAAAATTCCACAACCCCTGCTTGATCAGCTTAAACTTGGTGGTAAAATGATACTTCCGGTAGGTGAATATGAACAGGAACTGGTTCTTGTTCATAAAACAGAAACAGGGTTGTCGATGGAAAGTGTTCTTCCGGTTCGCTTTGTGCCGATGACCGGCGAAATTCAAAATAAAAATGGTAAAACTGAAAATTGAGTCTTAAAGAATTACTGACCCGAACCAAATTAATTGTCGGGTCGAAAATGAAATATCGGCGGTTGAGTTCAGTCTATGATACACCAACATTCACTCAAAAATCTTCTCTTTTACAGGATGATCAATTAAACAGGCTGCGCGACCAGCTTTTGGAGAATGGAATTATTACAAGGGTTGAGAAAAGCGGTGAGAAAATTCTGTTGAAAGTTTTTCGGGGCACACCTTCAGCATCAGCCAATCAGCTCATCACCCCGGTTTTTATGTTTCTACTAACCATCCTGACAACCATGTTCACCGGATCTTTGCTTTTAGGGTTTGATCCCCTGGCTTCTTTTGAAAATTTGACCAAAGGCTCAATGTATTCCTTTGCCCTTTTGACAATACTGCTATGCCATGAGATGGGGCATTACATAGCAGCCCGAATATATAAAGTAAAGGTAACCTTACCGTATTTTATACCATTTTTTTTACCTACTTTCCAGTTTGGCACCATGGGTGCCTTCATTAAAATAAAGGCGCCAATCCCAGACCGTAAGGCTCTTTTTGATATTGGTATTGCCGGCCCTCTGGCTGGTTTTGTGGTCAGTCTGGTTTTTGTGATGATCGGGTTGAATAGTCTTCAGGACAAAGCCGGGATGAACAGTTTTATTTCTACTATCCATCCTCTGGATCAGCCCGGTGGAATTCAGTTGGTGCTTGGCAGGACGATTCTTTTTGATCTACTGGTCAATATCTTTGGAAAGTCATATTTACCAATGAGCGAAATTTATCATTTCCCCTTCATCTTCGCCGGTTGGTTCGGTTTATTGGTTACATCGATCAACCTTATGCCGATTGGCCAGTTGGATGGAGGACATATTACTTATTCTATGTTCGGAGATCAGGCTCAAAAAATTGCCATTGCTGCCTTCGCCCTTATTATTGTTCTGAATTTTTATCTGATTTCCTATTATAATTCGTTTATCTGGATTCTGTGGACATTGCTTATTCTTGTCTTCATTCGCTTTAAACACCCGCCAACCCTTCGTCCCGGTCCCGCTCTGGACCTGCCACGAAGGATACTTGGCTGGTTTTCTTACTTGATTTTCCTGGTCTGTTTTTCACCCCTGCCGCTGTATATTGCTGAATGATAAATATGTTAAATGCCGTTTTGCTTTCTCTTGTCGTTCTATTGAGTTTTCTTGGAATTATTATTTGGATCCGGAAAACCATGTGGGATGCGGTCCACAGAAACTTGCTTGAACTGGAGGATCATTTTGAAGGAAAAGTCATTCGAAATGGATTTGCATCAAGACCTGTGTTTCACGGGTTGTTTAATAAAATACCCATTACAGTGAATTTCAGTACAGAACGGATTAATAAAAACAGGTATACGTTTATTGATATTTCTCTCGCCACCGGAGCTGAACATTCACTAACCCTCATCGCAGAACGCTGGTATTCACGGTTTGCATCGGGTGAAAGCTCAGACTTTTTTAAAATTGCCTACGGCAAAGATCAAAACTGTTTCGCGAAACCAATGACGCAGAGAATTCAGCAAATTACGGCCAGTGAAATTTTAAAATCCTTTTTAAATAAATATCCCGGTTTTGTCTATTGTTTTATCGGAGCAACCGGGGCAATCATCGAATATCAGACAGAGGAAATCATCTCCGATACAGGATTTGATAAAATTTCTGCGGCTATCGAATTTGTTTATGAACTAACCAGTATGATAAAGTGAGAGTTAATGAGTAATGAATTTAAATGCGGTTATGCCGCAATTCTCGGTCTGCCTAATGCAGGAAAATCTACACTGATGAATAACCTGCTTGGCCAAAAAATTTCCATTGTTACCAGACGTCCTCAGACGACACGACATCGTATTATAGGCGTTCATACCGATCAGGACAGCCAAATAATTTTTGTGGATACACCCGGCCTTTTGAACCCAGCCTATAAAATGCAGGAAAGATTGGTCAGCTTTATCCATAAATCTGTGGCTGAAGCAGACGTTTTACTATTGATTGTTGATGCAGCAAATGAGAAAAACAATTTTGAGCTCTTGAGTACCGCCTTCAATCAGAGTGGAAAACCGGTAATTCTGTTATTGAATAAAATTGATCTTATTGATAAGCAAAAGCTTTTAAGTTTGATCAGTACCTGTCAGAACTGGTTTGGCTTCCAGGCCATTATTCCAATTTCAGCGCAAAATAACGACGGTGTACAGCTTGTATTAAACGAGATAAAAAAAATACTGCCCCTTCATCCGGCACTTTTCCCGGATGATGTTCTCACAGAACACACCGAGCGATTTTTAACAGCTGAACTCATTCGGGAAGCAATTTTTGACCGCTATTTCGATGAAATTCCTTATTCATGTGACGTGCAGATTGAGGAATTTAAAGAAAGAGAGAACGGAATGATCTTTATTCTTGCTTATATTTTTGTTGAGAAAGATTCTCAGAAAAGTATCATTATCGGTAAAGATGGAACCATGATCCGGTCTCTCGGCATAGATGCACGGAAAAAAATCGAAGAATTTCTCAATTCGAAAATATATCTTGAACTCAGGGTAAAAGTGGAACCCAACTGGCGCAGGAATGAAAAATCCCTGCAGCGTTTTGGTTATCATCAGATGACAGACTAAGAATGTGAATTTATTCCCAAAATTAAGATAAGCGGGTGGCCTGGTTTTAAATCTTGGGAATATATTCACAAAGACTCGACCCCTTTTTCGTTTTAAGCCCTGGAAAAACTCATTTCTTCAGGCTCCTACCTCTCTGGCAAGTAATTTGTAATGAAGCAGCAGAACTCACAGTCAGAGGGAAAGTATGAATTACTTAGACACAATTACGCGGATGAATCTTCACGAAAAATATCTGCTGACCTCAAAACAAATTCCCGATTTTATCAGTTTTTTGAAAACACAGGGCGCTGTGTATGCTGCACAGAAGAAAGGTGAACAATCCTATTCTTATCAATATGTCGAAGACCCGGCAAATGTGGTTTTGGATTATCCGCGGACCATTCAGCCTTTAAAAAAATTTTTCCTGCCACCGCGTGAGGAATTGCTTTCTTTCGACTATCAGAATAATTCATATCAGAAAACCGATGTAGTTGCTGAGAAGAGGATTTTTTTTGGTATTCATTCCTATGAAATGCAGGGTGTTTTGAGGCTGGATTATAGTTTTAAAAAAGGGAATCCTGAAGGCAATTACTTAAATCGCAGAGAAAACTGCATATTTATTGGTGTATCATATGAACCGGATGAATTTCATCTGGCAAATGCTCTGGGTATTGAGGTCGAGAATACTGAAGGATTATCCATTTATCTTGAACCAGTCAGGGAAGGATATATTGCTTTTGTCATCGACGAAGCTGGACAAAATCTGATCCAGGGATTTGGCAAGACTGCAAAGGTTACGGAAACGATTCATATAAAGGAAAAACCTGCCAAAGCAAAAATCCGTTATCATTATAATCGTTTGCCAAAAGTGTTTGAGCATGTCTATACCTCGCAGGTCTGGGGCCAAATTGCTAAAAAATGTCTTGGTTGCGGAACCTGCAACCTGCTCTGTTCAACCTGTTATTGCTTTGATGTAAGGGATGAGGTTTCCCTTGATTTGCAATCCGGTACCCGGGAAAGGTTCTGGGATGGTTGTATGTTAAACCGGTTTGCTGAAGTTGCCGGCAATGAAAATTTCCGGGATGAACTGAGTTCCCGCACCCGTCACAGGCTGCACCGTAAATTCAAATATCTGACCGAGGAATCGGGTGCCCTTCATTGTGTAGGCTGCGGTCGTTGCTCGAAATATTGTCCGGCGAAAATCAATCTTGGTACAACCATAAATGCCCTTATTGATGATTTCACAGAACAGCAAAAATTAAAAGAAGCTTACTAACCGAGGCTATCATGGAAGCTACAACCATACAAAAACAAGAACTCTATTATCCGTTGATGTCGGAGATAATTCAGGTTGACCATCTGACAAGAACTGAAAAACGTTTTATCATTTCATTGCCGGATGGGCAAAGTTTGGGTCATAAGCCGGGTCAGTTTGTTGAATTATCGGTATTCGGATTTGGTGAGGCACCGATTTCAATCTCATCATCACCAACCAAAACCGGTCAGTTCGATTTGACAATCCGGGCGACCGGACGGTTAACCGATAAAATGCACCATTTGAAAACCGGAAACCTGGTTGGCATCCGCGGACCATTCGGCAATGGATTTGATGTCAGCCTGCTTAAAGGCAAAGATATGCTGTTTGTATGCGGCGGTATTGGTCTGGCACCATTAAAATCCCTGATCGACTATACTCTGGCCAGGCGGAGTGATTTTGGCCGGATTATCATCGTTTATGGTACAAAGAATCCATCAGAGATTCTCTACCCCAGTGAAATAAAGGTTTGGCAGGAACGGCCTGATGTTGAATTTCACATGACGGTTGACCGGCCGGATGTGAACTGGGAAGGCAAAGTTGGGGTGATCACAACGCTTATCCCGCCGCTTGACCTCGTGGTGGAAAGAACAGTCGCAGCGGTTGTTGGCCCGCCGGTGATGTATAAGTTTGTTCTGATGGCACTAAAAGCGAAACGCCTGCCCGATGAAAATATTTATATGTCGCTGGAACGCAGAATGAAATGCGGTGTTGGCAAATGCGGCCATTGCCAGATCAACCATACCTATGTCTGCCAGGATGGCCCGGTCTTTCATTATCCTGATATAAAACGGCTGGAGGAAGCAATATGAGCAAGCCGAAAGTAGCTTTTTTTGATTTCACGAGCTGTGAAGGATGCCAGCTCAATAAACTAAATTTTGAAAACGATTTTCTGGACATGCTCGAGCATGTTGATATAGTGGAATTCCGCGAAGCGATGGATGACAAGGCCGATGAGTACGATATTGCTTTTATCGAAGGCAGTATCAGCACCCCGACCTGTATCGAACGAATCCACGATATACGCCGGCGGGCAAAGGTGCTGGTAGCGCTTGGACAATGTGCCTGCTCCGGCGGGGTAAATGCCATGAAAAATCTTCATCAGCCGGATTGGGTCAGGGAAGAGGTTTATGGCAATGAAAAATACCGTTTCCCTTCTATTCCGGCCCAGCCGGTCAGCGCCGTGGTAAAAGTAGATTACGAAGTGCGCGGCTGCCCGATGAGTGCACCGGAATATCTTCATATTTTTAAATCATTGGTGATGGGCCGGAAACCGGAGATTTTTGATCATGCGGTTTGTGTTGAGTGCAAATTAAAAGAAAATGAATGTGTGCTGGATAAAGGCATGTTTTGTCTTGGACCGGTCACCCGGGCCGGGTGTGAAGCCATTTGCCCCGGTAATGGTCAGTATTGCACCGGATGCCGCGGTCCAATCTCAAATTTAAACCTTGAAGGCGCAGTGGAAATGCTCAGAGAGCATGGATTTTCAGAAACCGAAGCACGTAAACGGCTGCATTTGTTTTCAGCCAATGAACTTGTTTAAGGACGGAGTTTTCTATGGATTTGCAAATAAATGTTCACCACCTGACCAGGGTTGAGGGCCACGGCAATATCGTGATTGATATGCAAAGCGGGCAATTAAAGAAAGCGCAGTTGGAAATTGTCGAACCGCCGCGGTTTTTTGAAGCCATGCTGAAAGGGCGTAATTTCCATGAGGCAGCGATTATCACATCGCGCATCTGTGGAATATGTTCGCTTGGCCATCAGATGACATCTTTAAAAGCGACCGAGGCCGCGCTGGGTCTGGCGATATCAGAACAGACTTTAAAGCTCAGAAAAATACTGGTTCACGGTGCGACCTTTCAGAGCAATGTGCTTCATGCCCTGTTCCTGGCAGCACCAGATTTTTTGAATGTCGGCTCGGTATTTCCGCTGATAAATACTCATAAAGAAGTAGTGCTGGCAGCATTGCGACTGAAACGACTGGCCAATGAAATTGGTGAACTGATCAGCGGCCGGGCGGTACATCCTATTTCCTGTGTACCAGGCGGTTTTACTAAACTGCCGACCAATGAAGAGCTGGCCGCACTCCGGGAAAAACTGGTAACTCAGGCCATCCCCGATGCATCCTTTGTTGTTGAAGTTGTGGCCAGCCTGGCTGGTGCCATCCCTGATTTTGTACGCGAAACAGAGTATATCAGCGTTTATTCACCGCAGGAGTATGGCCTGTATGACGGCCAGATTTGCTCTTCCGACAGCGGGCTGCATCCGGTTGATGACTACCTGCGCGTAACCAATGAATTTATTGTACCCCATTCCACCAGTAAACATGCCCGGTTCAACCGCTCATCGTACTTTGTTGGCGCTCTGGCCCGCTTCAATAACAGCTCTGCCCTGCTCTCGCCGCTGGCCAAAGATGTGGCGGCCCGGCTTGGTCTGCAGGCTCCGAATTATAATCCCTATATGAATACAGTAGCCCAGGTGGTTGAAGTTGCCCATTGTGTGGAAGACACAATTCGCCTGATTGATGAATTGCTGGCTACCGGCATTAAGGCAGAAAAGCCAAATCAGGAACCAACCCGCTATGGCCGGGGCATGGCGACAACGGAAGTTCCCCGCGGTATTCTGTTCCATGACTATACTTATAACCGGCAGGGTCAGATTGAAAAAGCTAATTGTATTATTCCGACCGGGCAAAACCTGGCTAATATTGATGATGACATGAAAAAACTGGTCCCGGAGATTATCGGGGAAGGCAAGGCAGCCATCACTAAAAAACTGGAGATGCTGGTTCGGGCCTATGATCCCTGTATTTCCTGTTCGGTTCATCTGCTTGATGTTCAATTTGATGAGTAAACTATGCCACTGAAAATTATTGCCCTGGGCAACCGGCTGCGAGGCGATGATGCCATCGGGCCGGTTTTACTGGATAACATTGAAATGTCGGCAGCAGATACGGATCTGAAACTGATTGATGCCGGCTCGGATGCTTTCCTGGTACTGGAGCATCTGATGGAAAAAGACCCTGTGCTGATTCTCGATTGTGCCCGGATGAACCGCCAGCCGGGTACGGTAATGGTCTTTTCAGCTCAGGATGCTGAAATCAGGACAACTGCGGAAAATATCGTTTTGCACGGTTTTAGTCTGGCTGAAATTATTGAAATGGCTGGAAAACTGGGGCAGACCGCGCCGCTGCGAATTGTTGGGATTGAACCGGAATCGGTGGATTTTAACCAGCCGCTTTCGGCGACTTTAAATAAACAACTACCTTTTATCTTGAACAAGGTTTTGGAGGAGGCAAAAAATTATGCCTAAGAAAATATTGATTATTGATGATGATATTGACCTGGTTGAAGCTATGCGTCTGACTCTGGAAAGTGCCGGTCTGCTTGTGATAGATGCCCAGGATGGTAAACAGGGTCTGCATAAGCTGGTTGCGGAAAAAGCGGACCTGGTTATTCTGGATGTAATGATGGGTACACAGGATGAGGGTTTCCACATTGCCTACCAGATTCGGAGCAATCCCGAAACCCTTGATATACCGATTCTGATGGTAACTGCCGTGGGCCAGGAAACGGGATTCCATTTTGATAAGAATAAGGATATGGATTTTCTGCCGGTTAATGACTTTCTGGAGAAACCGGTAAATCCGGCCCGGCTGATTGAAGCAGTAAAGTCCAATCTCGGGCATTAATTTTTTTGAAAGCTCTCCTTCTCACATAGAGAAAACCCGGCGGTAAACCCCGATTTTCCGCCGGGTTATTTTATATTTTGCCGATAAATCTGAATTAAAAAAACAAATATAAATCCCGCATAATGTAATTTTGCTGCTGCCTGATTGGGCCGGATGGGTTAAAGACAAGCCCTGCTTGTTAAATTTCACCGCGCAGGGAACGGGTGATAACTTCGGCCTTGGAGTTAACCTGAAGTTTGCGGTAGATCTTCTTAATATGCTGGCGCACCGTTTCAATGGTCACCCCAAGCCGGTCGGCAATCAGTTTGTAACTTAAACCGTCAACCAGGCCGGTGACAACCTCCTGTTCCCGGGCGGTGAGGGAAGACTGGACAGGTGTCCGCACCGGATGGTTGAAATAATCGATTACTTTACGGGCGATCTGCGGCGACATGGGCGCCCAACCGGCATGAAGGTTGTGGATAGCCTCGGTAATTTTAGTGAATTTGGTGGTTTTCAAAAGGTAACCGCTGGCCCCGGCACAAAGTGCCTTAAAAATTCTTTCGGCATCATCATAAACCGTAAACATAATTATATCTGTTTCAGGCATTCTTTCCTTGACCAGACGAATACCCTCCAGTCCGGAAACGCCGGGCAAACCGATATCCATCAGAATAACCTGTGGCGGAGCAGCCGCTCCCGATTGTTCCAGAAACGACTCCACCGAATCACAACTGAACTGGCAATAAATAGTATCCGAATGTTGCAGAAAGGTCTCGAGCCGCTCACGTACCCCGGCGTCGTCTTCAATAAGTGCTAAATTAATCATGGCAGAACTTACTCCAGATGGAACCGAAAACAATCCCATTATCATGGGAGGTAGGGTTGCGGGTTCGTGTATTGCAGAATCAGAGGGACATATTTATTTTCCCGGCTTGTTTTAGACGAACAAGCCAGAGTTTCTGCGGCTATATACAAAATAGAGATGTCGGTTTATGCGTTGCTCAGAAGCCGGACCTGATTCGCCCGGTATGGTTGATTAAAACTGAGATCATGTCCAAAATTGATTTGAATGTTATTAAAAGTCCGCTACCGGTCGAAAGTGAATTATGATTATCAGTTCAGGACCGAAGAATTAAAGGAAGCTATGTTCACACCCAAATTTTTTACCCTTTTACCCAGAATGAACCGCAGCCAGATAATTAATGATATTTCGGCTGGTGTTCTGGTTGGTATTGTTGCTCTGCCGTTGGCCATTGCTTTTGGAATTGCTTCCGGTGTTTCACCGGAAAAAGGTCTGATAACAGCAATTATCGGCGGATTCCTGGTTTCCTTTCTGGGTGGCAGCCGGGTTCAGATTGGCGGCCCGACCGGTGCATTTATTGTTATTGTTTATGGTATTGTTCAGCAATACGGCATTAATGGGTTGATTCTGGCTACTCTGATGGCCGGTGTTATTCTGATGATCATGGGTTTTGCCCAGTTCGGCTCGGTAATAAAATTTATTCCCTACCCGGTTGTGGTTGGCTTTACCGCCGGTATCGCTGTAGTCATCTTTTCCAGTCAGATTAATGATTTATTTGGTTTTGGTCTGACTCAGGTCCCGGCAGATTTTATCGAAAAATGGCTGCTTTATGCCGGGCATCTGACCGAAATAAACTATGGGAGCCTTGCCATTGGCCTGCTGGCCTTGTTGATCATCCAATTATGGCCGCGTGTTTCTAAAAAAATTCCCGGTTCCATTATGGCCATAATTATTACCACGGCGGCTGTACAGGGATTCGGGCTTAATGTGGAGACCATCGGCTCCCGCTTCGGTGAAATTTCTGCTGCTTTTCCGACCCCGGTTTTTCCGACCTTTGATTATGAAACCATAAAAAATCTTATTGCACCGGCTACCACTATTGCCATGCTTTCGGCCATTGAAGCGCTGCTCTCAGCGGTGGTGGCAGACGGAATGATCGGCGCCCGGCATAAATCGAATATGGAACTGGTAGCAAACGGGGTGGCAAATATTGTCTCTCCGCTCTTTGGCGGAATTCCGGTGACCGGAGCGATTGCCCGCACCGCGACCAACATCCGCAATGGCGGACGAACACCGTTGGCCGGAATTGTCCATGCGCTGACCCTGCTCCTGATCATGATGCTGTTCGGTCAATGGGCTATACTTATTCCGATGCCGGCGCTGGCAGCGGTTTTGGTAATCGTGTCAATAAATATGAGTGAGTACCACACTTTTAAGCGGCTTCTGAAAAGCCCGCGCAGCGATGTCATTGTCATGCTGACCACTTTCGGTCTGACCGTCATTTTTGATCTGACCATCGCCATCGAGATTGGGATGATCCTGGCGGTTATTCTTTTTATCCGGCGGATGGCCAATGTAACCAATGTCAGTATCATCACCCGCGAGTTCCGGGATAGTGATGAATCGCCCGATGCCAATGCCATTGAGAATAAAACCATTCCGGATGGCGTGGAAGTGTATGAAATTTCCGGACCCTTCTTCTTTGGTGCCGCTACCAAGTTTAAGGAAGTTATGCACCAGGTGGAAAAACCGCCGAAAATTATGATTTTACGGATGCGTAATGTACCGGCCATCGATGCCACGGGTATCAATTCGCTTAGCGAAATTCACCGCAGTAATAAAAAAGATGGTATCCACCTTCTTTTATCCGGGGTGCATACCCAGCCGCTCTATGCTTTAACCCAATATGGCCTGCTTGATGAAATTGGTCTGGAGAATATTTTTGGCAATATAGATGACTCGCTCGACCGGGCCCGGGAACTGCTTGGGTTACCAAAGCAAGGCCGGCCGGCCGATTTTGAACCATCCGTAAAAAGAGAGATGATCGTTTAACAAAAAATTCGATTTCTAATATTTACAGAGATTTGCCTGAAACCTGGTCTGCCTGACGGTCTGTGCCGGCAGCATGGTTTTCCCAGACCTTCGCTCCTGTGGGAAGAAATTGAAGAACCGGAATTTTTCTTCTCTCCGTTATTTCTGCTGACTCAGTGTTAATAAATAGCCACCGAAGGACACCGAAATTTCACCCTGATCCCGCCCATGCGGGACGGAATGACAGGTATTGGTTGTCAAGCTGTTCCCGCCTGAACGGAATGAAGCATCCCCGGAGGACAGTAAGGGGATTCTTCGCCCCGATAAATCGGGGCGGGTCGCTGCGCTCGTCTCAGAATGACAAGTTCTTTATCATCCTATCCATCCTGTTATCTTGTCTAAAAGATTTGTCCAATAATGCTCCATATAAATAAAAGAAATTTGTAACCGGGCATTATTCCCGCTGGCGGGAAATAAAGGTTGAGTAAAAAAACGGAATTTTTCGCCAAAAGTGACGGCCGTCAAGCCTCCCATGAATATGGAATTTACCGATCCGGCGTTACAGACTATGTTCGCTGCAGGTAAAATTAAAATCATTCTTAAGGAGGAATTTCTGATGAGAGCTTTAAGCATTCTGTTTACCCTGTTGTTTTTGGCTGGAAGTCTTTCGGCAAAAATATGGACGGTGGATAATCGCCCCGGAGCAAATTTCACCACGCTTTCCGCAGCCCATACGGCTGCTGTAGCCGGTGACACGATTTTGGTGGCCGGTTCTTCGGCATCCTATGCCGGTTTTACCTGTACCAAGCAGCTGACTATAATTGGTCCGGGTTATTTTCTGGATGAGAACAGCGGTTTGCAGGCCAATGAATTTCCGGCGACGATTGGAACCTGTTATTTTAATTCCGGCTCTGCAAATTCCGTCCTGATCGGTCTGTACTTCTATAATAGCCATATCTACTTTAACGTTAAAGCAACCATGTCCCGCTGTAACTCAACTACTACCCATGCGAATTTGAATTTAAAAACTGGCAGCAGCGGATCAGTGATCAGTCAGTGTTATATCGTATCTACCGGTACCAATTATAGTAGTGGTTCGATCGATATTGGCGATAATTTGTCGGATTTAATCATTTCAAATTGTTATATCGAACATGCCGGGAATTCTTATCCCACTATCAGCACGAATTCTTTTTCTTTGTCTGGAAATAGTGCGGTTTACAATAATGTTATTGTCGGCCCTGCAAAGATTTCCGGCGGTTCGTTTTATAGTAATATCATGACCAACGGTACCTTTACCAGCAGCGGTGTGACACCCTTAAATAATATTGGAAACAGTACCCAATTCCCTTCCGGGAACGGAAATAAGCAGAATGTCAACATGGATGATGTATTTACCGGAACCGGCAGCACGGACGGCCGATGGCAGATCAAGGCGGGCGGCCCGGCGGATAATGCTGGTTTCAGCGGCGCTGATTGCGGGATGTTTGATAACAGCCTGAATATGGGTTACATCCTTTCCGGCATTCCGCCCATCCCGGCCATTTATGAGTTTACGGCAAATGCTGACCTGAGCAGTATTACCGTCAAAGCCCGCACCAACCAGTAGGCAGCCCCATGAAAATTATCATAAAATTATGGATTGCCGCACTATGGGCCGTCAATCTGCTTAATGCCCAACAGATCACCCGGGCTGAGTATTTTGTTGATGCGGATCCGGGTCTTGGTCAGGCTACCGTGCTTTCGGTCAATTCCGGGAGCAGTGTTAGTTTTAATTTTGGGCTGGATACGGACGTTCTGCCTGCCGGTTTTCACACTTTATATGTCCGCACCGCGGATGACTCCGGCCGCTGGAATGCCGCCTACGCCCATCCTTTTATCATAATGCCCGGCGCGGAACCGGAACCGGCAGATCTTGTCCAGATGGAATATTTTATTGACCTGGATCCGGGTTTTGGTCATGCGGTTCAGGTTGATGTGGCGGCTGGTCAAAACTCTACGGCCCTGTTTTCTACTGACATCAGCGCCTTAGCTCCGGGTTTTCACACGCTGTACAGCCGTTTCCGCGCTGCGGATGGACAGTGGAGCATCACCCATGCCTGGCCTTTTTTGATTGCCGCAGATCCGGCCGGTTTACCGGATGAACTGACCACATTTGAATATTTTGTGGATTTTGATCCGGGTTTGGGTTTGGGAGCCAAATTACAGGTCACACCGGGACAGACCGGAGTGGTAGCTTTTGGGCTGAATCTGATTGAGCAGCCGGTCGGTTTTCACACGCTGTACACCCGGGTTGTTGATGCCGGCGGACGGTGGAGCGAAAATATGGCTCACCCGTTTTTTAAATCGGCTGAGCCTCTTCCAGGGGCCGCGGATATCGTCCAGTTCCGTTATTATTTTTATCAGAATAACACCATGCAGCCGGTAAAGACGGTTGCCGCCGCCGCCGGGCCGGATGTGACAACAAGTTTTTCGGCGGACGCTTCCGGGATAAATACCGCCCAGGCCTTTAACCTGTTTGTGTTTGCCGATGATGCCCAGGGCCGGAGCAGTGTCGGTTATGTTTACGGCGATCTGGTTGCCGCACTGGATGAAGCGGACGGCGATCAGCCGCTGATACCGGACAAACTGGTATTGAGTGGAAACTACCCCAACCCTTTTAATCCGTCCACGGCCATCCGCTTCGGTTTGCCGGTTGCAGGCCAGGTTGAGATCACTATTTATAATTTGCTGGGTGAAAAGGTGAGCCGGCTGGCCGGGGGACAGTACCCAGCCGGTTACCATGAGCTGCGCTGGGACGGGACAACGGCCGGTGGTGAAGCAGCGGCCAGCGGTTTGTATATTTATGAATTCCGGGCCGGGCAGAAAGTGCTGCGCGGCCGGATGTTACTGGTGAGATAAGGGAGCAGGTCCCGCAACGGTTCCACCCGGCTAAAACGGGTGGAACCGTTACTAATAAATATCCTCTAATAAATAACCATCAATTTCTCCTATTTTTCCACAGAGGCCAGTAGGAACTTGGCTGGTTTTCCGGACCGGCCGGCAGGAAAAACTGGACCAGCGGATGAAAGCCCATTGTTGTCGTCCAGGCCCGGACGCTGCGCAGAATCCGGACCAGTTTCAGGGTCGGTGTACTGACTTCCCGCACCCGCCGCAATAGAACCAGGGTGCTGATACGCATCAGGAAAGAAAAGAAAAACAGATATTTAAAACTCCAGCCCGGCAGCCCGTCCGCCAATCCGGAAAGCGCCTGCCCGTGATCATAAAACAATCCGCCGGCAATGGCGCCAAGCGCAGTAAACACTCCGTTGACGCTGTTCCATAAGGCAAAATAAGCAGAATTGTTTTCCCTTGGCGCCGAACCAAAAATCATATTTACAGAGCTAAGATTATACCCGGCAAAAACAAAACTGCCCATCATCAGCAGACCGGGTATGAGCAGGAATTTTGAGAAATCGCTGGCACTGGTAAACAGCCAGGTCAGGGGCATCAGACTGCCGACGGCAACACAAAGCAGCATAATCGGGCGGTTGCCGTGCTGATCGCTGAGATGCCCCCAAAATCCCATGCCGGTCAAATCGGCTATGGCCCCGGCAATCGTAATCAGGCTGACCACCGTGTAAGTGAAGTGCAGTTCACGCAGCAGGTAGACCACAAAAAAGGGCGATGAAAAGTTGACGGCAAAGGACCAGAGCAGACCGAAATTCAACAGGCGGCGGAAATTAGGCTGATTCCAGACCTGGTTGATCAGCCCCGGTAAAGAACCGTGGCTCGGCAGATGCCGGCTGACTTCGGTTTTACGCTTCAGAACCAGTGTGCTGAGCATGGCTGCTGAGAATCCAATGCCGAACAATATGCCAAAAGCATAAACCTGCTGTTCCTGTTGAAAACGATGTTTGAACCAATCCAGAAAAAGACCGCCCAGAATGGTGAAGGAAACGGTAACCATGCCAATAATGCTGTTACGCAGACCAAAGAATCGGCCGCGGATTTCCATAGGCACCAGTGACGCCATCCACGATAGCCAGGAAACACCGGAAATACTGCCCAGTACATGAATCAGAAAAAATAACGGGATAAACCATAAGAGAATCCGTCCGGGATTGGTAGTGCCGTAATAAAAGATGAGCAGCAGAACCGGCAACCAGAACAGGCGGGAAAGGAAGGCATAATTTAGGGCCGGACCGCGCCGGCTGGCCGAACGCTCCACAATCATCGAACCGAAAAGCTGGGCCACGGTAGCCAGAAACGGAATAGCGGCCAGCAGACCGATTTCGGAACTGCCCGCACCCAGAATCAGGGCAAAAGCGGGTAGAAAGATGGTTCCGGTAAAATTGGCGTAAACCTGGGCAAAGGCACCGTCAAGCAATGACAGGCGCAGATTGCGCTTTATGGCTTCAACAGGGGAAGGGTCGTGTTTTGTCATCTGTACCGATGTTATTTTCTTTGTTCTATTGCGCTGCTGAATTTAGAAAATAATAGCGGTCTGGAAAATAAAACCTGCCCCGGAAAAGTCGACGCTAAAAAAATCCGGGATCAGAGCGCCTGAAGCAGTTCCCTGAAAAAATGCTCGGCCCGGGCCTGATGCTCATGTTCGGCCACATTCAGCAAGGGTCGGTTTTGGCGGATACCTTCATAAAAAACAAACAAATCCTTAAGACCGTTTTCTTTCTCTTCCACCCAATAATATCCGCTGTACACCTGTCTGCCATACTTGACATTAATACGGTTAATCTGCATGGATATTCTCCTTTTTGATGGTTGATAAACCAGTCAGCTTCCTCAATGAACCGAGGCGATAAATATCGGTGTTGAGTATTAGTAAAACATTTCAATTTCATAAATTTGATTAGGGTTTATGTAATTCTGAATTGCAGGAATTGACAGACTGGTTTGCACCGGATAAATAACGCACAGTATTTTTAGCCATGCGCAAAACAACTGCGGTTCTTATGATTTTTATCTTTCTTCTGCCCATGGTGAATGTGACTTTTCTGAAAGTTCAACAACTGCACATCCGTCATGAGGTCAAAGAGAAACTGATTGATCAGTTGCCCGACTCTATGCTGATCCTGTTCAAATTTACACCAGATCAAAGAGGGCAGAATTCAGCTGGTATCCGCTGGCATGATAAAAACGAATTCCGCTACCGCGGACTAATGTACGATATCGTCCGCAGTGAGGCGCATGGTGACAGTCTCTATTTTTATTGTTTTGAAGACAGCCGGGAAACTCTGCATATGGCGCGTCTGGAATGTACGGTTCGGAATGAGCTGGAGAACCATCCCGGGCAAAAGTCAGGAAATCTGCTGCTCCTGCGCTGGTTAAAATTGCAGGGTTATCCGCAGCCATCGGTCCGGAATGAAACATCATCGGCCGGAATCTTTTTTATCAGCCAAAATTTATATCTGTCGGATTTATGGAATTCAGCGCCGCAAACACCGCCGCCTGAAATCGTATAATTTTTCTAAGTTAACTGTCCATTCCAGAACCCAATATCCGCAGGCGGAAATAATTTTATTCTTTTTGCCGATGACCTTATTTCCGGGCAGGTGAATTTCGGCCCGCCATCCTGTATTTATTAATTGGAGAAAAATGCGAAAATTTTCCATAATTCTGTTTAGCCTGAGCATTGTTGTGCAGGCCCAGATATTAACGGTTAAAGACAAAGAAAGCGGACAGCCACTTGAAGCGGTTCTTGTTTATACCATGGATAAGACCTTTTCCGGGGTGACCAACGGTGAAGGACGAATTGATATATCTGCGCTGGCCGAAAGTCAGACACTGAATATCGATTATATCGGGTATAAAAGTAAGCATTTGACTCCTGTCCGTTTAAAGGATCTAAATTATATCGTACTGCTCGAAGCGGCGCCTTTTAACACCTCCGAAATCACCGTATCGGCAACACGCTGGCAACAGGAAAAAAATCTGCTACCGGTACAGGTTGCCTCCATTCCACGAATGGAAGTTGCCTTCCAAAATCCGCAGACGGCGGCCGATCTGCTTGGAATTTCTGGACAAGTGCTTATTCAGAAAAGCCAGATGGGCGGCGGCAGCCCGATGATCCGCGGCTTTGCCGCCAACCGGGTGCTGATTGCTGTGGATGGTGTACGGATGAATACGGCCATCTTCCGCAGCGGCAATTTGCAAAATATAATTTCACTGGATCCCTTTGCCATCGGGCGCACCGAAATCGTTTTTGGTCCCGGCTCGGTGCTTTACGGCAGCGATGCCATCAGCGCGGTCATGGCTTTTCACACCCTTGAACCGGGCTTCGGCGCAGCCGGGGAAAAACTGCTGCACAGCCAGGCTACACTGCGCAGCGCATCGGCCAATAGTGAGATAACCGGACATGTTGATTTCTCGCTCGGTCTGCAGAGCTGGGCATTTCTGAGCAGTGCTACCTATACCGATTACGGCGACCTGACCATAGGCAGTCACGGTCCCGCTGATTACCTGCGTCGTCATTATGTGAAAACCATAAACGGAAAGGACAGCACGCTGGTAAATAAAAACACAAAGGTGCAAAAACCAACCAGTTATCAGCAACTGAACCTGATGCAGAAAATTGCCTTTCGGCCCGCTGCCGGCTGGCTGGTGGACCTGGGCCTGCATTATTCAGCGACCAGCGCTTATTCCCGTTACGATCGTCTGCTCCGTTACCGCGCTGAGAATCTGCGCTCTGCAGAATGGTACTACGGACCACAAATCTGGTCCATGAATGTGCTGCGTCTGAGGCATTTCGCATCGACCCGCTGGTACGATGAATTCAGCGCCAGCGCGGCGTACCAGTTTTTTGAGGAGAGCCGTCATGACCGTGATTTTGGTAAAACCGAGCTGCGTCACCGAACCGAAAAAGTAGATGTGTTTTCGCTGAACATGGATTTTAAAAAATCTTTCCCGGGAAAACAGTCGGTTTACTACGGAGTTGAAGCGCTCTGGAATAAAGTGACTTCGGGCGGACGGGACGAGGATATTTCCACTGGTGTTTCAGCGGACGGGCCCTCCCGCTATCCGGATGGTTCGACCTGGGATTCCTATGCATTGTACGCCAGTTACCAGCAGCATCTAACCAATCAACTGGGCTTTCAGACGGGTTTGCGCTACAACCAGGTTGTGCTGGAGGCCGGTTTTGATAACACCTTTTATGATTTTCCATTCTCTAATGTTCATCTGACACCGGCCGCACTTATCGGCAGCCTGGGCTTAAACTGGCAGTCTGTGGATGATCTTGTTCTCAGACTGAATCTTTCCAGCGGATTCCGGGCGCCAAATATCGATGATCTTGGTAAGGTTTTCGATTCCGGTCCGGGCTCGGTGGTTGTGCCCAATCCCGACCTGAAGCCGGAATATGCCTGGAATGGTGAACTGGGTGTCAGCAAAACTTTTAGTGAGCGGTTGAAAATCGACGGAGCGGTTTATTACACGTTTCTCGATCAGGCCATGGTACGCCGGGATTTTACGCTGAACGGTCAGGATAGTATCATCTATGATGGTGAGCTAAGCCAGGTGCAGGCCATACAAAATGCGGCCAAAGCCTGGGTTTACGGCTTTGAAGCCGGAGCCGAATGGAAGATCAGCACAGCGGTTTCAGTTCTGACCCGATTCAATTACCAGAAAGGCGAAGAAGAAATTGACGATGGCAGTACAGCACCGTTGCGCCATGCCGGGCCGTGGTTTGGTGACAGTCACCTGAAATGGAATTATAAAAACTGGCAGGTTGACGGCTACGCTGTTTACAACGGAGCAATCCGGTTTAAAGACCTGGCCCCGGAAGAACGGGATAAAGATTATCTGTATGCTGTTGATGAGAACGGCCATCCCTGGTCGCCCTCGTGGTACACGCTAAACCTGAAGATGCAATATCGTTTTGGGCAGTATTACCGGGTCAACGCCGGGGTGGAAAATATTACCGACCAGCGCTACCGGCCGTATTCGTCGGGGTTGGCCGGTGCCGGACGGAATTTTATTGTAGCCCTGAGCGCAGGGTTTTAACCAGTCATCCTGCCGGCCACGCTCTTGCAGGTTCATAGATTTCTCATCAACCCTGCATGGCAAAAAAAATGTTATGATGAACCATGTCATGCTGAATACTGTCACCCTGATCCCGCCCCAGCGGGATCGGCATCTCATTCAGCATCTCTTTCAGGGTCATGTTTGGCATATCTTAGATTCCGAAACAAGTTTGGAATGACATCTTAGTATTCAGCACAACACTCCTGCAGGAGTGTTGTGCTCGTGTGAATCGGATGTTCATCCCGCATGGTTCTGACAAGTTTTCGGGCGAAGGGAGAAATCTTATCTGGAAATAATGCTGGATAACAGGATTTTTTACCCCTTTTTGAAGATGAAATAGACAGCCAGGATCAGAAATACAAAGCCGATCAGGTGATTCCAGCGCAGTGTTTCATTCTTAAAGGCCAGCAAGGTAAACCCGGAAAAAACAAGCAGCGTAATCACTTCCTGTATTACTTTTAACTCGACCAGTGAAAACGGTCCGCCCTGTTCGCGGAAGCCGATCCGGTTGGCCGGCACCTGGAAAAAATACTCAAACAAGGCAATCCCCCAACTGATCAGAATAATGCTGATCAGACTTAGTTTACTAAACCATTCCATTTCGTTGAATTTGAGATGGCCGTACCAGGCCAGGGTCATAAAGGCGTTTGATAAAATCAGTAAACCGATGGTTGTAAAGGCACGCATAAAAACCTTTTTCTGCTAAATTTTGCCATTTTTAAGGTAAAAACAATAACAGTTTCTTATTAGAATTTTTCAACTTGTCCGAGACGGAAAATGACCGGAAAGGTGGCGGTAATCGCCTTTCTCTCCGGCCAGAGGGCAGCGAATTTACTACGCATCCCGGCAACCGGTGAATATCCGTTCCGGCGGCTATAATGTGCCGTGGCCGACCAGCTCTCCAAAAATCCGCAAACGGTATCTAAATCCCATTCCAGGGCAGATGGTAATATTTTATTTTTTATCTCATCAAATGGGAAGGGGATAGATTGGTAATTTTCCTCAAGATAGCGCCGCTCTTTGTCCCAATAGGGTCCGACCACGTGATAATAAAAATTTTGTAGAATTTCATCCAGTCCGGGCGGCAGAGTTGGTAAACCATAGCCCATCACGGCTACTACTGCGCCGGGTTTGGTCACCCGCCGGACTTCATTGTAGAAAGCGGCAAAATCAAACCAGTGGATGGCCTGAGCCACGGTCACCAAATCAAATTGGCTGTCTTTAAATGCAGTGTGTTCGGCCTGCTGCACAGAATAGAATATATTCGTCCGACGTCCGGCCTGGGAAATCTGCGAAAAGCTGATATCCGTGGCCTGTACGGTTTGAAAGGATTTGGCTAATACTGTGGCGACCTGACCGTTGCCGGTGGCGCAGTCCCAGGCCTTTCCAAATGCCGGAACGGCCTGATAAATCCACTCGAAGAGTTGAGCCGGGTAACCGGGACGATATCGGGCGTAGGCTTTGGCCTGAGCTGAGAAATTGTCCTTCACTCTGAACTGTTTTCTAGCGCAAGAGGTTGTCCCGTGCGGTCGATATAAAACCATTGCTCACTGTACCAGACACGATGTTCACTGGCCAGCGAATCGCGGCAATTGAGCGAAACTTTAGCCCGGCCGTTTTCAAAAGGAAAAGCGCAGCTGAATTGCGGTTCAATGACCACCCGTCCGTTCGTTGCGGCATAACCGATTTTCCCGTTTTTTAAAATCCGGAACAGACCATCGGAAGCGTAATCCGGTCCGTTATCATAAATGAAAACCTCATACAACTCGCGCTGTTCACGGTCGATGGCAATAATTTGGGCCGGGCTTTTGGCCACGATGGCCATCGTTCGGAACGTGTCGGTAAAACACCAGGTGTACATCCCGACCGGAATTACCGTATCGCCATTGGTGGAAATATAGCCGAAAGCGGATTCATCGGCGGAACTGAAACGCAGCAGATAATCTTCTTTTTGCAGTCGTTTGCAGGTCAATAAAAGCAGGGCAAAAATCAGGAAAATAAAACTGAACATCAGGCTGCTGGTCAATCTGTATTTACCCATCATAGTTTCTCCCGGTGAAAGTGGTATACAGCGATGTGGGCCGGCCTCAAAAATTAATACTTTCCGATAGGAAATTAAAATAAAATATAGCCTTTACGGATGGCCGGAATCCGGCTGGAATGGTGGCGGTTCGAAAGCAGACTTTAGTTGACTTGAGCCTTTTTATTAAAAACCGGGGAACGGCGGTAGAAATAATAAAGCAAACCGAAACTGATCCCGGCCAGAGCCAGCAGGCTGATTAGTGGTATGATGGCGACAAGTCGAATCTGTCCGCTGCTGAATGGACTAAAGAGGGCAGAAAATCGCCGCGGATCGCTGAGCAGCTGCCAGGCACCAAATGTATTGGAAAGAGCCAGGAGCAAAATCATTATGTTGAGGCCGGTACCCCGGCCATTTTTTATCATTTTTACTGTTCTCCCACTGCCTCAGGTTTGTACT
>DYOS01000127.1 GCA_020720405.1 Caldithrix sp. | reverse complement strand
TGCACACAAGAGTAAAATAAAGGCAGTAACAGAGTTGAAAAACTAAACTTTTGCTGTCATGCTGATCCCGCCGGACAGGCTGTTGCAGAATCCCTTAAAACTGTCATCCCGTCTGAACGGGACAAGTTTTCGATTCCGCTCCTGCGGAAGAGAAATCTATAAGTCTTATAAAAACAGAGATTTCTCCTCTCCCGCCTGGGCGGGATCGTTCGAAGACTTGTCCCGCTCCGGCGGGATGACAAGCATTGTATCGATATTAACAAACTTAACCTACTCTTCCGGGGTGAAGAATCAGGGGTTTTTCAATTCCAAATTGCAAGGTCCCAATTCCATTGTTGTTCATAGTGGCTGCTTATTCTTTTAAAAAGATTTCTCTCCAACAGGTGCGGGATCCAATTTCGCATCCGGAGCCTGCAGCAGTTTTTCAATTTCCTCGGCGCTGAACTGAACCAGTTCCAGCTCATCGGCAATCAGGTTGGCTTCGCCCGGCAGGCGCGACTGTACCTTGCCGCGGATTATAAACGGTCCGTGCGAACGCACCAGATGGCCATATTTCTTGTACACCCCGGGGAACAATACTACCTCGCACAGGCCCTTGAAATCTTCCAGGGTCAGAAATTTCATAAACTCCTTTTTGCTGGTTTCGACCCGGCGTGAGGTGACCAGCCAGCCGCAGAAGCGGATAACTTTGCCCTGCTGATTCTCCAGTGCATCCGACGTGACCATTTTTTGCCAGTCGATTTTGTTTTCGTACAGACGGAGCGGATGGCCGCTGACCGCGAAATCGAGCATTTCCATCTCGTTTTTAATCCGCTGGCTGCGATTGAACGGCGGCAGGTTGGCCTGTCCCGAGAAGTAACCGGTCAGGCGGGCATTTTTTTTATTTTTAAAGAATATCTGGGTCATCAATAATAATTGCGGGGCGCTGGGGCACAGACCATTAAATGCGCCGGATTTGATCAGGTGCTGCGTTTCTTTCTCACCGGCCCGCGTCCGCCGGATAAAGTCAAATAAATCCTGGAACGGTGCTTTTTGTCTCTCATCCAGAATGGCCTGAATGGTTTTCCGGGTCAGTTCAAACACCGGCGATAATCCGCAGCGCAGCGCCCCGTCCTGGCAGGTGAAATCCCAATCGGAACGATGCACATCGGGCGGCAGAATTTTTATACCCATGCGCCGCGCTTCTTCGATATAAGCCATACGGCTGTAAAATCCGCCCTGGTTGTTAAGCACGGCGCACATATACTGCAAAGGAAAATAGTATTTCAGGAATGAGGTCTGGTAAGCGATGGTGCCATAGGTTGCTGAATGCGCCTTGTTAAATCCGTAACCGACAAATTGGGCCAGGAACTGCCAGACCGTTTCAGCCTGGGATGCATCCAGCCCATTGTTCCGGGCGCCCTGTATAAAGGCCTCATAAATGGTGCTGAACTCACTTTTGGAGCGGGCTTTGGTCATCGCCCGGCGCAGGGTGTCGGCCTGGCTCAGGCTCAGCCGGGCCACAAAATGGGCGACCCGCAGCACCTGTTCCTGGTAAATGATCACCCCAAAAGTTTCCTCAAGCGCCGGCTGTAATGTCGGATGCAAATAGGTGGTTTCTTCCAGACCGGCCCGGCGCCGGATGTAAATTTCCTTCATGCCGCTGCCGGCTGCTCCGGGACGGATCAGAGCCACAGCGGTGATCACATCGTCCACGTGATCGACCTGCATTTTGCGCAGCAGTCCGCGCATACCGGGGCTTTCCAACTGGAAGCAGCCCATGGTCTGCCCGGAACGGATGAATTCCGTTACAGCGCTATCGGCCTCGGGGATGGTGCGCAGATCGAGCGGCGAAAGATCGGCGCTTTTCTTGAGCAGAAAGGCAGTTTTTTTTTGCAAAGCCGGAGCTATGGAAATTCTGCCGGCGGCGTGGTCATCGCGGACGCGGCGCAGGGTTTCGGTGATGACGCTCAGCGAACGCACACCCAACAGATCCATTTTGACCAGGCCTAATTTTTCGATGCTGTACATATCGTACTGGGCGATAACCAGTCCCTTGCCGGCCACTTCCAGCGGCAGATGGGCGGTAATTTTTTGCGGGGCAATAATCACGCCCCCGGGATGAATGGAAAGATGACGGGGAAAATCGGCAATGCGCTGCGCCAGCCGCATAATCTCATCGTAAATATGCAGATTATGTTTCAGGTCGTGCAGTTCGGGGATGGACTGCACCGCCTCCTGTACACTTTGATGACTGTAATGGGGCAGGTAGCGCGTAATTTTGGAAAGCTCGTCTTCGGGCAGACCGTAAGCTTTGCCCACATCGCGGATAGCCGAGCGGGTTTGAAAGGTGTTAAAAGTGCAGATCATCGCTGTGCGGTCGCGGCCAAAAGTATCGTAAACATATTCCAGCACACGGTCGCGGTTCCGCCAGCAGATGTCGAGATCGATGTCCGGCGGGTCGCTCCGTTCGGGATTGAGAAAGCGTTCGAAATACAGGTTGTGGCGAATCGGATCGACCTGGGTAATTTCCAGCACATACGAAACCAGACTGTCGGCTGCCGAACCGCGGCCGACACAGGGGATATGTTCGGTGTGGCAGTAGTCGACAATGTTTTTGACAATCAGAAAATATTCAGCAAAACCGAGGTCGTGAATAACCTGCAGCTCGTATTCCAGGCGGCGGGTGACTTCTTTGGTCAGCGGATGATAGCGGCGAACGGCGCCGTCAAAGCTTTTTTTGTAGAGCCAGGAAAAGCTGCTTTCGCCTTCGGGCAGCGGCAGGGAAGGGAAAACCGGTTTACCAAGCTCAAAATCGAAACGGCATTGCCGGGCGATTCTGGCTGTATTGTTCAGCGCCTCGGGTAAAAGTTTGAACAGCTCAGCCATTTGGGCGGCATTCTTGAAATACTGCTCCGAACTGCCGGCCGTGGTAATTTTTTCAATATCCGTATTGGCGCCGATGGCGTGGAGAACGCGGCGCAGGTGCCAGCCGCTGCTGCTGATGAAATGAACATCATTGGTAGCCGCCAGACCTATTTTCAGCTCGGCGCCCAAATCGCGCAGGCGCAGATTGGGCAAGGTATCCTGCGCATTAAACTGCTGCATTTCAAGATAAAAATCCTCACCGAACAGGGCCTGCAGGAAACGCGCCCTTTGCCAGGCCTGTTCATTCTGCCGGTTTTTCAGGTGGCGGAAAATCAGGCCTTTCTGACCACCGGACAGGGCAATCAGTCCATGATGGTACTTCTTCAGATCATTATCGCTCAGATCAAAATTCAGATGGCCGCCGCGCAACTGACCGATACTGATCAGCTCGCACAGATTGCGGTACCCGGTTGCATCTTTGACCAGCAATATCAGGCGGTCTTCAGCCAGACTGATTTCAGCGCCGATAATTGGCCGTATGTTGTGCTCGATGGCTCTCTGGTAAAATTCCACCGCACCGTACAGACCGTTGTGATCGGTCAGGGCCAGGGCGGACATACCCGCTTTTTTGGCGGCGATGACCAGCTCTTCGGGTGAGGCCTGACCATCGAGCAGGCTGTAATAGCTGTGGGTGTGGAGATGGATAAAATTTTTCATGGCCGGACAATGTTACGAATGTACACCAAAAAAGCAAGACAGAAGAAGGAAGATCGTGGGATGCTGCGTTGCGTCCGACTCATTTTGTCATTCTGATGATTCTGTGACGAAGCATCCCCTAAACCAAGGGGATGCTTCACTCCGTTCAGCATGACAATCAGCATCTGTCATTCTGGTTTTTAAATTCCCAGTTCCAAATTCCTTTTTAGTGTATCAGTGTCCATCTGTGGTCATGGCTTTTGATTCCGGATTCGGTTTGCTATGTTTATCCTGCTTGAAATCAGAGTAGTTTTATCCGAATTTTTAGCCCGTGTGAACAGATCATATTGAATCCAAATAATTTCTTAAGACAGGAATGCTTATGCGACCGGTTATGCTTGGCATAGATATAGGTGGTACAAATACAGCTTATGGTTTTGTAGATGAAGACGGCGGCATAGTTTATAGCGGAGACATCCCGACCCTGGCTGAAGAAGGAGCAGAAAAATTGCTGGAAAGACTGGCTGATGTGACTTCTAAAGGCATGGCTAAGCTGGGTGATGAAGTGCAATTATGCGGAGTCGGCATCGGAGCGCCCAATGGAAACTACTACACCGGCAATATTGAAAATCCGCCAAATCTGGGCTGGCCGACCGTGCCCTTTGCCCGGATGATGAGTAAAAAACTGAGTCTTCCCGTGGCTATTACCAATGATGCCAATGCCACGGCGATTGGTGAAAAGTATTTCGGCGCCGCCCGCGATATGGAAAATTTTGTGGTTATTACGCTTGGTACAGGTCTGGGCAGCGGAATTTATGTAAATAACGAGCTGGTTTACGGCGAAGACGGATTTGCCGGTGAACTGGGTCATACCTGTGTCCAGGTTAAAGGCCGCGACTGTGCCTGCGGAAACCAGGGCTGCCTCGAAACCTATGTTTCGGCAACCGGTTTGAAACGGACGGCATTTGAACTTCTGGCCCGGCGGACCGGAAAAAGTCCCCTGCGCGAGAAGACTTTTAATAGTCTTAGCGGACAGCAAATTGCTGAATTTGCTTTGGCCGGGGATACGATTGCCCGGGAAGCTTTTCAGATTACCGGCGAATATCTCGGAGTTGCCCTGGCTAATGCCGCAGCCTTCAGCCGGCCCGAAGCTTTTATTCTCTTCGGCGGAATGGCTGCTGCCGGAGAACTTATTGTAAATCCGACTTATCTGGCCATGGAACGCCACCTGCTCGCCGTGTACCGGGGCAAAATCAATATAATTACCTCGGCTTTACCGGGCAGCAGCGCAGCGGTTTTAGGTGCGGCCGCCCTGGCCTGGAACGAAGCTAAAAACACAGGAGAAGCAAATAGTGGATTATAAATTAAAAATTGGTTTTCAGGGAGAGAAAGGTGCCTACAGCGATATGGCCATTGATGGACTTTACCCCGATCAGGCAGTGGAGAAATTGCCTTATCGCACGGCCTACGATGTGATTGAAGCGCTGAAAAAAGATCAGATCAATTTTGGTCTGCTGCCCATTGAGAACTCAATTATCGGGCCGATTACCCACACCTACGATCTGCTGTTGGAAAACAAACTGAAGATTGCCCGGGAAATCATTATTCCCATTCATCATGCCCTGCTCACTGCACCCGGAGTGAAGCTGTCCGATCTGAAACGGGTTTATTCGCACCCGGCGGCCATTGCCCAATGTGAGATGTTTATCCGCACCATGAAAAATGTGGATATCCTGCCGACTTATGATACCGCCGGCAGCGCTAAAATTATCGCCGAACAGCGTCTGCATGATACCGGAGCCATCGCCGGTGCCGGTGCCGCCGCTCTGTACGGACTCTCCGTTGTGCAGGAAAATATCGAAGATTATCCCCATAACCAGACCCGTTTCCTGCTTCTCTCGGTCGAGGATATTCAGTTCGATCAGGAAGAATATGTGCCATCGAAGGTATCGGGCGTATTTGACACGCTCGATCAACCGGGTATGCTTTTTCATGTGCTGGAAATTTTTAACAAACACAAGGTCAACCTGACTTCTATTGCTTCCCGGCCAAATAAAACAGAGCCCTGGAAATATCATTTCTTTATTGACATGGATGGTCACCTGGGTGATGAAAACATTACTAATGCCTTTAGCGAGATCAAAAAAATGTCTGGGTTTATTCACGCCTTTGGTTCCTATCCCAAATACCTGCCCAAAGATCAGCAGACCCGGCAGCAGGGTCCGGCTAAAAAAGCCGCCGGTAAACCATCGGGTCCTTTATACAGTCTGAGCTATCGTAAAGAACCGACTATTGTCGAAGTGGGGAATGTCCGCATCGGCGGCGGATCGATGGTGATGATTGCCGGACCATGCAGCGTGGAGGGCCGGCAGCAGATGATGGAAACGGCGAAAATCGTTTCGGAGCACGGTGCCGACCTGCTGCGCGGCGGGGCGTTTAAACCACGCACCAGTCCGTATAGTTTTCAGGGGCTTGGCGTGGAAGGTCTGCGTCTGATGAGAGAAGCCCGGGAGGCTTTCGGACTGCCCATCGTTACCGAGGTTCTTGCCGTGGAAGAGCTCGCTGTCTGCGCCGAATATGCCGATGTGCTGCAGATTGGTGCCCGTAACATGCAGAATTTTGTCCTGCTGCGCGAAGTGGGCAAAACCGGCAAACCGGTATTGTTGAAACGCGGGCTGATGGCCACGGTAAAGGAATTGCTGATGTCGGCGGAGTATATTTTAGCTGCCGGAAACCCGCATGTTATTTTATGCGAACGGGGTATCCGTACTTTTGAAACCGCGACACGTAACACGCTGGATATCGCCGCTGTGCCGGTGCTGAAAGAGCAAACCCATTTGCCGGTTATCGTCGATCCCAGCCACGCCACCGGTGTGGCCAGTTTGATTGAACCGGTTTCCAAAGCGGCGGTGGCTGTCGGTGCCGACGGCTTGATGGTCGAAGTGCATTTTAACCCATCCACAGCGCTGAGCGATGCCGAGCAGGCTTTGGATGAACGGGCTTTTAAATCGCTGATGCAAGCCGTTAAAAAACTTACCGACCGGATGAAATCGTAGAATATGCTTAAATCCATTGTTCTGAAAACCAGTCGGGATAAATCTATTCTTCAAAAACATCCCTGGATTTTTTCCGGCGCTCTGGCCAAAGTACCGGCCGGTCTGCAAAACGGTGAAACCGTCCTGGTGCGCAGTGCCGAAGGCCATTTTCTGGCTCTGGCTGCCTGGTCCGAACATTCGCAAATCTCCCTGCGCGTCTGGTCTTTTGATGAAACTACGGCCATCGATCAGAAATTTTTTGAGCAGCGTATCGGCCAGGCCGTCAGGCGTCGTGAGCGTCTCGGATTACCGGCACAGAGCAATGCCCTTCGTTTGATTTATGGTGAGTCGGACGGCTTGCCGGGTTTGATTATCGACCGCTATGCGGATCAGCTTGTATTGCAGATTTTATCGGCCGGGGCCGAATATCAGCGCCAGAATATATACAATGCGCTGCAAAATGTACTGCCCGGTTTACCCGTGTTCGAGCGCTCCGATGTCGATATCCGCCATCGTGAAGGTTTAAAAAACCGCCGCGGCACAATCGCCGGGGCAGAACCGGACGGACCTGTAGAGATAAATGAAAATGGTTTAAAAATATGGGTTGACGTGCTGCATGGCCACAAAACCGGCTATTACCTCGATCAGCGTGAAAACCGGTTTTTACTGGGCACATCGGCCAAAGGAAAAACTGTACTAAACTGTTTTTCATACAGCGGCGGATTCGGTCTATCGGCCCTGCAGGGCGGAGCAGCACATGTTACCAATCTCGATTTGTCCACTGATGCCCTGGCCCTGCTCGATAAAAACATGGTCCTCAACAACTTTACACCTGACCGTTACACCAATGTCGCCGGTGATGTTTTTGAAGTGCTGCGCGGCTATCGTGATGCCGGGCGGCAGTTTGACATTATCGTGCTTGATCCGCCAAAATTTGCCGACTCCCGCACTCATCTGCCTAAAGCCCTGCGCGGGTATAAGGATATCAACTGGCTGGCTCTCCGGCTGTTAAAACCGGGCGGATTGCTTTTTACCTTTTCCTGCTCCGGCCTGTTGGAAGCGCCGCTTTTTCAGAAAATAATTGCCGATGCTGCGCTTGATGCCGGTCGATCTGCCCAAATCGTGACCCGCTTGGGACAGTCTGCCGATCATCCCGTTTTGCTCAGCTTCCCTGAAGCGGCCTACCTCAAAGGTCTGGTCTGCCAGGCCGATTAAT
>DYOS01000250.1 GCA_020720405.1 Caldithrix sp. | reverse complement strand
ACCCGGCCAGCGTACCGGCATCCGGTAAACCGAATTCGTCTCATCCTCAGTTAAATACAGGGTCTTCCGATCCCTGCCGCCAAACTCAAGATTGCTGGGCTTTTTACCCGGCGTAGGAATTTTCTGCAGAATTTTTCCTGCCGGTGAAATGATGAATACCGTTCCCGAACCAAAATGAGCAACATACAGGTTGCCCCGGATATCAAACTCCAGTCCATCCGGGTCGGCGCCGGGCAGCTCAATAAAAACGCGGTCGAAATGCAGTGAGCCATCCGGTCTTCGTTCAAAACGCAAAATCCGGTGGCGGGCCGATTCGGAACAATACAGTTTCCCATCCTGCGGGGAAAGCGCCAGACCGTTGGGGAAACACAGGCTGTCCTGCACCAGCCGGACGGAATCGGCTGATGCTGAGTAGAAAAACAAGCGGCCATCGGGTTGATCAGCGCCATAGGATTTCGGATCACTGAAATAGAAATCGCCATTATTGAGCAGACGAAGATCGTTGGGCCGATGGAAAGCCTGGCCCTGATAGCCATCGATCAGAACCCGAATTTTTCCCCGTGGGGATATTTTTAAAATCCGGCCAAAGCCAAACTCACAAGCCAGCAGATCACCCTGCGGCGTACAGACCAGCCCGTTGGATTTACTGTAAAGCGGATCACGGCTGCTGCACAGGGTATCCACTTTTCCGGAGCGGATCCGTGACAGGTGGTTGCCGGTACAGTTGGAAATATAAAGTGAACCATCCGCCGACCAGGCCGGGCCTTCAGGAAACAGAAAACCATCCGCTACAAGCTGCCATTGATTGGCGGAATCAACAGTAACCGGCAAATCCAGCCGGAAACAGGAGTTGGCAATGATCAGCAATGCGCTGATGTGCAGGGTAAATGTCAGCACAAATTTCATTTTTTTACTGGAAATTTCTGATCGAGCAGGGCATTCCAACCATCCACTTTATCTTTAGTCCGGCTGAGCAGAGCATCAACTTCACCGCTGATTTTTATAGATTCAATCCGGTCATTTTGCCTGATTTTATCAACAACCTGCTGATCGGCAGCGGAATTGACTGCGCCAAAAATCGCATGTTTTCCATCGAGCCAGGGCGTTGGTACATGGGTGATAAAAAACTGGCTGCCATTGGTATGCGGACCGGAATTAGCCATGGACAGTTTGCCCGGTGCATCATGAATTAAACTGCGGTCAAATTCATCCTGAAAGCGGTAGCCCGGCGTGCCGGTGCCGGTGCCCAGCGGACAGCCGCCCTGAATCATAAAATTCTCAATCACGCGGTGAAATTTAAGTCCGTCGTAAAAACCGCGGCCGGCCAGGTTGACAAAATTGGCAACCGTATATGGTACTTTGGAAGCAAACAGGGTCAGGTTAATCGCACCCTGACTGGTTTGAATAGTGACTTGCAGATCGGTCATGTGTACTCCATTATTTTTGTTAAATTTGGCAG
>DYOS01000126.1 GCA_020720405.1 Caldithrix sp. | reverse complement strand
TCATAAGCTTTCCTTTGAAACCCGCTGCAGCAACCCTGCAGCGGGTTTTTTTTATCCATAACACTTGATGCGGGCAAAATCGCGCACGGAGCCACAAAGGAATCGCCAAAAATAAGATGAGCAACTCCTCGTCTCTCACTTTTATCTTTATCCGATTATGGTTAATCTTGGCTATGTTTTATACGGAGAGGCCATGATCGCCAAAACACCGCAGCCACCCTATTACGCCGTCATCTTTACCTCGATCCGAACCGATGGGGATAACGGCTATGCCGAAGCCGGCCGGCGTATGACTGAACTGGCTATTGGTCAGCCGGGATTTCTGGGTCTGGAATCTGCCCGGGAAGAAATCGGAATAACCGTTTCGTATTGGCGCGACCTGAAATCCATTCAAAACTGGAAAGAAAATGCCGAACACCTTCTTGCCCAAAAGTTGGGCCGGGAGCGCTGGTATTCTCAATTTAAGCTGCGGGTGGCGCTGGTTGAACGTGATAATTCTTTTGAAAAGGGAAAATAAACCTGAGAAATAATCAATCAAATTTAATCATAATTTTATTGCTGTTTTCTTTTCCGGTTACCAGCCGAACCCAGAATATTCTTCCGGACTGGCGGCAGTTCACGGCCCATTTTCGTTACCTGGCCAGTGATCAATTGCAGGGCCGGGGCACCGGAACACCCGGCGCAGAAATGGCCGCCCAGTATATCGCCGATCAGCTTAGCAGTTTTGGCGTGGTTCCGGTACAGGAAAACTATTCTTTTTATCAATACATCCCGATGCACCGTTCCCGGCCGCTGCCCGGGACCGTTCTGACCATTATGGATTCTGCAGAGGCAACCCCGGAAACGCTTCAGGTCGCAGAAGATTTTCTGATTTACCGCGGCGGCAATCAGGCCAGCCTGGTGCATCCGGTGCCGCTGGTTTTTGTCGGCTATGGCATTGTTGCCCCGGAATTCGATTATGATGATTATCAGGATATCAACGTCGCCGGGAAAATGGTTTTGTTTCTCGAAGGGGAGCCGGCATCGGCGGATGCTGATTTTTTTAATGGTGATCAGACGACAGCTTATGCCTACGCTGAGGCAAAACAAAGGATCGCTATCAGCAAGGGTGCGGTTGGTACAATAATGGTTATGGAATGTCCGGAAGACGAGGCGGGCTGGTCCCGCTTTCAGCAGGAATTTTATTTCGAAGATATTTCGCTGGCCTATCAGGTCGCTGGTCCGCTTAGTCTGTTGCTTAATCCGGGCCGGACCCGGCAGTTGACCCGGAGCAGCCTTTCGGCTTGCGATCTTTATACTGAAGTACGAGAATTCAGGTATCAGCCCCGGGAATTGCCGGTACAGGTTTCCTTTACCGGATATTTTCAAAACCATGATTTCCTCTCGGCTAATGTGGTCGGGCTTGTCCCGGCCGGGAAGAACCGAAGTGAAGAGACTATCCTGATCAGTGCCCATTACGACCATCTCGGTATCGGGATGGCGGTTAATGGTGACTCCATTTATAACGGACTTCAGGATAATGCGCTTGGCGTGGCGATGACACTGGAACTGGCCCGGTATTTTGCAAGGCATGCCGGAGTATTGCAAAGGGACCTTATTTTTTTGCTGACAACCGGTGAAGAAAAAGGCTTACTGGGTGCTCAGTATTATGTTGATCATCCCCTGCGACCATTGTATAAAACGGTGGCCAACCTGAATATTGACGGGGTCGCTTCTATAGATGAGTTCCGCGAAGTCATTGGTGTTGGTGCGGAATTATCCGATCTTGGTATGCTGCTATATAAAATTGCCTCGGTTAATGGATTGCGTGAAGTCCAGATTCCGCCGGGCTTTCAGAAAAACGAATCTTTTGCCCGTTCCGATCAGATAGCCTTTGCCCGGGGCGGCATACCAGCAATCAACATACTGGATGGCCCGGCTTATAAAAATTTTTCAGACGAGCAGGGAGTCCGGGTACTGGCAGAGTGGTTTGATAATTATTACCATACACCGTTCGATGATCTCAAACAGAACATCAGCCGGGAGGGGATAAGTCAGCATTTTGACCTGCTCCGCCAGTATATTGAACTGGTTGCGAACTACACAGGGAAGATTGAATGGAATCCAAATACCGAATATTATCATATCCGTTTGCAGACCATAGCCGAAAAGCGCTGATCCTGCTTTCCGTAGTGGTTTTTCTGGCGGCAGTGCAGGGCTGTTTTAATTTCCGGCTCGGTGAACCGGTCGTTATCCGCATGTCCGGCTCGGATACCATGGTTGAACTTGGCCGGCGCTGGGCAACGGAATACATGGACCGCAACCGGAATGTCTCAATCTATATCAGTGGCGGAGGAACCGGTGCCGGTTTTCAAAAACTGGCCGCCGGGGAAGCGGATATCGTCATGGCTTCACGCATCATTCAGAGTAATGAAGTCCGCGATCTGGCCAGCCGGTACGGAACAATTGGCATTGCCCACCTGGTCGCCAAAGATGCCCTGAGTATTTACCTGAACCGTGAGAACCCGGTCAATAATCTTAGCCTGATTCATCTGCAGAAAATATTTACCGGTGAAATTCGTCGTTGGGAGCAAATTCAACCGGGTATCGCTGATTCTATTCTGGTTGTGCTCCGACCGGCAACATCGGGCACACAGTGGTATTTCCGACAGGTTGTTTTGAAGGATTCCGGTTACCTGAAAAGCGCGGCTATTGCCGCCACAACCAATGAGGTGATCCGCTTGATCCATGAGCATCCATTCAGTATTGGATATGGCGGGATAGGTTATGGCCGGGATGTAAAACACTGTCTGATTAACGGGATTGCCCCGACGGTTGAAAATGTCCAGAATGACCGCTATCCGCTGATCCGCTATCTATATTTATACACCAGCGATATGCCGAAGGGCGAGGTTAAAAAATTTATAGACTGGATTATGCAGGCGGACGGACAACAGATTGTCCGGGAAGCTGGTTATATTGCGCTTTGGCCAACATCCTGACCCACCGTCGTCAGGTGATAACCCAGGAGAGCATTGCCGGGGTTTAGTGTGAAATCCTTCTTTCACACAAAGGCACAGTGCGCCAAAAGAACTACCTTGCCTTTTTCTCCGTGTTCTTCGTGGCTTTGTGTGAGATTATTTTAATGATGTCCCGGTGCGAAAATCCGACGGGTTAACATAATCCTGAATAATTCCTTACCATTTCTTAACCAGCATTGAATTCAAACTGAACATGGTTCCGTTATAATCTGGCACAAAAACGGAGATTGTTCATGAATGCATATTATGAATCCGGTTATCTGGTTAATACTGAACTGGTAAAATCTGAAGATGAAACCAAATCCGACAGTGATCTGCCCGATCTGACCTTTTCCGGTTATTTCATGAAACCTGTCCATACTTTTGAGACGGTGGTGATCAGCGATATTCACCTGGGCAGTAAGGTACTCAGAACTGAACAACTGCTCGATTTTCTGAAACATGTTCATTTCAAACGTCTGATAATAAATGGTGATGTTTTTGATTCGATCAATATGACCCGGCTGGATAAACAGCACTGGAAGGTGCTCAGCTTTCTGCGCAAGCTGACCAATTCTTCAAAGCATATAGAAGTGATCTGGCTGCGCGGTAATCATGATGGTTTTAGCGACCTCCTGACTCAATTACTCGGCATCGAAGTTTATTTTGAATACCTGCTTGAGTGGAATGATAAAAAAATAATGATCACCCATGGTGACATCTACGATAAGTTTATAACCCGCTATCCGCTGATTGCCGATGTGGCGGACTATTTTTACCGCTTCATTCAGAAGATCAGTCCGGTGAAAAGCAAACGTCTGATCAGCGCCTGGATTAAAAGAAATTCCAAAACCTTTATACGCAACTCGGAACGTGTTCGCCATGGTGCGATCCGCGATGCACAAAAGATTGGCGCCGATGTAGCCATTTGCGGTCACACACACCTGATCGATGATACTACTGAGCATGGTGTCCGTTACCTGAATCCTGGCAGCTGGACCGATGCACCAGCGCATTTCATCGGCATTACGGATCAGCAAATCGAGGTCGTGCCTTTCGCCTGACCGGGAAATCAAACGGTAACTTAACCTGTATCTAACATAACCCTAATACGCTCGCCCTAAGATTGTTACGTGCTAAACAACAGGTGAGTAAAAGTATAGGAGTTTTCATGAATTTTCATTGGAGCAAACCGTTTGGTTTGTGGCAGGTTTTTGTTTTTCTGCTGATCATCGGATTCAACACCTCACTTTTCGCTCAAAAGGGCGGAACATTGACAGGAGCAGTCATTGATGGTGAGACAGGTGAACCGGTTATAGGCGGAAATGTTTATTTTGAAAATACAGCCCTTGGTGCGGCAACAGATCTCGATGGCAACTACATCATTTTTAATATTCCGGCCGGAAGCTATACCCTGATCGTTTCTGTGATCGGTTACAGCGACACCCGTATTGCCAATGTCCGCATTGCGGAAGGCAAAATTGAAAAAATGGATGTAACCCTGAAAACGGAAATCCTGACCACCGAAGTGGTAGTGGTTGAGGCTGAAGCATTAAAAGATTCAGAGGGTTCATTGCTGCGCCTGCGGCAGAAGTCAGAGTCCGTCAGTGATGCCATAAGTGCCGAGGAAATTTCCAAAACCGGCAGCGGCGATGCGGCTGCAGCCATGAGCCGGGTAACCGGGGCCTCTGTGGTTGGCGGCAAATATGTGTATATCCGCGGCTTGGGAGAGCGTTACAGCAGTACCCAGTTGAATGGTGCGGAATTGCCAAGCGCCGACCCTGATAAGAAGGCATTCAATATGGATATTGTCCCGACCAATCTTCTGGATAATATCGTTACCAAGAAGACTTTTACACCGGATGAGCCGGGCAATTTTTCCGGGGGCATTGTCAATATCGGCACTAAGTCTTTTCCGGAAAAATTTACCTTAAAAGTATCAAATTCCGTTTCCTATAATTCGCAGGCTAATTTGAACAGTGATATTCTGACTTACGAAGGCGGCGCCAACGATTGGCTTGGTATGGATGATGGTACACGGGCCATGCCTTCGGAATTTGATGATCCCGATTTATATATCCCCACGGTCAACGAAGCACGAAGTGATATGCAAAAAGCTATTCTGCTCGACGGATTGTCCAAAGCATTTACTTCGCAAATGTATCCGGTTAGCGCAAAGTCACCCTTGAATCAGAATTATTCTGTTGGCATTGGCAATCAGGTAAAATGGTTTAATATGCCGGTTGGCTTTTTCGCCAGCATGTCCTACAATAATAAATATTCCTCCTACCAGAATGGTACACTTGGCCGCTGGTTGTTGCCCGGGCCGGTTGCTCTGGCCGAGAACCTGAATCCGGATTTGGTACTAATCGATTCCAAATCTTCCCATGAAGTTCTTTGGGCAGGCTTAGGGACACTATCGATCAAGCCAAATCTCTATCATGAACTCGGTATAAATTTTATGTTCACCAATAGCGGTGAATCGACCACCCGTTATCAAAATGGATCCTGGCCGAACCAACTGGATGATGCTTCGGTCTATGAGACCCGCTCGCTGCTTTATGTTCAGCGTGAGCTTAAATCGAGCCAATTAAAAGGTCAGCATCATCTGAATATGCTTTTTAATATGGATGTTGACTGGAATGCTTCCCGGGGTTCTTCCATTCAGGATGAGCCGGACCTGCGTTTTTTTAGTAATGATTATTCCATTCTCTATGAAAATGAACTGGCTGTTGACACGCTTTATGAAATCAATAAAAACCTCTACAATGTTCCGACCCGTTTCTATCGAAATCTTATTGAGAATAAATCTGCTCTGAATATCAATATCGCCATACCGTTCCGGCAGTGGTCCGGTCTGAGCGGAAAGATCAAATTCGGTGCTGCCTATACCGGAACAGACCGTGAGTTCAGGGAAAGACGATTCGAACTGCGCCAACAGACTGCATTATATGATGGTGACCCGGAAGCGTTTTTCGCACAGACCGGAATTACAGACAGTTCGAATACCCGTCGAATTACCTTTGGAAATTATATTGATGATGTCTCAACGCTTCGTTCCAATTATGATGGCGATGAGGAAATTTCTGCTACCTATCTGATGACCACTCTGCCGCTCACAAAGTCCATACGTTTTGTTAGCGGGGCGAGATTGGAATCTACCCGAATGACCGTTACCAGTCACGATACAAGCGAAGCGGTTGGTAAACTGAATAATGCCGATCTTTTGCCCTCTTTGGGATTTATTTATGAATTAACAGAAAATACAAATATCCGCTTATCGTACGGCCGCACACTGGCCCGCCCGAATATGCGGGAAAAGGCTTCTTTCCGCAGTTTTGAATTTCTTGGTGACTATCTGTTTATAGGAAATACAGAACTTAAGCGTACCCTGATTGATAATTATGACTTACGCTGGGAATGGTTTAGCCGGCCCGGGGAAATATACGCGGTGAGTGGCTTTTATAAAGATTTCAGCAACCCGATTGAACGGGTATTCGATAATACCAGAGAATCCTATACTTATATGAATGTGCCCCAGGGTATGGTTATTGGCGCTGAATTCGAAATCCGGCAAAATCTTGATGTGATCTGGACATACCTGAATAATTTTAGTTTGAGCGCTAATCTGTCCCTTATTCATTCTGAAGTTGATCTGACCAAAGAAGAATTGGAAATGGCCAAAGTTGATGATCCGAAGATGGATAATAAACGGCCATTATTCGGACAATCTCCATATATCGTAAATATCGAATTAGCCTATGCCAATCCAAACAGCGGCAGCAATATAAACATCATGTTTAATCAGTTCGGGCAACGGCTGGCCGAAGTTAAATACGGTGCTGCACCGGATGTCTATGAATTGCCACGCCCGATGCTTGATCTGGCGGGTTCTCAAAGTCTGGTCGCCGGCCTGGAATTAAAAGCCTCAGCCAGAAATCTGCTCAATTCTGATTTCCGCCAGGTAATGAAATACAATGGTACGGACTATGAGTATCTGTCCTATCAAAGCGGAAGAAGTTTTAGCCTTGGCCTTAGCTATAATTGGTAGTATGTGGATTGGAATCAGTAATAAAGATGAACGTATTAAAAAATTGACATTAAGATAGAGAAATTACTACATCAAAACCTAAAGAAGGAGGCAGATAATGCGTAAAGCATTTTCTTTGTTACTGATTACATTGTTCGCCGCAGCGGCGATTGCCCAGACGACCGACGTCGGGAAGCCGGTTGTCCTGGTCAACGACGCCAGCATTGATCCGGTAAGCAATGTTAATGTTACCTGGACCTCAGATAATGTTTATCTGATGGATGGCTTCGTCTATGTAGAATCCGGCTGTACGTTGACCATCGAGCCGGGCACGGTTATTAAAGGTAAGCAGACCACCACCACCGGCGACATCGCCACCGCTTTGATTATCGCCCGCGGCGGACAAATCTACGCCCAGGGCACGGCAGAACAACCGATTATCTTTACATCGGAATATGACAGCGTTGCCTTAAAAGATTACGATCCCAATGACGGCGTGGATTTTATGACCGACCGCAGTTTGTGGGGCGGCGTGGTTGTGCTTGGCAAAGGCAAACTGAATGTGGCTTCCGAGAAAGTGGTGGAAGGTCTTCCGGTAACCGAACCGCGCGCCCTTTATGGCGGTGAAAATGATGCTGATAATTCCGGCTGGCTGCGTTATATCTCCATTCGCTACACCGGTATCACAGTCGAATCAAACAAGGAACTCCAGGGTCTGACCATGGGCGCAGTGGGCTCCGGTACGATTGTTGAATATATTGAATCTTTTAACAGCGGCGACGATGGCTTTGAATTCTTCGGCGGCACCGCCAATACCCGCT
>DYOS01000125.1 GCA_020720405.1 Caldithrix sp. | reverse complement strand
TGGAATTGGGAAATGAAGAACCCCTGAGTCGTCATCCCGCCGGAGCGGGACAAGTTTGCGAGCGAGGGACGAGCGTGGCAATCTCTGACTTCTTGAGATTGCTTCGTCGCAAGCTCCTGGCAATGACAAACCAGGTGTTTTTTCAATCCTGCTAATCCTGTTATCCTGTCCGGCAGTTTTTGTCCACGAATGACGTGGCAAAATAACATAAATGGACAATTCTCCTCTGAAGATCACAAATCATTAAGCTCAACAATACGGGCGTAAGGTTGCTCCATGCCTTCGGTGCAATTCGAGCACATCGGGATAGCGGCGCGGTTGGTCATAACAGCCCTGCGGAAATTACGGTACTTCTTCGCCGTCCAGATTTCCCGGTAGTCCGACTTTGCTAAATCCCCAAGAATATGGTCGGCATCTTTATCAAAACAACAGGGACTTACGGTACCATCCCAGTTGACGGCACCATTCAGCCAAAGCCGCTGGCACCAATTGGGCATCTCGCTTTTCAGGGTCAATTGGTCCCCGGAAAAATTGTAACGGCGGAACTGTTCATCATCCGGCAGAAACTCTGCTGCCTGCGGTGCGGAATAAACCTGGGCACTCTTAAAAGCGATACGGTCAATTTTATTTTTCCGGGCAATGGCAACCAATTCGTCAATTTCAGACTGGTTATGTTTGAAAACAATAAACTGCAGTTCAATCAACGGCCGCTTCGATTTCAATCTCAGTCTGGCCTCAGAAAGAAATGACAAAGCCTGAATGACCGTTTCAAAATTACCGCCAACCCGGTATTTGGCATAGGTTTCGGCATTCGTTCCATCCATTGAAAAAATGATCTGATCCAATCCAGAAAGAACAATGGCTTCGGCTTCTTCCGCACTGCGGATATAATGACCATTGGTCGAGGTCTGAGTCATCACACCCTTGCTGTTGGCATAAGCCACAAAATCAAGAAATGATTTATTGATAAACGGCTCACCCTGATTCCACAACTGAACCTGAGCTATGTATGGTCCGACCTGATCGAGCAGATTTTTAAATTCGGCCAGACCCAGTTTTCCGCGATCGCGCCGCATATCACCGTTGCCGGAGGGACACATCGGGCATTGTAAATTACAGATATTTGTTGGTTCGACCATCAGGATGGGCGGCAGACCCCAGATCAACTGGCGCCGGGTCAGGCGGCTGATATACATGGAGCTGAATACTTTAACCAGGTTCCAGATGCGGCGCGGTGTTGGCTTGATGTGCACAATGCGCAGCGAACGCAGCAGCGAGCGGAGTGGAACGACGGAATGGGTTAATTTATCCAAAAAGTGCATTTAATTTTCCTGCCCCCGGGTTGTCCTGAATTTCCTGTTAATTTTCTTTGTTTACTTTTGTCCATCCTGTTATCCTATCAAAAACTCTTTGTCCACGAATAACCCGACAAAGCCGGGCACAGCACGAATTTTCACGAAAAGGCTGAATAATTCCGAGTTCCCAATTCCGAATTCCGGCTGCTTTCCTTTTGTATTAACCTGCCTGTGGACACAACGAGACAACCACGCATTCTATTCTCTGAAAAATATGCGGCGCAGAGTTACCCGCATGGTCGGTATCACTTCCGCCAGCAACTGCCGGCGGCGAATCACAAAAATTACACCGGCCAGTGCCGGCAAGACATGATTCATTATAAAAATCAGGAGTGAAACACCGACTGCCACACCAGCCGGTACGCCCTGCCGGGAGAAAAAATAAAGGGCTACATTTTCACGGACTCCCAATCCGGCTACCGAAATCGGGATTAACCCCGAGCCTAAAATAAAGATAACAGTCGCCGCAGTTTCCGCAAGCGGAAGCGGATGTAAAACCGAAAGCAAAGCCTGATATTGCATGATCAGTGTGGCATAGATCAGAAAAGTATACATCAGGGTCTGGCTGAAAATGCGGTAGTAGCCGGCCGGTTTTTCCAGGTGACGGGCAATGAAAGGCTTGCTGAGTAGTAGCGGCAGAAAGAGAAATAGAATTATTAGAACAGGTGCAATAGCCCGTGTCCAAAGTGGCAGGTTATCAAAAAAAAACGGCAGAACGATCAGCATCAGAACCAGTTTGAGATAGGTCTGGAAAAATTTTTCCCAGCCAAAGGCCAGAATTTTTCCGCGTTTGCGGCCGGGTAGCATAAAAACTTTAGCAAACTCGGCATGACCGCCGGGCACAATCATGCGCAGGGTAAAGCCGGCCAGAAAAGATGGCAGAAGGTCGCCGACGCTAAACTGGCTGGAATGTTGTTCGATCAGGTAGCGCCAGCGCAGAAATTGCAGGGTCAGATTCAGAGCGGCAATCAGCAAGGCAGCCAGGAAGGCTTCAGCTTCAAGGCCAAGAACAGCATCGATAATGGCCCGGCCATCTGCCTTTTGCAGCAGGTAATATAGCAGCACACCGGCCACAGCATACTTCAGCACAAACGAAAGAATTTGCTTCAGTTTTTCCATTTATACACCTGAAAAATACCGGCCAGACTGAACAGGATAATCATCACCGGGTAGATAAGCTGCATCGGGAAAATATATTTGATAATCCAGAGTTTGTGGAAAATTCTGGCTGCAAAAACCAGAACTATAAACTCGGCCGTTAACCGAAGCAGCACGGGAATCAGCCAAAGTGTCCATTGACCCGGGAGAACAAACGGGATGGTGAAGAACAGCAGGAAGTAACTGAATAAAACAAGCGATAACAGTACAGATGGTGCGGATTTTTTCAAAGTTTTGCTGTTTTTACGGATGTGCTGCTGAAAAAATTCCCGGATACCCGGCAAAGGATTGGTAAAGACAAAACTGTCTTCATCCAGACTAAATACAATTTTCCCATTGACCCGTTTACGGAATTGTTCGGTCAGATGCACGTCATCGCCACTTTTAAACCGACGGATAGATTTATAACCACCAATTGAATTCATAGCCTGCCGGCGGTAAGCCAGGTTTCGTCCGATACTGCTGATCGGGAAACCGAGACCGGCCGGAGCAGCGCTGGCCACAGCCGAGAACAGGTTATCAAATTGCAGGAAAAAATCCCGGAAACGTCCGCTGCGATGTAAGGGCGCATGACCAATAACCATCTGAGTGTCCGGCCCAAAATAAGCCGAAAGGGATTTTAACCAGCCGGGCGCTACCTCACAATCGGCGTCGGTAGTAACAATCCATTCACTTTGCGAAGCATCGAGCCCGGCCTGGAGTGCTGATTTTTTACCCGGCATACTGCGCTGATCTTCTTCCAGCCGCAGATAATGCCAGTTGTTTTTTTTCTGAACGGCCTGTTTTAAAATTTCCGGAGTCTGGTCGGAGGAGGCATCGTCGATAAAATAGACATCCAGCCGGGCTGGCGGAAAATCCATCTTTTCCAGACTATGCAGGAGCGGTTGGATTCTTTCAGCCTCATTGCGGGCGGCGATGAGCAGGGCAATTTCCCCTTTATAATTGTATTCTCCCTGTTTTTTCAGGCCAAGCAGTCCAATCAAAACCAAGACCAGCAGCAACAGATAAAACGCAGTAAGCAGAGCAAAAAATGGAATCATTTCAGCCTTTCAAATAGAAGGCGGGTAATTTAGCGCTATTTATTTTTTTCACCAAAATCTCTGCTTTGAAAGGAACCTGTATATAACGGCGGGGTTTGCTCAATCTATCTAATTTTTCTACTTTTTATCACATTGCTAATTTATACGGGACTGAATTTTCCACCACGAAGGGCACAAAGAAGGTATGTTGATTTTAAAACATTGTTTTGTTGATTAATATGGCAGACAATATGGAGAAGAAAGTGAAATGAAATTACTGATCGGAATTACCTCATCCATTGCGGCATACCGGATGCCCAATCTGATTTCGGCTTTAGTTAAAAATAATTTTGAAATCCGCACTGTTGTCACCGAGCGGGCCAAGGCGCTGGTTTCTCCGCAGGCCCTGGCCGTAATGAGTCAGCAGCCCTGCTTCACCGATGCGGATGAATGGACAAATACGCAGCATGTTCTGCATATCGAACTGGCCCGCTGGGCGGAGGCCATGCTGATTGCACCGTTGACCGCCAACACCCTGGCCAAAATCGCCCAGGGGTTTTGCGACAACCTGCTCACCTCAACCGTCCGGGCCCTGGGCGATACACCGCTGCTTCTGGCCCCGGCCATGAATACCAGGATGTGGGAAAATAAACTGACCCAGCATCATCTCGAACTTTGCCGCCGGTTTTATAATACAACCATCATTCCGCCGATTGAAAAGCGTCTGGCTGATGGCGATACCGGAATGGGCGGACTGGCCGATGACGTTACACTGATCGCTGCCCTGGAGGACATAAGACGAAAGATCAAAGATTAACCCCGCAGGGTTGAATATGAATAACCATAGGTGAAACCTGTGGAAAAGAAATGTAGAGACGCACTGCCGTGCGTCTCCCAACGAAGAAAGACCAACCCTATAGGGGTTAAATATGAATTGCAGAGGTGAAACCCATTGTTGAGAGAAAAAATAAATAAAGGATATAAAATGAGACCGGTTTGTGTAATTGTCCGCGATGGCTGGGGTTATAACGAGAACCCATTGGGTAATGCCGTGCTTGCCGCAAATACCCCGAATATCGATTCATATAAGGAAAAGTATCCCTGGGCACTGATCAAAACCAGCGGTGAAGCGGTCGGTTTGCCGGAAGGATTTCAGGGATCAAGTGAGGTCGGCCATCTCAATATGGGTGCGGGTCGGGTTGTTGTGCAGGAACTAAAGCGAATTGATGAGGGCTTTCTGGTGGGCACAATTTTCCAGGCACCGCTCTGGCAAAAGCTGGTTCAGCATTGGAAAAACCATAACTCGCAGTTCCATCTGCTCGGCCTGCTGCAGGATGAGGGTGTTCATGCCCACCAGGATCATCTGTTTAAACTGATGCGCCGGGCCCGCCAGGAATTCCCGCAGGGCGAAATTGTTATCCACCCTTTTCTTGATGGCCGGGACACTCCGCCGCACAGCACACTTGAATATCTGGCTCAACTTGAGCTGGTCATGCAGGAAGTCGGTCATTGCCGGATCGGTACTTTTATGGGCCGCTACTATGCCATGGACCGTTCACGGGACTGGAAACTGACCGATCTGGCTTATAACTGTATAGTTACCGGGCAGGGCCGGAAAAGCACGGATGTTACGGCCTCGATTCGCCATTCCTACTCAAATGATAAAACACCTGATGGTGTTGACATGTTTGATGAATATATCCCGCCACATGTTCTTGAAGGCTTTGAGGGTGTAAGGGATGGTGATGTAGTTCTGCATACCAATTACCGCCAGGACCGGGCGATTCAGCTAAGCATGGCTTTCATCGATGATCAGTATGCGGGTCTCCGCTCGCAACGGCCATCTATTGTGTATGCCGGTTTTACCCAGTATTACGACGAATTTCAGAATTACCTGGTCGGTGCCATGAGCAGCGGTGGAGCGATGGATAAACTACTGGGTGAGGTACTGGCAGAGGCCGGTCTGCGTCAGTTGCGCATATCCGAAACCCAGAAATTCCGCCACGTAACCAGTTTCTTCAACGGTAAAAAAACCACACCTTATCCACTGGAAGAGCAGGTTGAAATAAAAAGCGCCATCGATCCGGCCGCCTTTGCCAGCCATCCGCAGATGGAAGCCGTCGCTATCACTGAAGAAGTGCTGCGCCGGCTGGAAGATAATCCGTACAGTTTTATTCTGATCAATTTCCCGAACGGTGATATGGTTGGGCATACCGGAAATTTTGAGGCGGCAAAAAAAGCCGTGGAAATAGTTGACCAGAAAATCGGGCAGATTGTCAACCGCCTGCTCGAACTGGATGCCCATGTCCTGATTACCGCCGACCACGGCAACTCCGAGCAGATGATCGATTATGCCACAAAGATGACCAAAACCAGCCATACCATTTTCCCGGTCGAGCTGATCTATGTTGCCGGCGATGCTTCGGCCCGGCAGATGCTGCCCGGTGGTAAACTGGCCGATATTGCCCCAACTGTTCTTTCTCTGCTCGGGCTGGAAATTCCGCGCGAAATGACGGCCGATGTCCTGATAAAATAGTAAAGATTTGATAAAGGAGTTTTCAATGAAAATATTAGTCACCAGCCTGCTTATTTTTATACTTGTAATGAGCAGCTGCCAGAAACAACCGGCCGAACTGGTCATCAGCGGTAAAATTTCTTCGGGCAGCAGCGCCGCCTTTATACTGGTCCAGGCCCGGATCAGCAGCATAACTGCCAATCCTGCATTTACGCCGCAGGAAATCACCCTGCCGGCTGATGGTCGTTATTCCTTTTCCGTACCCTCCGGCGATTTATATGAAATTGAATTTTCGGCAGTCAACCACAAGGCACTGCGTTTGCCGCTTTTTCCGGAAAAAAAATCAGCCCGGATTAATCTGGATGCTACCCTTTCGGCTTATAATTATCCGCCGGAATATGTTACGGTGAGCATCATCGGTGACTGGAACCGGTTCAGCTTCCGCAGCGCCACTCCGATGATCCGCCGCGATGATGGTACCTTTTATTTTGAGTTGCCGACCCCGGCCGACTCAATACAATACCAACTGGTTGATGCTGAAACCGATGGCCGCAGCATCAATGGGACCATGGCCGATCGCCACGAGTATGACGGCGGCGGGGATTATATCTCGATTGTAGCGGTGAAAGACGGTCTGGCCCGGATTACCTTTGATCCGGCGCAGCTTAACAGAAACACCGCACAGAATCTGCCCGAATACAGTTTTGATCAAAAGCATGAATACCTTTCCCGTCTTCCGGAATTTATCCGCAAAACGAATGAAGAGCGGGAACTGGCTGAGAAAGCCATGCTCCGCTACCAGGTTCAGCACAATGGCGGCACAGCGGGATTTGTTTATGAAATGAGCGGGTTTAAGGATGAACTGCTCAATCTGATGGAAAACAATAAATACCCGGTTCTGGCCAAAGCCGCAGCCTTAACACTCTCCGAATCTATTTTTTATGGCGCTAAACCTGAGCCGGAACTGATGAAAAAGATTATTGATTTGGTTCCCATCACCGATCCGCTTTGGGCCTGGCAATACTATCTGATTCCGGCCGTGTTCAATTCTGCCCTGAGCGATGCGGAAGCGCAGAAACTTTTTGAAAAAGAACTCGATGCGATCTCTGCACATAATGTCCGCGGTATGGTTCTGGTCGATCTCGGTCTGCGGGCCAGACAAGCCGGTGATCAGACCCGGGCTATGGAAATCTATACCCGGCTGACTACGGAATTTGCCGATCTGGAAGAACTTTCTTATTACATCGCCCAGCTTAACCCGGACAAAAGAATTAGTCCCGGTAAAACCGTGCCCGATTTTGAAATGCTTCTGCTTGGATCGGATAAGAAAATATCTGCTCAGACTCTGCGCGGCAGTTATTATCTGATGGATTTCTGGGCGGTTTGGTGCGCGCCCTGTGTCCGGGAAATGCCCAAAATTCACCAGTCTTATGAAAAATACAAGAATATGAATTTCACCATTCTTAGTCTCTCCTTTGATCCAAAAATAGAGGATGTGGAGAATTTCCGCCGGGATAAATGGCCCATGCCCTGGCTGCACAGTTTTGTGCAGGGTGGATTTTCCAGTGAACTGGCCGGTCTTTTTGAAGTGGACGGTATTCCGAAACCGGTTTTGGTTGATCCCGATGGAAAAATTGTGGCCATGGGTTCCGAACTACGCGGCGATGATCTGGACAAAACTCTGGATAAATTTTTAGCCAGGAAGTAGGAAGGATAAATAACAGAAATTGGGAATTGAAAACCAAAATCAGTCACCGAAAGCACCGAAAGGAATTGGGAATTCGGAACCGGGAATTGAAGAACC
>DYOS01000019.1:25888-38104 GCA_020720405.1 Caldithrix sp. | reverse complement strand
CATCATGAAGTATCGCGTTTAGCGGATCAACTGAATTCTTCATCCCTGATCGTGTAATCTTCTATTTTATTGTACAGAGAACGGCGGCTGATACCGAGCATTTCGGCAGCTTTCATTTTATTGCCCCTGGCCATGCGCAGGGTTTTGATAATTGACTCGCGCTCAATCTGCGGCAACGGTGTCCCGGCCGGAAAGCGGATTTCCTGCCCCGGGGCGAAACCGCGGTACAGATTTTCGGGCAGGTCTTTTTTACGCACATCACCTTTAGCAGTTATTTGCGCCCGTAAGACCACATTCCTCAATTCACGGATATTACCCGGCCAGGAATACGTTTCCAGAACTTCCTGCGTTTCTTCGTCAAAACCGGTGACTTCGAGGCGGTAATCGGTATTAAATTTCTGACGGAAAGCATCGGCGATCAGCATAATATCTTCAACCCGCTCCCGCAGCGGGGGAATATCGATGCTGTAAACATTCAGCCGGTAGAACAGGTCTTCGCGCAGTCGTTTATCTTCAATCAGCTGCTCGGGGCGGATATTGGTTGCGGTAACGGTGCGTACATTAATAGCAATTTTGCGGTTGCTGCCGACCCGCTCAATTTCATGGTTTTCAAGAACCCGGAGCAGAGCGATTTGAACTTTTTCATCCATGGAACTGATTTCATCGAGAAATAAGGTGCCCTGATCGGCTTCTTCAAATTTGCCGCGCTTCATTTCTACTGCACCGGTAAAAGCGCCCTTTTCATGTCCGAACAGATCGCTGCTGATCAGGTCTTTAGGAATTGAACCGGTATTAACCGCCACAAATGGCTGCCTGGCCCGGACGGAATGCGAATGCAGGGCCCGGGCAACCAGTTCTTTACCCGTGCCGCTTTCACCGTAAATCATAACCGGTACATCTATATTGGCTATCTCCTGTATTTTTTTTACAACAAGACGGATGGCCCGCGATTTCCCGATAATTTCTCCGAAATGCAGATAGCGTTCCGGAGTGCTGTGCGGCAATTCATTGCCCCGGTCGACCTGCAGGGCGCGGCGGACTACCTCCTTAAGCTTTACCGGATCAACTGGTTTGGGAATATAATCGAGAGCGCCCAGATGAACAGCCTGAACGGCATGTTCAATACTGCTGTAACCGGTAACCATAATTACCTTTTGCAGCGGGTCACGGTCATTGATCAGTTTGAGCAGTTCCATGCCATCCATTTTCTGCATTTTATAATCGGTTATGATCAGGTCGAAATCTTTTTTCTCCATCAATTCCAGGGCACGGACGGCACTGTCTGCTTCAGCGACCTGGTAACCCTCGTCCTCGAGCAGGAGGGTTAAACCTTCGCGGTGGGCCTGGTCATCATCAATTACAAGCAGGCTTGGCTTCATGGTCATCTCCGGTTTATTTGAATGGGGCAAACTGGTAAAAAACCGATTTTTTTTCTTTGATGCTAAACACAGTGCACCGTGTATGCAAGCAACAGAACAAACCTAACACAAGAGGTAAGAAAGAAGAGAGAAGAGAAAAACAAAGCCGGATCTTATTTTCTCCGTGTTCTCCTCGTATCTGTGGAAAATTTTTTAGAGGTTCTAATCTGATGAAATCTGCGTCATCCGTGGGTGGATTTTGAACAAAGATTTAGCAGTGATATCGGAGAAAAGAAAGCAGAGGCAGATGAACCCGTGCTAAATGTCATGCCGATCCCGCCCCGTGCGGGATCAGCATCTTATTTGGCATCTAAAAAATAGCAGACCCTGAAAGAGACCCTGAAACAGTTCAGGGTGACAGAGCGTGTCCATCGGTGGCTATTTTTTTAATAGATTTCTCGCTGCAGGCTCCTCGCTAACTTGCCCCGTGCAGACGGGATGACAGGCAAAAACAGCCTTTCTGCAACAGCCTGTCCGGCGGGATGACAGTACTCATGGATTGCTTCATTCCCGGTTCCAACCCTTTTCACTTGAGTTCATTTTATGTTGCGCAATGTTCCTGAAAAATAATTCGCCTTTCACGGATGGTTATTTTTAAATTGCCGCATGTTTACTGGACTAATCGAAGAAACCGGTTTTATCCGCCAGCGCCGTTCAATCTCGGGCGGTTTGCAATTCCTGATCTCCGCTGAAAAAATAATGTCCGATCTTAAAACCGACGACTCGGTTGGCGTGGATGGTGTTTGCCTGACCGTAATCCGGATTGATGAGCATGGCTTTTGGACGGAGGCGGTCGGTGAAACACTGGAGAAAACGACAATCGGGCAACTTGGCAGCGGGGCACGGGTTAATCTGGAACGGGCTATGCGCTTGTCCGACCGTCTTGGCGGACACCTGGTTCTGGGTCATGTGAACGGTATCGGCCGGGTTGTCTCCATAGCCAAAAGAGGCGATAATTACTTTCTTGAGATTGATTTGCCACCCGGTTTGGAACGATATGCCATTGATGAAGGTTCTGTGGCGGTAAACGGCATCAGTCTGACCATTGCTGCCCTGCATGGGAACCGGGTCGGTCTTTCCATCATTCCCCATACCTGGCGCCAGACTAATTTGGCCGGGTTGTCAAGCGGAGCGGCGGTCAATATCGAGTCCGATGTTCTGGCCCGCTATGTAGAAAAATTATTGCCGTATAAATCCGGCTCGCCGGTAATTACGGAAGACTGGTTAAAAAAAATAGGTTTTTAAGATGAGAGATATACATTTTAATACGGTAGATGAAGCCATCGCCGATATTGCCGAAGGCAAAATGGTTGTTGTGGTTGATGATGCCGACCGGGAGAATGAAGGCGATATCATCATGGCTGCCGAACTGGTTCGCCCGCAGGATGTGAATTTTATTACCCGTGAAGCACGGGGCATGCTCTGTGTTTCCATAACCGAAGAGCGCGCCCGCCAGCTGAAACTTGATTTTATGGTCGATGAAAATACCTCTCTTCATACCACTCCGTTTACGGTAAGCGTTGATGCGGTGGAGGGAACGACAACCGGAATTTCAGCCCACGACCGGGCGCAGACGATTCGGGTGATTGTTCATCCGGATACACTCCCGTCCGATCTGGCCCGCCCGGGACATATTTTTCCGCTGGTGGCAAAAGAAGGTGGGGTTTTGCGCCGCGCCGGACATACCGAAGCTTCGCTTGATCTGGCCAGGCTGGCTGGGTTAACATCTTCCGGTGTGCTTTGTGAAATTATGGATGAGGATGGTACCATGGCCCGCGGTCAGCGTCTGGCCGAATTTACAAACCGTCACGGTTTGAAACTGATCACCATTGCCGATCTTATTGAATACCGCCGGCAGAAGGAAAAACTGGTCCGGCGCCGGGTGGTGGTCGATATGCCGACCCGCTACGGCAAGTTCAAACTTTACCTGTTTGAGAATATTCTAAACCCGGCCGAGCAGCATGTGGCATTGGTTAAAGGACAGATTGATCCGCAAACACCAACCCTGGTCCGGGTTCATTCCGAATGTCTGACCGGTGATGTTTTTGGCTCACAACGCTGCGATTGCGGCGATCAGTTATCCACGGCCATGAAGCAGATTGATGAGGCCGGCAGTGGTGTGGTTTTATACATGCGCCAGGAAGGACGCGGCATTGGTTTGCTGAACAAGCTTTTAGCCTATGCCCTGCAGGAAGAAGGCAAAGACACGGTCGAAGCCAACGAAGCCCTCGGCTTCAAAGCTGATCTGCGTGATTATGGCATTGGCGCCCAGATTTTAAAAGACCTTGGTGTCCGTAAAATCCGCTTACTGACCAATAACCCAAAGAAAATTATCGGTCTGAAAGGCTACGACCTGGAAATCGCCGAGCGTGTTTCTATAGAAATTTGCCCGAACGAAATCAACGAGCGTTATCTGAAAACAAAGCGCGATAAACTGGGTCATTTGTTTCTGCAGGAGAAATATTAAATTACGAAATAAATGTCCGGCTATCCGGGCTGGATTTTTTTAACATGCCAGATATCGGAGGAAGAATGTACCAGAAATATGAAGGTCTGCTCACGGCGCAGGGCAGGAAATTCGCTGTTGTCATCAGCCGCTTTAATGAACTGATCGGCCGGAAATTATTGGAGGGGGCCATCGATTGTCTGGTCCGCCATGAAGCCGGAGAGAGTGACATTACTGTGGTCTGGGTGCCCGGTTCCTTTGAAATTCCCCTGGTTGCCAAAAAACTGGCCGCCTCGGGTAAGTTTGAAGCGGTCATTGCACTGGGCGCCGTTATCCGCGGGGCAACACCGCATTTCGATTATGTCGCCGCCGAGGTGGCCAAAGGTGTGGCCGCGGCCTCAATGGATACCGGTATCCCGGTTATTTTCGGAGTAATCACCTCCGATACCATCGAACAGGCGCTGGAGCGGGCCGGGACCAAAGCCGGCAATAAAGGCTGGGATGCCGCTCTCTCGGCTATTGAAATGGCAAACCTTCTACCTAAATTATAATTATATCATGAAGACTATTTTAACTGTTTTCCTGATTTTTGCTGGGCTGGTTCAGGCGGATGATAAACTGTCCGGCTGGAAGAGCTATGTCAACCAAAATGAAATTAATGCTCTGACCTGTGATTCCGCCGGAACTATATGGGCGGCGACCAGCGGCGGTATGTTTATGTACCAGCCGGATACCGACAACCGGGTCTCCTTCACCAATCTCGATGGGCAGGCTGTTGTTAATCTGACGGCGATCACTGTTGATGACCGGGGCTGGATTATTTCCGGCGGTGCGGAAGGCATCCTTCAGTTTTATGATTCTGAAAACCAGACCTGGCAGCTCGATTATACGCTGAGTGATATGGCCGTGCGTGACCTGCTGATCCGCAACGACAGCCTTTGGGTGGCGGCCGGCAATGGTCTTGCTCTTTTTTTGAACAACGGTTCACAATACGTTTTTTATGACCTGTTTATAAATTTTCCCGTTTCGGTCAATGAAATTCGCCGTGTCCGGCTTTTCGCCGGACGAATCTGGCTGGCCACTGAAAAAGGTCTTCTTTCGGCGCCGTCGGATCTATCAGAGTTTATCATCAATGATCCGCAAAACTGGAGATTTTTCAGCAACACCCAAAATCTCGCTTCAACCAATCTGCACGATCTTTACCCGTTTCACGACCGCTTATGGATTGCCACGGCGGCCGGGCTTTCCTGGGCCGATTCTGCCGGCAGCATTCATTTGTATGTGAAAGATAATAAGGCTTATACCGATTTGGCCGGGTTTGGAGAAGAACTGATCGCTGTCCGCGGCTACAACTGGTTAACCTATCAAAACGCAGCCGGCTGGCAGATTGGCGGGACATTGCAGAGTATTCCGCAGTGCGCTTGCCTTCGCCCGGCGGCAGATATCTGGTTTGGCTTGAAAGGTGATGGTTTGCTCCGGGCCGGATCTACCTTCGCCCTGCAAAGCGATGCGCCCGATTTTATGTCTGTCCGCTATGTCAGCATGGATCAGGCCGGACAAATCTGGGCCAGCTCGGGACGGCCGAAAACTACGCCCAATCTGGGTTATGCGGTTTACAATAGCCAAACCTGGAACAGTTATAATTTCACTGCCGGAAGCTGGTTTGCTCTCGGTAATACCGATGTAATTTATCCCGACCGGTTTGGCCGGGTCTGGCTGGGCAGTTGGGGCGGCGGCGCCATGTTTGCCGATGGTCAGAGTTTATCTTTCCTGAATGCTTACAGCACATTCGGAAACATGACCGTGACCGGATTGGAAGAAGTTCAGACGGTTACGTTTGACCAGAATACCCCACTTTACAAAGGATTTTTTGCCCCGGCCATTGAAGCCCCGGCGGATTATATCGTGGTCACCGATATCAAAGAAGGGCCGGAAGGCAATCTCTGGTTTTCGGTTTATAATCCGGTTGGCGGTGATTTCCTGGCCTGCGCTCCGTATGGTGTTGACGGCTATCTTTCTTTTAATCCAGCGGACTGGGTTTATTTTGGGGCGGATGGCGCCGCTGCTTCGGCCAGCAGCCTGATTACCTGTTTTGAAATTGACGATTTCGGCCGCATCTGGATCGGCACTTACCGCAATGGCTTATACATGCTCGATTATAAGTATACCATTTCTGATCAGTCGGATGACCAGTTGTACAGGTTTGATATCAACGACAATCTTTATGACAACGATATTCGCAGTATCGCTGCCGACCAGGATGGTATTATCTGGATTGGAACTGCCGCCGGTCTGAATTCCTGGGATGGTTTAAACCTGTATCGCCACATCGGCGACGCTAATGGATTAAGCGGGCCTCTGAATAGCCAGTTAAACCAGATCTTTGTGGATAATTTTAATAATAAATGGTTTGCCACAAATGGCGGCGTAAGTATTCTGCAAAATGGCAATAGTCCCTGGGATTCAACCGGCTGGCGTGGCCTGACCAAAGAAAACAGCGGACTTATTGATAACCGGGTTAATTCAGTTTTTGTTGATAACCGGACCCGCCAGGTGGTGATTGGTACCGAAAATGGAATTTCCGTCTATACCGGCAATTTTGCCGGATACCATGAAAACTATAAATCGGTCAGTGCTGGGCCAAATCCTTTCCGCACCGGTGCTGCGAATTCGGCCGGTTTTGTTGTTAAGAATCTAAAACCGGATTCAGAGGTACTGATTGTCACTATCAATGGCGGTCTGGTGCGTCGTTTGAACCGCGTCAACGGTCTGGTCGATGGCAGCCAGGCCATCTGGGATGGCCGTGATGAACAGGGCCGGGCGGCGGCCAGCGGAATTTATCTGTTTGTCGTTTACGATCAGACCGGTCAGGCCGGGCAGGGTAAAATAGCATTGATCCGGAACTAAGTATGATAAAAGCATTGCACATTAAAGATTTTATCCTGATTGATCAGGTGCAGATTGAGTTTGACCCGGGGTTGAATATTATCACCGGTGAAACCGGTTCCGGAAAATCGATCCTGATCAATGCTCTGAATCAGTTGTGTGGTGAGCGTTCAAGTCTGGAAATGGTCCGGCAGGGGGCAAAAAAAGCGGTCATCGAGGCTACGGTTCACGCCCCGGTTTTTAAAGAAAAATTGCTCGGTCTTCTGGAATGGGGCCCCGGATTCGCCCCGGAGGATGATAACTGGACCCTGCGCAAGGAAATTACCGCCACCGGCGCCACCCGAATCTTTATCAACGATACGCCGGTTAGCCTGAACCAGCTCCGGGAAATCAGCAATCTCTTTTTCGAACTCCACGGTCAGCACCAGCATCAGCGGTTGCTGCATCCGCAGAATCACATCTTTTATCTTGACGAGTTTGCCGGAATCGGTACGGCCCTGCGCGAATTTCGCCGCATTTACCAGAAAAGGCTGAGCGCCTATGAGGAGATGTTTCGCCTGCAACAAGCTCAGGCCGAATTTCTTGAAAAACAGGATGTGCTCAGTTTTCAGCTCGACGAGCTGCGGCGGGCCAATCTTGAAGCCAACGAACTTGAGGCAATTGCTGCCGAACTCAACCAGCAGAATAATGTAGAGAAATTTCATGAACTTGGTTCGCAGATTTCAGCCTTGCTGAACAGTGAAGATCAACCGGTGCTCCGCCAGTTAGTCCGGGCCGAGACCGTTCTGGAAAACCTGACCCGGCTAAACGGGCAATACCAGGCACATCTGGAGCAGTTTCGGCAAGCCCGCCAGGTTATCTCTGAAATCAGCGGCAACGTGGAGCAGGAAACAGCCCGCCTGGAATTTGATCCGACCCGGGTTGAAAAACTCCGCCAGCGGGAGGCGGAATTACAATTTTTGCTCAAGAAATACCAAAAGCTTAATCTGAGCGGGTTAATCGACTGGCGTGATGAGCTGGTCCGGGAACTGAGCCAGGTTGAGCAGTACGATACTCAGATTGCCGCCCAAAAAACTTTGATTAACGGGCTGGAGGCAGAAATTGCCGGACGCGGCAATTTTCTGAGCCGGGAGCGGACCAGGTTTGCCTCCCGGCTGAGCGATCAGGTTACGGTAATTCTGGAAGAAGCCGGGATGAACAAGGCCATTTTCCGGATTGATGTGGAACAGACGCCTTCGCCCGACGGGATAATGGTTGACGGGCAATGCCTGAAAGCTACGGCTACCGGTTTTGATCAGGTCCAGTTTCTTATCCGCACCAATCCCGGTGAGCCTTTTAAGCCGTTGAATAAAATTGCTTCCGGGGGTGAAATTTCCCGGGTTATGCTCAGCCTGAAATCTATTTTGGCTGAAACCGATGCCACACCTGTTTTGATATTTGATGAAGTGGATATTGGTATTTCCGGAAAGATTGCCCAGATTGTCGGTGCCAAATTAGCCGAAGTCAGCCGCAGCCATCAGGTTTTAAGCGTTACCCATCTGCCTCAGGTGGCTGCTTTTGCCGCGGCCCATTTTCTGGTCAGTAAAGCCGGTGACGACCGGCATACCACGGTACATTTACATCGTTTGGATGAGGAGCGGCACCGGGCGCAGATTGCGGCATTATTGGGCGGCGAACATATTTCTCAACAAGCTTTGGAAAATGCCGATCATCTGATCTCGGAAGCACAAAAAATTCTTGCCCGAAGTTAAGTTTTGAATGTAATATGAATCCCTGAAAATAGTATGGACAGCACCGGAGGAAAAGTATGAAAAGCAGGAACCGCAGCCAGGAAACCTTGTTCGGAATATCGCCTCACCGGCGGTATTTTTTAAATCTGTTCAAGTCGAAAAAAAGCGCCAGGGTCCGGCCTGGTGCCCTGACCCTGGAAGAACTAAAGAGCCTGATCAACAAAATCGGTAACAAGAAAAAGGTCAATATCCGACGGGTGGATTTCGAAGGGAATCCTGATCCGGAAACGGTTTCAGTGAAAATTGTTGATATCCGCGATGAATATTTCACCGGCATAATCATCAATCTGGAACGCAGCATTAAACAGGAAATGAACAACCGCCTGGTTTATGTAAAAGGCGGCGGCGGCACGGTTGATTTTTATTATGCCGACGGCGATATCATGAGCGTGGAAGAGGATATTGATGAAGTGATTCTGGTTGAGAAGGATCCTGGTGAACTGCTTCAGATTCTCGATGCTCTGGATCTGAATGAGTCGATCCTGATTAGTTATTACGATCAGGAAAAGGGCGGAGTGATCAATGGCGCCGGTATCCTGACCGCAAAAAATATTGCCGCAAAAACCTTTAAGATAGAGCTTAGCCTGATTAATGACATTGAACTTGATCAGCCTAAGGAAATTCAGCTTTCGCTGGACAAAAATAAAATTTTGGATCTCGAAGTCGTGATCTGATTCCGCAGGCAATCCTTTTTTAGGACTGATCATGGTTATTCCGGTCAGTCTTTTTTTGTTTAGACCGGATTCGGGAGGTCAATAAACTGCACATCCAGGCCGAACTCCCCGGCCAGATGCTGACCCAACGCCATAACCCCAAACCGTTCAGTGGCATAGTGACCAGCCGCCACAAAATGCAAACCTTCTTCTTTCACATAGTGCATGATATGCTCGCTGACCTCCCCGGTGATATAACAATCCATTCCCTGCAGTACGGCCTGCTTAACATCACGCTGGGCAGCGCCGGAAATAATCCCGACCGAAGAAATCTGATCAGGACCAAAGGCGAAGACCAGAGCTTGCGGGTTAATTTTCTCCCGGACCAACGCAAACAGGTTTGCTGCGGCCAGATTTACCCGGCCCTGCATGCCGATCAGTTGACCGCGGTATTCTCCGAACGGGGCAATATCCTGCAAACCGAGCAACCCGGCCAGCACAGCATTGTTGCCCACTACAGGATGGGCATCGAGGGGCAAATGATAGGCGAACAGGTTCAGTTCATTACCCAATAAAAGCTGTACCCGGCGTTTATAACCGCCACTATAACGGGGTTGAACACCATCCCAGATCAAACCGTGGTGGACCAGTATGGTATCGGCCTGTGCTTCAATGGCCCGCCCGATCAGCTCTACGGAAATGCTGACCCCGGTAATGATCTTCCTGATCCCGGACTGACCGGCCACCTGCAAACCGTTGGGACACATATCCTTAAATCGGTCGGCCTGTAAAAAGTCGTTCAGATATTTTTCAAGCCGGGTTTGTTGCATGGTTGCTCCTTCGTAAAAAAGCCCGGGTTTTGGCCCGGGCTTCATAACTGACTGATTCGATTATTTGTCTTTTTGCAGATGTTTTATAAACGGCGCGAATAAATCAATCGGAACCGGGAAGACCGTTGTAGAATTTTTTTCAGCGGCAATTTCTACCAGAGTCTGGAGAAATCTGAGCTGCAGCGCCGAGGGATTTTGATCGATTATTTTTGCCGCGTTGGTCAATTGGGTGGCGGCCTGAAATTCGCCTTCGGCGGCGATAATCTTGGCCCGGCGTTCACGTTCAGCTTCAGCTTGTTTTGCCATGGCCCGTTTCATCTCCACCGGCAGGTCGATATGCTTTACCTCGACCATGGATACTTTTACACCCCAGGGATCGGAATGTGTGTCGATAATTTCCTGCAGTTGGGCATTAATTTTTTCACGCTCCATTAACAGATCATCAAGCTCAACCTGGCCAACGACCGAACGCAATGTGGTCTGGGCCAGCTGCGAGGTGGCATAAAGAAAGTTTTCAACCTCAATAATACTCTTCATCGGGTTGACTACCCGGAAGTATAGCACCGCATTAACCTGAACCGAGACGTTATCTTTGGTGATTACATCCTGCGGGGGAACGTCCATAACCACGGTGCGCAGGGAAACCCGGACCATTTTATCAATGATCGGAATAATAAAAAACAAACCCGGACCTTTAGCTCCGATGGACCGGCCCAGCCGGAAAATAACACCGCGCTCATATTCTTTTAATACCCGAACTGCACTGGCCAGAAAAAGAATCAATAAAATAAGTAACGTAATTGCTACGGACGGCATAGTAACCTCCTAAATTTCCTTAACTTTTAACACCAATTGTTTATTATCAAACTGCAGAACCTTAACCCGCTTACCCTGTTCAATCCGAACCTCACTTTCAGCCTGCCAGTATTCACCGTGAATTTTGATCATGCCGCGCGGCTCAATGGTTTTCAGTACAACCCCCTCCTCCCCGATGATGCCTTCGGCACCGGTCTCCGGCTGTTTCTGCTGGGCGCGGACAGCCATGCCGATGGCGAAAACAAAAAACAGAACGGTGAATCCGCTAACACTGATCAGGATCTGCCACGAAACCCGCATGTAGGCCAGCGGGCTGTCAAACAACATAATTGTTCCGAGCACCAGGGAGGACACCCCGCCGATGGTCAGCAGGCCAAAACTGGGAACTTTTATTTCCAGCAGGAAGAGAATGACCGCAAATATTATGAGCAGCAAACCGGCATAGTTGACCGGTAAGGTCTGCATGGAATACAGAGCCAGAATCAGGCTGATTCCGCCGATGATGCCGGGCAGAATACTACCAGGATTATAAAACTCGAGCAGCAAACCATAAATGCCAAGCATCAGAAGAATATAAGCCACATTGGGATTGGTGATGATATCCAGCAGCTTTTCACGCCAGTCCATTTCATAAGAGATGATCCCGGCACCCTTTGTCTTAAGTGTCTTGATTTCTCCGCTGTCAAGATGAATTGTTTTGCCGTCAAGAACCACAAGCAGGGAGTCGGCATTGGGCACAATATAATCGATAACCCGCAGTTTCAAGGCTTCGGTCTCGGTAATATTGGCGCTCTCGCGGATGGCTTTTTCGGCCCAGTCGGCATTTCGGCCGCGCTTTTCAGCGACCGAACGGATTTTAGCTACGGCATCGTTGGTTACTTTTTCCATCATCGTTTCGGTCATGGTTGTATCGGCCGGCTGTCCCTGACCGGAAAAGACGGGATGAGCCGAACCAATATTGGTGGATGGGGCCATAGCAGCGATATGAGCGGCATAAGTAATAAAAACACCGGCTGATCCGGCCCGTGATCCGCCGGGCGCAACATAAACAGCCACCGGAACGGTAGAATTCTGAACCGCCTTGACAATGTCGTGCATGGAATCCATCAGACCGCCCGGTGTATCAAGTTGAATAATCAGCAGTTCAACCCGCTCGGTTTCAGCCCGGTCAATGGATTTTTTAATATAAGCCGTGGCGGCAGGATTGATCACCCCTTCGATGATGATGCGGTGCACCTCATTTCCGGCGGAAAGGCTATAAAATCCGAAAACGAGAAATAAAATAAATAAGATGTGTTTCATAAAACGCCCCGGTCATTGGATTACAGCGAAAGATTATCGAAAAAAGAAAAACCAGTCAAGGCATTCTTTAAATCC
>DYOS01000019.1:22288-25788 GCA_020720405.1 Caldithrix sp. | reverse complement strand
TATCCTGTCAAAAATTCTTTAACCGCAGAGAGACGCGGAGAATACTGAGAAAATATTGAACGGCTTTGCTCTGCTCTTTTTTTCCTTTCATCCTTAATCTTTTATCCTTCATCTTCTTCCCGGGTTGTTTGTAAAAAGCTCCCCTCGCCTGTAGATTTCCCGTCCCTTTTAACCCGGAGAAAAGATGATAAAACAACCGGAATTACTGGTTCCGGCCGGTACTGTTGAGAAAATGAAATATGCCCTGGCTTATGGCGCCGATGCCGTTTATGCCGGTGTGCCGCAGTTTTCGCTGCGCGCCCGGGAAAATGATTTTCGACTGAGAAATCTGGCCGAAGCCGTCGAATACGTGCACCGGCTGGGTAAAAAAATATATATGACTATGAACATCTTCCCGCATAACCGTAAGATTGCCTCCTTTTTGAAAATGCTCGATTTAATTGCGGCAATTAAACCCGACGGGCTGATTTTGGCCGATCCGGGAATGATTATGCTGACCCGGGAAAGACATCCCGGTCTCGATTTGCATCTTTCCACACAGGCTAATGCTATCAATTGGGCGACGGTTAAATTCTGGCATTCACTTGGTTTAAAGCGCATCATATTGAGCCGGGAACTGCTGATTGAAGAAATTGCCGAAATCAAACAGCATGTCCCGGAAATAGAGCTGGAATCCTTTGTTCACGGAGCGATTTGCATGGCTTATTCCGGACGTTGCCTGCTTTCCAATTATTTCAACCACCGCGATGCCAATCAGGGTACCTGTACCAACGCCTGCCGCTGGGAGTACAAGGTTTGGGAAGAGCCGGCCGAAATGCAGGAAGAATTAGACCAGATTCTGCCACAGGATAAAAATTATTTCCTGGAAGATCCCGGCCGTCCCGGATCGCTAATGCCGGTTTACGAAGACGAACATGGCACCTATATCATGAATGCCAAAGACCTCAGTGCGATTGGTCTGCTCCGCCGGATGACCGAGGCCGGAATTGACAGTTTTAAAGTGGAAGGCCGGACCAAATCGGCTTATTATGTCAGCACTATTACCCGTGCTTACCGCCAGGCTATCGATGCTATCAGTGCCGGCGCAGATACGCCGGAACAAGCCGGACGGGAAGTATATGCTGTGGCGAACCGCGGCTATGTGACCGGTTTTCTGGAAAAAAATCCGCTGGCCGAAGGGCAGAATTATGAAAGCGGCCATTCCGGTTATCAGACCCACCAGTTTGTTGCGCTGATCGATGACTGGGATGAAGGGCGCCGTCTGGCCCGCATTCGCGTCCGTAACCGGTTTGAAGCCGGACAAATTCTGGAACTGGTTCAGCCGGCAGCCACCATTCCGTTTACGGTCGATTTTCTATGTGCTGAAAACGGCAGCCAGCTAAGTGTTGCCCACGGCGGGGGTATGGATGTCTGGATTCAGCTTCCGGTAAAACCAGAACCTTTTGCCATTTTACGCCGGCCACTCGTCCAACAGGAGCGTACTGCACTTTGAAAAAATATGCTGAAATTCTGAGTACAGAAATTCAAAATCATGATTTTGTAATCCTCCCGCTGAGCTTAATGGAATGCCACGGTCCGCATCTGCCTTTAGGCACAGATCTGTATATTGCCCGCTATTTTGCCGAAATTTCGGCCCAGGTCTGGGCTGAATATGGTGGGCGAGAGGCGCTGCTTCTCCCGGAAATGCCGCTCGGTGTCGGGGGGGTTGAGCTTGCCGGAACCTTGCACTCGGCAGAAGAAACCATCCGCCACATTTTGGATGAATACACCCGCGATTTACTCGCCTCTGGTTTGCGGCAAGGTCTGATCACCAGTGGACACGCCGGCAGCCGGCATTTGTTTTTACTGGATGAATTGGCCGGGGAATACCGGCAACAGGGTTTTCACTGGCTCTCCATAACCAACCGGGTTCTGCGCGGTATGGGTCAGCCCCGTTTTTTACCGGAATTGGAAAAAGCCTTGGGCCGGCCGCTAAGTACGGCAGAAAAAACGGCTTTGGTTAACGACGGTCATGCCGGCCTTTGGGAAACATCGTTTATGCTTGCCGCTTATCCCGGATTGGTGCGCCCGGTGTACCTGGAATTGCCGGAAAAACAGGATGATGAATGGTCCGGCCAGCCGGCTTTAGCCAGTTCAGAACTGGGGCTGGCTTTTATCAGCGTTTTCAGTCAGATCATCGCTCAGGTTCTTTCTACAGAGTTTTTCAACGCATAATTGGTGCCGCCCCGGCTTTTAATTCAAGTGCATCCGCCCAATGGACGATACTCGAATCAGTTTGCGTTACGAAAAAATACCGTGATAAAAAAAATTACCATCGAGCAATTAAAACCCGGCATTTATATCCACGATCTGGATGTCAGCTGGCTAAAACATCCTTTTATCCGCAACCGTCTTCTGATCAAAGATGAGGTGATGGTCGAAAAGATCCGGGAGATGGGCATCCAGGAAATGTACATTGATACAACCAAAGGCCTGGATGTCTATGAAGCCCCTTCCAAAGAAGAACTGGTAAAAATATTCAAATCCAAGTTCGATGAATTTGCCCAGGTCCGGCCCAAAATTGAAGTCAAAATTTCCCGCCGTGAAGAGCTGCCCAAAGCCCGCCAGTTAAATCTCAAGGCTAAACATCTGGTCAAGAAATTTTCTGAATCGCTCAGCCGGGGCCAGGTCGTTTCGATCAATGAGATAACCGATCTGTCCGGAAATGTCATCGACTCAGTTTCCCGCAACAAGGACGCCATGCTCTCGCTGATGGCCATCCGCAGGATGGATGAATACACTTTTACCCACTCGGTAAATGTAATGATTATGATGATTGCCATGGGTAAACAGCTCGAACTGGATGAGAAGCAGTTGATGAATATGGCCACGGGTGCCTTGCTCCATGATATCGGCAAGCTCCGTTTGCCGCAGGAACTGATCAACAAAAAAGGAACCCTGACCGCGGAGGAGATGGAACAGGTACGGCGCCACGTGGAATACGGTCAGGAAATGATTCAGTCGATGGCCAATATCTCTATAGAGACGACACAGGTTGTCACCGAGCATCACGAACGGTTTGACGGCTCCGGTTATCCAAAAGGCCTGCAGGGTGATGAGATAAGTTTGGGCGGTCAGATGTCGTCAATTATCGATGTCTATGATGCGATAACCACCGAGCGTATCTATGCCGACGGGTTGGATATGGTCACCGGTTTACGAAAAATATATGAATGGAGCCACTTCCTTTTTAAGGATGACCTGGTGGAGAGTTTTATCAAAACCATGGGTATTTATCCGGTCGGAACTCTGGTTCAGCTCAATAACGGACTGATTGGTGTGGTTATTGAGAGCGGCCGGCAGAATGCCCTGCGACCTACAGTCCGGATCATCTATGATTCTCGACGAAAGATTCACCTGCCGCCCCGCGATATAAATTTATCCGATCAGGCCAATCTGCTGCAAATTATCAGTTCCGAAAGCCCGGAAAAATGGGGGCTTAATCCCGGTGTCTTTATCCT
>DYOS01000019.1:0-22188 GCA_020720405.1 Caldithrix sp. | reverse complement strand
TTATCAGTTCCGAAAGCCCGGAAAAATGGGGGCTTAATCCCGGTGTCTTTATCCTTTAGTCTGAATATTACATTTGTCTCAAAACCCGCACCAGCAAAGATTGTCAAGCACCTGTTTCCTGTATAGTAAAAATGCTGCATAAATGTTTTTCCTGCACCAAACTCAGGTTGTAAAGATGGTTCATATCCCTGCTAGACAATATTTTAGTCTTCTTCCGGCACCTGTGGGTGATCTGGTTTTTATTATGTGAAACCGGGCCCTGAAACATATTTTAAATATTTTCCGTTTTACCCGGAAATTCTGCCTCTGAATTACTGCCAGCTCAACCTGATCCGGAACAGAGAATGCAAGTAATTTATAAGTTTTGAATCCGAGCTCACGGCACCCTGTAAAAGCCGGTTTTGTTCGGCGGGTGATTTGTCTTATTTTGGCCATCTTTTTTGGAAGGGATGTTAAATGCTTGAGATCGAACGGAATTACTGCAAAAATATATTACCGCGAGTTTCCCGGACCTTTGCCCCGACCATCCGCATGTTGCCCGGCCGGCTTGAAACGCCGGTGACCGCGGCCTATCTGCTGTGCCGCATTGCTGATACCATTGAAGATAACCAGTTTATCAGTGTTGAGCTGAAAAAGGAAATGCTCGGCTGGTTTGTCCATATTTTTGACCCTTTGCGCCGGGATGAAGCCCTGACTCTCTTTTTGGAACATACGAAATACCTTGGTTTCCACGATGCCGATGATGAACTGACCTATAACTTACCGACGGTAATCCGGGTTTTTGATTCTTTTTCTGAGCCGCTCCGCTATCAAATCTCACGCTGGGTTGTGGAAATGTCCCGGGGCATGCAGAAATATGCCCAGTCCAGCCGCCGGCTGAAATTCAGTTTTCTGCAGAATATGCAGGAGCTGGATGAGTATATGTATTATGTCGCCGGCACGGTTGGTTACCTGCTGACCGAACTTTTTTCGCATTATTCTATCAAAATCACTCCGCTGCTCAAGAAACGACTTGAACTGCTGGCCGGCTCCTTTGGCAAAGGTTTGCAGTTAGTCAACATCATCCGTGATATGAGCGGAGACCTGCGCCGCGGCCAATCCTATATACCGGATGAGCTGTTGTTCAAGTATAAACTGACCCGGCAAAGTGTTTTTGACGGCCATAATCAGAGTCTTGCTATCCAAATGTTTGAGGAGCTGATTGAACGGGCGCTGGCCTATCTGGATAAAGCGGTCGATTATATCCTTCTGATTCCCAAGAATGAGGGTCGGATTCGTCTCTTCTGTATTTTGCCGGTTTTCTGGGCTATGCGCACATTGCAGAAAATCCGGGAGAACACCCTGGCCCTGTTAAATCCGGAAAAAGTGAAAATCCCGCGCTCGGTAATCCGCCGCGAATATTATATGGCTCTGCTTAATCTGAATTCCAACCGCTTGATCCGTTACCGGTATGAAAAAATCCGTGCCGCCATCGCTGTTGGTGGTCTGCGTCCGGCATTGGCCTAAGCCCTTATTGCCCGGAAAGCCGGCCATCCTTAGGTCGGCATTGAAAGAATAAAAACAACCTGATGATCTCAGCTTCCAACCTTGCTGCTCATAATCCCCAATTATCCGAACATTTGGTCAGGATTTTTGGGAAGGATTTACCGCAATTTCTCGCAGCGACGGCTGAAAAACCGGCCATTCGAATCAATCCCCTGAAAACAAATATTGCAGAATATTTAAATCGCTTAAAGCTCCGACAGGTAAAGGTTGAACCTTTGCCTTTCACTCATTATGGTTTTTCACTGGCCGCAGATGATCTGCCATTGAGCCACACAATCGATTATATGCGGGGAGATTTTTTCTATCAGGGCGCTGCTTCGCAGATTCCGGCGCTTGTTTTAAATCCACAACCGGGTCAAACCGTACTGGATATGGCTGCTTCGCCGGGCAGCAAATCAACCCAAATTGCCGCGCTTATGCAGGGACGAGGCCAGCTCATTCTTAATGAATTTGCCCGCAGCCGGCTGCAGCCGCTGAATACCAACTGGCAGCGCTGCGGGGCATCGAATGCCCTTCATTACCACATGGATGGGCAGGCGCTTGGCATCCGCTTTCCGAATTTTTTTGACAAAGTATTGCTCGATGCACCATGCACAGCTATCGGCACCCTGGCCGGAAGTTCGGAAATTCTCAACTGGTGGTCTTTCGACCGGCTGAAGAAACTGGTTAATGTGCAGCAGGCTTTGCTGGTCTCGGCGCTAAAAGCCTGCCGGCCGGGCGGAGAAATAGTCTATTCAACCTGCTCCTTGAGTCCGGAAGAGAACGAATCGCAGATTCAATGGCTGATGGAACGTTATCCAATTGAGATTTTGCCTGTTGAGCAACCGGCATTACAAATTTACCGTAACCGTACCCTGCCTGCCGGAATGGATAAAAGTCTTAGCAATAGTCTTAAAATTCTGCCCCAGGACCATGGTCTGGAAGGATTTTTTATCGTCCGCCTACGCAAGAAAGAAGCCATGTTTCAGCGCCTGGATGGACTGAATGCCGACCGGACCGAATTGTATGATGCCAGTCATCCTGAGATTGCCGGGCCGCTCCGTGAACTCAGTGAAAACTGGGGAATCGGGACTGATCTTTGGGACAACTGGCGCTATCTTCGCCGCAGGCGGAAACTCTGGGCCTTCGAAGCCGGTTGGACAAATTTTCCCACCGCCCGGTTTACCAACGGCGGAATACTTTTAGCTGAACAGGGGCGTTATATGCGCTGGCGTTTGGCCACACCTGCCTTTCAGTTGCCGGCACTGCATGTGAGTCGGCCCTCCCTGGAATTTGATATCCAAACTCTGAGCCGGCTCTTTGCCGAACATTCGCTGCAGACCGCTTTACCTGAAGGTTATTATGGTCTTATCCATAAGGATCAGAAAATAGGCATTGTCTATGTTGATGAGCAGGGGTTGTTGCGAATCAATCTGCCGCATTCCTTCCGGCTTGTACCGTAGTTGGACCATTCCCGGAACTTGTTTTAAACGAGCACTGCAAGTATTCAGCCCTGAACAGTAGCATCTTCTGAAGGTCGATCAAGGATTTCCGGTCTTTTCCTTTACTTCCGGGGAGGATTACTTCGGCGCTTCGGAATGAAAATTTCTAATTACAGGTTAAATATGGCATTATAACCATAAAAGGAAAGTCTTTGACCGGTAACTATAAATTCAGCCATTTGTCGGCCCGTAGTTTTATTGAGGCCTTGAAAAAAGATATATACGAACTGACCAATCTTGATTATTTCACATTTCTTTTGGTTAACGAGCTGGTTGGCAGCCTGAAAAATGATTACCACCAACCTGATGCCGAACATAATTCTATTTTACCCGCACCGGGCGGATGTGAAAAACTGGCTTTCAATATTGGCGTTAATCTGCAGGAATTTTTTGAGAATTACTGTTTTGGCGCCTGTGATATGGGTTGTCCGGTTAAACCGGCTGAACCGGTCAGCAGTACCTTCAAAATACTGTCTGTTGAAACGCCGGATGGAGGTGAAAAATACTGTCAGAACAAGCTGCAATGTCTGCAGTCGGACATTCTGAACTATATTTTGATTGATTCCCTTGTTGATTTTTTTAAATATGAAGCCAATAAAGTTTTGGCCGAAAAAGATCCACAGATCGTTGGTCTGGCTGGATTTCTCCTAAATCGGATCGTGATATTTATTCTGAATGAGGGTCAGAGTTTATTGCGCAACTACCGTTCCGCTTCGGTTAGAATTTTCGAAGACCTGATTCAGTTGGAAGCAGATTTATCCCCATCGGGCTATGTGTTGGATAGCGGAGATTCTTTAAATGGTCCTGGGCATGAAGTGTCCGCTTTTGAATCATTTAATAACGAGTTTGTAAAAGAATATCTGGCCAATAATACCTGGTCGCTTGAAATAAGTATTGTTCGTTACCTGGAAAGGTTTTGCCAGCTAAAAAAAGGATTGGATTCACCGGCAGAAATCAGCCCTGATGTATTGGATGAGTATATTTTATCAGCCTTAATCTATGACATCAGCGCCTATGCAGACCCGGATACGACACTGCTGCAAAAGATCACCATGAAATGGATAGAAAAAGTTCGCTATGAGTATTCTGTACCGGTTCTTTTTGACAAGTCTGACTTTTTGAGCCTGGCATTTTCCAAATACCAGATAATGGTTGAAAAGATGAAATTATATTACACCGCTTTCTCCATTTTCACGCTTTTGATGGATGAAAATGAGAAGTCTGCCGCTCGAATCCGTTCACTATTCAGGGTCGAAAAGTATCAGGCTAGTCATGTCCGGTTAACCGACGTCAGAACCAATGGTTCATATACAATTCGCCTTGTCCCTGATTTTCCATCCGCCATTATTGAGCCGGAGTTGTTTCTGGATTGCTGCCTTTATGAAGAATCCGGCCGGTGGGAATTAGGCCGTATTGAAGCCTTTTTTCCAGCCTCAGCCGCAGTTTACCTGAAGAGATAACATACCTCAGTTCTCGTTCTGTCATTCTTACGGCAATAAAATTTGAAAGCAATTTGTCTCTCCCCATAAAAACCGGGCTTAGCTTTTTTCCAGACCCGGCTCCCGGGTGCATTAAAAATTGCCAGTACTATAATAATTAAGTAAAATCAACACCTTTTACCGGAATAAGCCGGTTCTTACAAGAAAACCAAATTATGCAAAAAATTATCCATCAAAATAAAAAAGCCCGTCATGATTACGAAATTGTGGACAGTCTTGAAGCCGGAATAGTTCTAATCGGTTCAGAAGTAAAATCTGTGCGCGAAGGCCGGGTAAATCTGGTGGATGCCTATGCCCGTTTTAGAAACGGAGAATTGTGGCTGATCGGGATGCATATTTCACCTTATAAAAATGCCACTATGTTTGAAATTGATCCGACCCGCGACCGGAAGCTTCTGCTGAACCGGATGCAATTGAAGAAATTACAGCGCCAGGTTGATGAAAAAGGTATGACTCTGATTCCACTGAAAGTGTATTTTAACCGTCACCTGGTTAAGATCGAAATTGGCCTGGCCCGTGGGAAGAAACAGTATGATAAGCGGGCCGCCATTGCTGAAAAAGATATGAAGCGGGATTCTGACCGGACTAATAAAATGCGGAATTTATAATAACGGAGTTTATAAATGATTTTTCCACCCCTGAATGAACAGATGGATTTGATTCGCAGAGGTACAGTTGACCTGTTACCGGAGGAAGAGCTGGTCAGGAAAATTGAACGCTCGCTTTCGACGGGTCAGCCTTTAGTGATCAAGCAGGGCTTTGATCCTACGGCTCCGGACATTCATCTTGGTCATACGGTTGGGATTCGTAAGCTGCGTCATTTTCAGCAGCTTGGACATCAGGTTGTTGTCATTATTGGTGACTATACGGCAATGGTCGGCGACCCAAGTGAAAAAAACAGTACCAGACCGCGGCTGACCCACGACGATGTAATGGCTCATGCCAAAACCTATCAGGAACAATTCTTCAAAATTCTCAACCGTGAAAAGACCATTGTCCGGTTTAACGGTGATTGGTTTTCTAAAATGCGGTTTGACGAAATTATGGGTCTGGCAGCCAGATTTACCGTAGCCAGAATGCTGGAACGGGATGATTTTGCCAGGCGTTACGCAGCCCTCCTGCCAATAAGCATACATGAATTCTTTTATCCGCTAATGCAGGGTTATGATTCAGTGGTCATCAAATCCGATGTGGAATTAGGTGCCACTGAGCAAAAATTTAACCTGGTTATTGGCCGCCAGATTCAAAAAGAATATGGTATTGAACCACAGATCATATTGACTCTCCCGGTTTTAGAAGGTGTTGACGGCAAACAACGGATGAGCAAATCTTTGGGAAATTATATCGGTATCGACGAGGCGCCTACAGAAATTTATGGTAAAACCATGTCTATACCGGATGAGGTTATCTATCGTTATTTTGAGTTGATTTCCGATATTGATTCGGATGAATTAAAACACATTGCCGGGCTTCTGGCCTCCCCACAAACCAATCCGCGGGATGTAAAAAAATACCTGGGAAGAACTTTGGTGCGTATGTATCATGGTGAATTAGCCTCAACCGAAGCGGAAACCGCCTTCGAACAAATCTTTGTGAAAAAGAATATTCCGGATGAAATGCCTGAATTCAAACTGGAAACCCAGGTACACCGGATTGATGACCTGATAGTTATGGCCGGATTGGCTGAAAACAAGAGTGAGGCCAGACGATTAGTACAGGGCGGTGGTGTATCACTAAATTCTGAAAAGGTCACCGATCCTTATGCCGAGATCACGGTCCGGGAAGAAACGGTGCTCAAAGTCGGTAAACGTAAATTTATTCGTTTATTGAATTAAATCCGGATTAATTCCAAATTTTCTTATATCGAACAGGCTGCCAGGATTTGGATTTTAAATTATCAATGGTTCCCTGTTTAAGCCTGATGGAACTAAATTATAGAAACCTTTGAAAAACTCCCTGATTTGTCATTCTGATCCCGCCCCTGCGGGAGAAGAAGCTACTAAGCCCGTAAATACGAGATATTTCTCCCCGATAAATCAGGGATCAATATGACAGAACAAGGTTAATCAAAGGGTTTTTATAATTGAAGCCATGTTTTTCAGATTGCCTTCAAACACTTGTTTTAGTTAATTGTAAAGCAGAAAACGGACAATCCTCGGAAGATCTGTAAATGTGTTTATATGAATTGTTATTAATTCTCGTAAAAAATTGTATTTAAAATTAAATATTGATTAGCCTCACATACAATTAAAACGTTTAATTTCTATTATTCGCCCGACTAACTCAGAGAATTATGTTAATATCTATGAATAAAAACGACAGACGTGTTTTACAGCGCATTGAAATTCCGGGAGCACAAATTCGCTGCCGGAAGCCTTCTGTATTGAGCATCATACCCTCACATACAACACCGGCACCGTTAATAAACCTCTCCAAGAGCGGTTTATCCTTTACCAGCGAGCATGAATTCAGTTCTGGTTCAAGCATTAAGATGAATCTGACTTTTCCAGACGGGTTCAGGCTGGAATTAGTTGGACAGATCCGTTGGAAAAAAGAGATGTCCGGTGAAGGATTCCAGTTCGGTGTACAGTTCCGTCCCTTTGGACACCATAAGCAGTATAATTCTGTCCGCGCTCTTGAATTCCTGAGAAATCTTCGCGATCAGAGTCAGGAAATTTTTCTGTCAAATCCTGAAGATCAAAATTGATGTCCTTTAGTCATTTGCCTGGATTTTATTATTCCCACAAAAACAAATTTTGATAAAGCGTTTCACTATTGCCCGGTTGTTAGTCTGTCCAAAACCAAATCCTCATCGTAATTAAAACCGCGCCTTTAGATTCAAAGCTTAATCTTATTAAAACAGTCGCCTTATTGTAAAGTTGTGGTTTTAGGAATATTCTCCTCTAAATTAGTCTCACCGGTTTATAATTATTACACTTACTTTATCCAAAAAGGATGATGGAATGAAAAAGCCCGCCCTCCACTGGCAAATCTTAATTGCCCTGATTGCCGGAATTATTTTTGGTTTTATCGCCAGGTCCCTTAGTTTTGAGTCTTTCGTTATTCAGCATATATCTTTACTTGGTACTATTTTTTTACGTCTCCTGCGCATGGTAATTGTTCCGCTTATCGTGGCTTCAATCATCTCGGGCGTTACCAGTCTCGATCAGTCCGGCGGTTTCGGAAGGATGTTTACGAAAACGTTCATTTATTATATTTTTACCAGTCTGGCCGCAATTTTAACCGGTTTGGCGGCTGTAAATCTTTTCCGTCCAGGGGTGAATACCAATCTTGGTTTTACCCAGGTACCGGAAGGATTGGATCGAAGTGTGGATGGTATTGGTGATACTCTTTTGGGAATTATCCCTTTGAATCCCATTGAATCAATGGCCAAAGGTGATATTCTCCCGACGATATTATTCTCTCTTTTATTTGGGTTCTTCATTCTTAAAACGCCTGATAAATACAAGACAGCGCTGACTGATTTTTTTAATGCGGTTTTTGAAGTGATGATGAAGCTAACACAATTTATCATTCGGTTTACACCAATCGGAGTTTTTGCCCTGATTTCAAAAATGATAGCTCAAACCGGCTTTGATGTTTTCCTGCCGATGCTTTCCTATATTTACACTATCATTATGGGTTTGGCTATTCATGCCCTGCTTACCCTGCCGCTGATTATATTCCTGTTTGGCCGGATTCATCCTTATAAACAGGCTAAAGCAATGTCACCTGCCCTGCTCACAGCTTTCTCAACTGCCTCCTCATCGGCAACACTGCCGCTGACTATTCAATCTGTTGAGAAAAATGCCGGTGTTTCAAACCGGGTTAGCAGTTTTGTGCTGCCACTTGGTGCAACGATAAATATGGATGGGACAGCGCTGTACGAATGTGTAGCGGCAATTTTTATTTCACAGGTTTATGGAATAGAACTGAGTTTCACCCAGCAGGCCTTAGTCGTTATTACAGCTTTGGCTGCCAGCATAGGAGCCGCAGGTATTCCCATGGCCGGTTTAGTAATGATGACCATTGTATTGCGATCAGTCGGTTTGCCCTTGGAAGGTATCGGGTTAATCCTGGCGGTTGATCCGTTTCTGGATATGCTCAGAACAACTGTAAATGTTTGGAGTGATAGCTGTGGTGCGGTTTTGATTGCGAAATCGGAAGGTGAAGCACTGAAAGTATAATAATCTGATTCACTATGGCTATTGGTCGGACCTATGCTAAATTCTGGCCTTAGTTTTTGCCGGGTAAAAAAATTCAGGAAAAACTTAAATCATGAATGGGTTACAATGGTTTTAAAAATACCGGTATGAGAACAGGTTTAATTTCACACCTGATTAAACAGGTAAGTTCACCTTGGTGAAGTTGTCAGCCGCTTATCAGCATTATATACACGCTGTGAAAAATACTGGTTCTGCAAATTCCAGAACAGTCAGATTATTCTTCTTTATCTGAATAAAGGGTTATTCCATAATGCCCGGCATCACTTGGAGCTCTGGAGTTCCAGTCATGGAAGGAATGGCTGTCATCAGATTTATAGTGGACTTTATATGTACCAGGTTTCAGGGTTATTGACGTATTGATTCTTCGGTTTTTATCGGCACCGCCGGCATGTTCGGTTTCGCGATAGCGCATTTTCCAGACTGTTTGGCCAGTTTCAATATTTTCAATCCAGCCATAATCAGACATTTCATCCCAATCTCCCTCACCGATGGCATAAATACGGATGGTTGTTGGCGAGCGCAGGGTAAACAGCTTTACCAGGTGTTCATCGTCTCCGACCCGGATTAATTCTGCAATAATATTTTTATCCGGCAATGACTGAACGCCGGCATTTTTTGCGGTTGCAGCGGCATCGGGAACATAAACCGTGATACCCCATTTATCAGGTTCGTGTGGTTTTGTACTGTTCCAGTCTTCAAAAGAATGTGAATCATCAGATTGATAATGAATAATATATTTTCCGGCCTCAAGTGTGATAATCTCATCGTACATGCGGTTCTTCGAAGCGCCGCCGGCATGTTTTGTTTCATTATATTTCATTTTCCAGACCAGTTTCCCCGTTTTTTCATCAGTGATCCAGCCGTAGTCAAACATTTCGCCGGAATGCCCCTCACCCAAAGCATAAATTCTGATCCTGGATTTTTTGTCTAAAACCATACCTTCCTGTTCGTAGGCATAATCTCCAATCCGGGTTAAATTGATCAGAGGCTTTAACTGATTCATATCTGCTTTGTCTACCGTACTAAAGTCAAAGTCGACATCAGCGGGAGTAATAAGGATGCCCCAGTTATCAGGATCATAAGGTGGATTTGCATTCCATCCGGAAGAGGAGTGGTTGTCATCTGTTTTAAAAAATACCGTATAATTCCCTGCCGGGAAGTCCAGAGTTTTGCGGAATAGTCTGTTTTTGATGGCCCCACCGGCCTCATCGGATTCTTTTTCCAGCATCTCCCAGATTTTTGACCCTGTATCATTATTGATGATCCAGCCATAATCGTACATTTGGCCCTGATAACCTTCACCAATGGCATAAATATTCAGCCGGGACTGTTTCTTCAGAGAAAAACTTTTCTTTGAGAAAACATTATCGGTTTGTTCAGTCATATCTATGATGGCTTTATCTTTCCGGGCCCGCTGATATTTCCTGACTGTGCTTTCATTGAAAATTTCATCGACCGGTTCAATCAGCAGCTTCCAGTCACCGGCCTGTTTCTGCCATTGTTTCTCATCACCGGCCAGTTTCTCGAATAGTTTGCCGAGGGTAGAGAAGCCGTTTTCTCCCTGGAAATAGAGCGGTTGAACAGCGGCAAATTTAACTTCATACTCACCGGCCGGCAGATGCACCACTTCTTTAAACTCTCTGTTATTATCCTGCCACCAGTCTTTTTGGGTATTGTCAATAGTCATCCGCCAAACCATTTGACGGGTTTTGCTGTCCAGAATCCAGGCATAAGCGAATAAATTATATTTATCTTCCTGATAATTATGAATCCGTCTAATCCACTCATCCCCACCAGCACCGATGGCATTAATTCTCAAATCACGCTCAGATTTTAACGTAAAGCCGGCGGTATGAACCTGCTTCAAACCGAAATCGGTCAGACTCAGCCTCTGCTCCTGGGCGATGGAGAAGCTGAAACCAATTAATAATAAACTGACTAGGTAACGGCTGCCGGCCATATTCATATTTTATCCTTAAAAAGGCTTAACGATCCTTAATGTCACCACAACAGACTCCTTACTGGTATCGGTCCGGTTGGCGATATTAAGTCTGACGTCACCATCCCGGTTGGTTAAAGCAATACCAATATTAGCCTTCAAACTGGCCCACTTCAAATTCTCAAATCCCTCATGCCAGGCGGCCCCGGCTGCCGGATCGGTGAACCAGGCAGCACCCGCATCATAAAAAAAGACGTAGTGAAACTCATCAAAAAGCAGGGAGGTGTTAAAAATTTGCGGATTTATATTGTACTCAAAATTTGCCAGGAGCATCCGGTTGCCACTGAATTCTTTAAAACCAAAACCACGCAGACTGCCCATTCCGCCCAACTCAAATACTTTTTGCAGGGGAAGTGTACCTTCTGATGTACCGGCCCGCAGGCGGATATCGAGACGTTCACCGCGGCCAAATGGTTGATAGGTACGCAAATCGAGCAAGTATTGATTGAAGGAAAAGTCGCTGTTCATTTTGGAGGTGGAAGATTCTGCACCAAGCAAGCCATACCAGCCTCGTTTTGGATGAATGTTATTATCCCTTGTGTCCAGATAAATTTCACCATATAGACTGCGCATCCGACCTTCTTCTATCGGTGGATTTTCGGCAAATTTTTTCTTTCCGCCAAAAACTGCCCAATCTGTATTTTTCTCAACCGAAGAATAGAGATCATGACGGTATTCCAGGCTGCCTTTTAAAAAAATACTAAGATTCTGGCTGGCATGGAAGCTGTAGCCTTTGCGTCTGTAAAAATCATGAAAGTCTTCATGGAGCAGAATGGAGGCCAGACTGTTTTCCAGCGGGCTCAGCATCCAGCTGTCACGGGAATCAGTCAGGTCATGAATTTCCGCACCCAGTTCAAAACGATAGGTTTTGGGACTGAAAAGCCAACGGTCAAGGCCGAGTTTATAGCGCCATTTTTTTTCTGCGAAGCCATATCCGCCAAAGCCGTGCAGGTCGAACAAATCATATCTGGAACCGACAATCTTCGGGGCCGAAATTCCGAGAAACAAACCCTGAACCCGGTTATAGGAAAATACAACAGGTTCATCTTTGCTGTAAATGGGCAATGTACTGTAAGCGCCATAATGGGTGCGGCGTAAATCGTCCAGCTCGAAATTACTGAAGTATTCCCATTCAGACTCACTGTAACGGTCGGTCCATTCACTTCGGGTATAGATATTTTTAATTTTTGTCTCGATCTGCCGCCCGGAAATCAAACTGGAGCGGCTCTGCGTAATTTTACCTTCAATACAGGTTACATCGCCATTGACCACACCCTTTGGCTGCAGATTGACATTGCCCAGCAAAACCAGGATGTCACCATCAACGGTTCCATGAATAGTCAGATCACCCCGGACAACAATTACATTCCCGGTGATGGTTTCATCCGAGGTGATTTCGGTGTCCTCAGTATAACGGTACGTTTCCAGGTCAGGATTTGAGATATATTTTTGTACAGCCCGTTTTTCAATTTTTTCGATTGCCACCGGGAAATCCTCCACATCCTGCGCCGGAAGCAGGCTGATAAAACTGGACAGGACCAGGGCTAAAAAGAAAACTTTATTCAGATGCATAAAAACCTCACTGGAACAATGGTCGTTTTCCTACGAGTTCATAAATTAAAAGTTACAGCACTGCCGGTCTATAGGGTGCAGGGCAAAAATTATTTATATTTTAATTTTAAGTGAAAATTCAAAACAATTAATAACCTGGTTTTCATGGAATTCGATAAATGTTGAAAGAAAGGAATAGTGACCCTGAAATTTATCTTTTCAGGTCAAAACCAACCCGATTATTATTCCTGAAATTTAAATCCGGATATATTTTATTGCATGCAGGATAGAAAGTTATGAGCCGTCAGGAAATTACAGCCAGACCAATGTATCGGTATCTGATAATTTTAACTATTGCCGGAACCGCAGGATTACAGGGCTGGCGGACTTTATTTAATAATTTTTCCGTTGAAATTGCTCACCTTAGCGGTGAGCAAATAGGCTGGATTCAGGGAATACGGGAAGTACCCGGTTTTTTAGCTCTGCTGGCCATATTTGTGATGCGTTTTATTCCTGAATACCGGCTGGGGGCCATATCACTTTTAACGCTGGGGGCCGGTATCGCTTTAACCGGGTTTCTACCTGATTTTCAAGGCCTGATTCTGACGACAACCATAATGAGTTTCGGATTTCATTACTATGAAACCGTCAGCCAGTCTCTTACCTTGCAATACTTTGACCGGCAAAGTTCGCCCTTCGTTTTAGGCCAGATGAGAAGTGTAGCTGCCGCAGCCAATATCGTAGCGGGATTGCTCATTTTCGGATTGTCTGATTTAATGGCTTATTCCTGGCTTTATCTTTTGTTCGGTGCTGGAATTATTTTAATTGTCGGCTACTCAATGTCTGGTAATCCGACAGAACCACACCTTCCGGTTCAAAGGAATCGTTTTATCCTTAAAAAGAAATACAGTCTGTTCTACTGGCTGACCTTTCTGGCCGGAGCCCGCCGTCAGATACTTGTAGCTTTTGCGGTATTTCTGATGGTTGAAAAATTTGGATTTACGGTACGGGAAATTACGGTTCTCTTCATTTTAAACAATATAATCAATTACTACCTTAACCCGGCCATCGGCCGGGCTATAAACCGGTTTGGAGAGCAAAAATTATTGACAATCGAATATCTAAACCTGGTCATAATATTTTTAGCCTATACCTGGACCGGAAACAGATGGGTCGTGGCTTTGCTGTATATCCTTGACCAAATCTTTTTCAATTTTGCTGTGGCGATTCGTACTTTTTTCCAGAAAATTGCCGAGCCACAGGATATTGCTCCGTCGATGGCGGTAGGCTTCACCATCAACCATATCGCCGCAGTAATTATCCCGGTGGCTGGTGGTATACTCTGGATGGCCGACTACCGGATTCCCTTCTGGTTGGGAGCCTTCCTGGGATTATTGTCTCTCATTTCAGTTCAATTCATCAACCGGAGTATCAGGCGGCAAAACCAGCCTGCTGATTTGATTTGAAACCAGGCGGCATTTTTAGTAGTAACAGCCTCGCATGTCAAACTAAAGGAATTTTTATGGTAAACCGATTTTTTAAGGTTTTATTCAGCTTGTTTGTTCTGATCGTACTCATTTTCTCTGTCCCCGGCTTTTCAGGAATACCGGATGAAATACGGCTTGAACCGCAGGCTCAGCATCGCAGAGTTGAACAAATAATAACACAGCTCCTCTTTAAAAAACACTATAAAAAAGCAGACCTTGATGACTCTTTGTCCGTGCAAATCTATAACAACTACATCGATGCTTTGGATGGCAACCGCATGTACTTTCTTGAATCTGATATTAAATCCTTTAAGGATTTCCGCCTGAAAATGGATGACCTGGTCAAGGCTGGAAAGCTGGAAATACCCTTCGAAATATACAACCGGTTCCGGGTTCGTTTTGATGAACGGATGGATTATATTCAGCGTCGTCTCGATCAGCCATTTGAGTTTACTTCAGATGAGAAATTTTACCCGGACCGGACAAAAATGCCATGGGCGGGAAGCACTGCCGGGTTGGATGAAATCTGGCAGCTCAGGCTGAAGAACGATTACCTTGTCCAGAAACTAAATGATAAACCCGATGATAAAATCCGTGAATCTCTGAAAAAACGTTACGAAAACATCACTAAGCGAATCCATCAATATCGCAGTGAAGATGTGTTTCAATTTTATATGAATGCCATCTCCGAAACCTTTGATCCCCATACCAATTATTTTTCGCCCCGGGCCAAAGAAAATTTCAATATCCGGATGAGTAACGCCCTTGAAGGAATTGGTGCTTTGCTTTCAACCGAAGATGATTACACAAAGATAGTTGAGATTATACCCGGCGGGCCGGCTGATAAATCCGGAATTCTCAAGCCGGATGACCGCATTATCGGAGTTGCCCAGGGCCTGGACGGTGAATTTGTGGATGTCATCGGCTGGCGGATTGATGACGTGGTACAGCTAATCCGCGGCCCAAGACAGACCATTGTCCGGCTGCAGATTCTGGCCGCCGTTGATGGCGCCGGGGCCAGACCCAAAGTGATTGAGCTGGTACGGGACAAAGTTATTCTGGCCGATTCCGCAGCCGACAGCGACACGCTGATTTTCAAAGAGAATGGAAAAGACCATAAAGTAGGTGTCATTACTATACCCTCTTTTTATTTTGATTTCGAGGCTATGAGTAAAGGTGATCCCAATTTTCAGAGTACATCGCGTGACGTAACCCGTTTGCTCGCAGAGTTGCAATCGGCCGGGGTGGAAGGCATTATAATCGACCTGCGCAATAATGGCGGGGGATTCCTGAGCGAAGCCATCACCCTGACCGGTCTGTTTATTGATCAGGGTCCGGTTGTTCAGGTCAGGGATATGGAAAACAAAGTTAAAGTGGAAAATGATTTTAATGCCGGGGTGATCTATGCCGGGCCTTTGGCCGTTGTAGTCAACCGGTTCAGTGCATCAGCCTCCGAAATTTTTGCCGCGGCCATTCAGGACTATCAAAGAGGATTGATTCTCGGTGAACAGACCTTTGGTAAAGGAACGGTTCAGACGGCAATGGATCTGAATAAATATTTTCCGGGCAGCGAAGAACAATATGGTCAGCTGAAATACACCATTGCTAAATTTTACCGGGTCAATGGCGGTAGTACCCAGCATCTTGGTGTCATTCCCGATATCGAATTCCCGGAAGTTTTTCAGCCAAGTGAAGTCGGTGAAGGTGCCAGTCCCAATGCTCTGCTTTGGGATGAAATCAATCTGGTCCAATTTAATAAAATGAATCCTAAACTGAGTACTTTAATTCCCCGGCTGGAAAAAGAGCACGCTGTTCGTATTAATCAAAGCCCAGAATTCCAGGATTATCTGACCCAGATTCATGAGATGCGGGGTGAGCGGGAAAAGAAATGGGTTTCCCTGAATGAGGCGGAAAGACGGCGGGAAAAAGATTCGGCAAAAGTTAAAGAAGATGATACAGACCCTGAAGATGTTGTGCTAAATGAGTCCGGCAGGATACTGGCCGATTTTGTTATGCTTTCCGGCCAGTAAAGGATAAAATAAAAAAACCCGTTGAAAAACGGGTTTTTTTTGTACTCCCAAGGGGATTCGAACCCCTGTCGTCGCCGTGAAAGGGCGATGTCCTAGGCCTCTAGACGATGGGAGCGATATTTTTAAAGGGTGGATGATGGGATTTGAACCCACGACCCCCAGAGCCACAATCTGATGCTCTAACCAACTGAGCTACATCCACCATAAACTTCGTACGCCCTGGAGGATTCGAACCTCCGACCGACTGCTTAGAAGGCAGTTGCTCTATCCTACTGAGCTAAGGGCGCAGCACAAATGGTCGGGGCGAGAGGATTTGAACCTCCGACCCCCTGCTCCCAAGGCAGGTGCGCTAACCGGGCTGCGCTACGCCCCGATGTGCTCATTTTGTGACAAGAGACAGCAAGTATACAAAGTTGAACTATTTATGTCAATAAACCCACCTTGTTTTTTATGCATTGATTAAAGGTTTTACCTTACTCAGGGGCGGTTTATCAGGATAAATCTGAACTGATCTGTATAGATTTTGACCAAGTACCCAGGAAAATTCAGCAGTATAATTTCAGTGTGCAAAATTCCGGTCCGCATCAAATTGTCCGGACGCAAGAAAAGCAGCCAGTTTTTTTAAGGCCTGTCCGCGGTGGCTGTACTGATTTTTTTCGGTAATATCCATCTCAGCATAAGTTTTGCCGAGAGCAGGAATGTAAAAAAGAGGATCATAACCAAAGCCATTACTGCCGGTCATGTTCTTCAAAATCAGTCCATCGGTCCGGCCTTCAAATAAAAATTCGCCTTTCCCATCCAGCAGGCAAAAGACAGTGATGAAATGAGCGGTTCTCTTCTCAGCGGGTGTGGAACTGAGCCTGTCCAGAAGAAGCAGGTTGTTTTCAAGATAGGTAGCAAATTCTCCGGCAAAACGGGCTGAATACACACCGGGTGCACCATCCAAGGCATCAACAACCAGGCCTGAATCGTCAGCAAGAACTGGTAGATTGGTCTTCGCCGCAAAGGCTTTTGCCTTTAGCAGGGCATTATCGGAAAATGTCGCCCCGTTTTCTTCCACAACAATATTAATTCCGGCCTGCTGTGGTGTTATCAGCCGGTATCGATCCAAACCAAGAAAATGCTGTATCTCGATAATTTTATAGAGATTTGTTGTAGCCAAAAGAATGGTAACCAATTAAAAAATAACACCTTTCAGCGATTTTTTCAGCATTTCACGGGCTCTGAATATCCGGGCTTTAACCGTGCCCAGGGGAAGGTTCATGATTTCGGCAATTTCTTCATAGCTTTTTTCAAGCTGGTGGCGCAGAATAATCGGTTCCTTATACTTCGGGGAAAGATCGTCAATGGCTTGTTTAATCAGTCTGGATTTCTCAACCGAGAGCATTTCATGCTCGGCATCTTCACCGGGATCGGCATATTCCGGCTGAATCTCATCATCCTTGTAGCGGATGGGCTGATCCATAGAGTAGGTGCGGATCTTCCGCTTGCGGAAAAAGTCAATACAGTTGTTGGTGGCAATTTTAAATAGCCAGGTGGAAAAGGCGTAGGCTTCGTTAAAAGAATCAATGGAGTTATAAGCCTTGATAAAGGCATCCTGAACCAGGTCTTCGGCTTCCCTCCGGTTGTGAACCATGCGGAAAATTACGCTGAAAACGGCATCATTGTACAACAGGACTAATTCATCATAGGCTTTACCGTCGCCCTCTTTAGCCCGTCTGACCAGGTCGATGTCATTATGTTTCAACTGTCTTGCGGTTCCTGTCTTTTCAACCTAAACTCGGCGTTGTCGTCCCGCTTTTGTCCCCGGAAGCGGCGGGAAAATACTGAATGGCCGATATAGATTTAGCGAAAATTTTTATAATCCGGCACTGGTTTCAGAGGCTTTGGTTCCACCGGCCCGGCCTATAAAAAACCGCAGGCGGAACTGAAAACACCGGGTTCAAATTACAAAGGGCGATTTATTAAATCAAAATTAATACCTGATGCGAAAACGCCGTCAATCTCCGGAATCGGTATTGATCTCGAACTGAATCAGCGTTTTGCGCTGCTTTTCGAAAAACACGGTAAAAGTATTTTGGAAAGAGTCTTCACCGCGGCAGAAATTGAATTTTGCCTGGCCAGGAAGGATAAATTTGCCTGTCTGACCGCTCGCTTCGCCGCAAAGGAGGCGTTTCTAAAGGCGATTGGCACCGGTTTGCGTGGTGTAGGCTGGAAGGAAATTGAAGTCAGCAATAATCAGCTTGGTAAGCCGGAATTTCGATTTTCAGGGCGCCTTGAAAATTACAACCAACGCCAGGTTCACCTGTCCATCTCTCATACCCGGGAGCAGGCCATGGCCTTTGTCGTATTGGAGGAAGAATTATGATCCCCGTTGTCAGCAGTGAAGAAATGCGCCGCATCGATCAGCAGGCCATTCATGAAATCGGGCTTCATGGATTGGTGCTGATGGAAAATGCCGGTCGGAATTCGGCAGTTGTGATCGCCGACTTCTGCCGGGAAAATTCTTTGAAGCAGGTTTTTATTTTTACAGGCAAGGGAAATAATGGCGGCGATGGTTTTGTCATTGCCCGCTACCTGCAAAAAGCCGCTTACCCGGTTGTAGTATTTATGACTTCACCGCCCGAAAATCTGCCCCCGGATGCTTTGGCAAATTACGAAATCTGCCGGAAAACGGAAGTGAAGTTGAGTCCATTAATGGCGCCATCAGACTTTCCATCCGGGTTGCCCGAATCTGCGCTGATTGTAGATGCTTTGCTCGGTACCGGATTACAGGGAGCGGTCAGCGGCTGGCTAAAAGAGGTTATCGACTGGATCAATACCCAAGCCCGGCCGGTGATATCGATTGATATGCCTTCCGGGCTGTCGGCAGACAACGCCGGTATTCCGGGAAGCGTTATTCAGGCCGAACAGACCATAACCATGGCTCTGCCCAAGCTGGCTCAATTGTTTTACCCGGCTAAATCTATGGTTGGTGTTTTGAAGGTAGCCGATATCGGACTGCCGGCCGCTTTTGAGCTAAGTATCCGCTCAACGGTCAGGCTGATTGATGAATCGGATGTGCCGCTTCCGGTCTTGAAACCCTGGCAGCATAAATATTCGGCCGGTAAGGTGCTTATCATTGGAGGGTCAACCGGGATGACCGGCGCCCTGACCCTGGCTGCCCGCGGCGCTCAGCTTTCCGGGGCCGGGATGATTTACGCAGCGCTGCCGGCTTCACTCAATCCAATCATCGAAGTAAAACTTACTGAAGTATTATCCCAGCCTTTGACTGAATCTGAACCTGGGTTTATAGGCACAGCGGCACTAAATGAAATCCGGGAGCGGGTCGATTGGGCGGATGCTGTTCTGATCGGTCCGGGACTCGGCCGCCGGGCGGAAACAATGGATTTTTGCCGCCAACTGATCCGCCTGCTGATCGAAACAAAAAAAGCCTCGGTGATTGATGCCGATGCCCTGTTTGCGCTGGCCGGTGAACCGGAAATGTTGACTGAACTGACGGAGCGGCAGGTACTCACCCCGCATCATGGTGAATTCAGCAGATTCCGGCCGGGTCAGCAAACGACCTTGCAAAACCAGCCCTGGCAGGTTCTGACCTCGTTTTTGGAGCGCACCTCCGCCGTCGTTAATCTGAAAGGTGCACCTTCTTTAGCCGGTCAGAAAATACAGGGTTGTTTTATAAATTCTACCGGGAACGCGGCTCTGGCCAAGGGCGGCAGCGGTGATATCCTGGCCGGATTGATCACAGGTTTTATGGCCCGCGGTCTGGATGCCCTGCAAAGTTCCCTTGCCGCCAATTTCTGGCTGGGCCGGGCCGCCGATCGGGCTATGGAAGATCGTTCCCAGACAACGGCCACACCCTTATTTATTCTTGAAAAATTAACCGAAGTCCTATCTTAAAACTCCTGGCAAGGGTTGACACAAGCGGCCTGCCGGGTGTAACTTCACGTCTGTTAAATTATTAAGAATATTGAATTTATAAATTTTAGTCCGGCTGTATATTCTTGCAGGACTGTTTCAGGATGAGGAGCAATTTATGGAATTAAGACAGACCCGTATCCCTACGGATAAAGTACATGAATCACTAGCTAAAGTAATGCTGGTTGATGGTTTTGAGCTGGTTGTGGACCTGGTAAATTCGAAAGACGGCTACCTGGTTGATGAAAGAAACGGTAAAAAGTACATTGATTTTTTTACTTTCTTCGCTTCAGCCCCACTGGGTCATAACCCCGAAGCTTGTCTGACGGAAGAGTTTAAAGAACGACTGGTCGTTTCGGCCATCAACAAACCTTCCAATTCGGATTTATATACACGGGAAATGGCCGAATTTGTGGAAACCTTCCGCCGGGTAGTTATGCCGGCCGACATGAAATACCTGTTTTTGGTCGACGGCGGGGCGCTGGCGGTTGAAAATGCCCTGAAGGCCGCCTTTGACTGGAAAGTGCGCCTAAATGAAGCCCGCGGTATTACAGAAAAAGGTTATCAGGTTATTCATTTTCAACATGCTTTTCATGGCCGTTCGGGCTACACGCTGAGCATGACCAACACCTTTGATCCTAATAAAACTAAATATTTTCCGAAATTTGACTGGCCGCGGATTACTTCGCCCTTTTTAAAATTCCCTGTTGATGAAGCCGAAATTATGCGGGTCCGCCAACTGGAAGAACAGGCGATAGCAGAAATAGAAGCAGCGGTTAATGACAATCCCAATGATATCGCCGCATTGATTATCGAACCGGTACAGGGCGAGGGCGGTGACAACCATTTTCGTCCCGAATTTATGCAGGCTCTGCGCTCGCTCGCTGATAAGCATGAGTTTATGTTTATTGTTGACGAGGTTCAGTCGGGGATGTTTATGACCGGGAAAACCTGGGCCTATGAGTGGTATGGCGTAAAACCGGACATGATTTGTTTTGGCAAGAAAACCCAGATTTGCGGCTTTATGTGCACGGAACGGATTGATACGGTGAAGGACAATGTCTTCAAGGTTTCCAGCCGGATCAATTCCACCTGGGGCGGCAACCTGACCGATATGGTGCGCAGCCAGCGTTACCTTGAAGTGATGGAAGCTGAAAACCTGGGTCAGCATGCCCTGAAAATGGGTGAATATATGACCGGTCTGATTGAAAGCCTGGCGGTAAAATTCCCCGGAAAGATCAGCAATATCCGCGGTAAAGGGTTGATGATTGCTTTTGATCTTCCGGACACACAGATGCGCGATGCGTTTATAAAGCTGCTTTATAAAAACGGTCTGATCATTTTAAAGAGCGGGGAAAAAGCGGTGCGCTTCCGTCCCGCTTTGAATGTAACCAAAGCCCTGCTCGATGAAGGTTTTGCCCTTGTGGAGATTGCACTGCGGGCGTCGTAGTTAATTTTCATCCTGAGTTTAGCCCGGTACGCCACCCGTCCCGGGCTTTTTTTTGTCTTTTGAATATTCTGTGAATGGTGTATTACAGAAAATACGAAGTGCCCCGGACACTAGAAAAGCCGTACTTCACCGGACGGATACGAATAATAGAAACATACAACAAATACGCAAACTAAAACATGACGGGATTGTCCTTGACTTGTATTTGGACTATATTCTGGTCAAATTAAATGAGGTTAAACATGCGTTACAGTCAATCCATCAAGCCCATTAGTTATCTCAAGGCTCACGCTTCAGAAATCATCCGGAAGATCAGCGACAGCAGGGAAGCTGTCATCATCACGCATAATGGCGAAGCCAAGGCGGTTGTTCAGGATATTGAAAGTTACGAACAAATGCAGGAAAGCCTGGCGATGCTTAAAATATTAGCGCAAAGTACATCAAGTATTAGCAAAGGTAACATCAAACCGGCGGGTGCGGCTTTTAATGATTTGCGGGAAAAAATCAACTGGGGCAACCAATAGTGCAGTATGAGGTTTTTCTCACTGAGGATGCGGAAGCCGACATTTTTGGAATCTGCCAATATATCGCTGTTAATGATTCCGCTGCGAAAGCGAATTATGTTTTTGAAAAATTACAGGAAACCTGCCTTAGTCTGGAAAACTTTCCTGATCGCGGCTATCTGCCTCCCGAGCTTGAGTGCATCAATGTCCGGGATTATTCTGAAATCCACTTTAAGCCTTATCGCATCATCTACCAGAAGAGGGACAACCGTGTGATGATCCATTGCGTGATGGATGGACGGCGGCATTTGCAGGATATTCTGCTGGAAAGACTTTTAAGATAAACAGGATTGGACGCGGAAATATATTCAAAACCTGAATTCATTGAAATCCGTATCCGTCCGGTGGAGTATATATTAAACCGGTTATTTGCCATGGTTGGGCGGGAGTAATTCTTCCAGCCGCTGGTGCGGATGTTCAGCAATCCGGCTGAACACAT
>DYOS01000124.1 GCA_020720405.1 Caldithrix sp. | reverse complement strand
ACCCTGAAAGAGATGCTGATCCCGCATGGGCGGGATTAGGGTGCCATCGGTGGCTGTGGCTTTCAATTCCCAATTACATAGGTGGCATGAAAGTTCTTTCCTCCTACCGGAAAGATTTTCCATAACCGCCTGGGGGCACTCCTTCTCCGCTTCTGCTATAATCCCAACCCGCTACCTGCTAAACCCAATAAAATCAAAACCTGGTCAGTTACCACAGCTATCAGAAATTCCACTGGCACAGGCTTTGATAAATTGCCGTCGGGAGGAAATATGAAGATTTTTGAGACACCTACAGCCAGCCTTTTTAAAAAAGCTCTGGATGTCTATACCAGGCAGCATGAAGGTATCGCCAAAAACGTGGCCTTTGCCAACGATCCGGATTATAAAAAGGTCAAGACAGATTTTTCCGCTGAGCTGCAAAAACTGACCGACCGCCGTTTAAAAGTCAGCGATGAACGCCATCTTGGTAATCCGGAGACACCGACACCGCTGCGTCCGGATTCTGTCGATGAGAATCTGGATATTGCCGAAGAGATGAGCAAGCTGGCTGAAAACCAGGTCCGGTTTGATTTCACTGCCCGGGCTTTGCGCCGCAAATTTGACGGTCTCGATACCGCCATCAACGGCCGGGCCAGATAAAGGAGTCTGAAATGAAAGTGAACGGCGTCCTGTCCGCCATGCGCACCTCGATGAGCGGGTTATCCCACAATATGAAACGGATGGAACTCATCTCGGAAAACATCGCCAATGCCGAAAAAACCCCGGATGCCAAAGGTCAGGTTTACCTGCGCCAGGATCTGGTCAATAAGAATCATAACCGGCCGGCTTCAAAAAAATTTGGCGAGCTGGTTTCCCTGAAGATGCGCCAGGAAGATAATCACCACATGGCTTCGATGGATCCATCCGGTACGGTGGGACCGAACGGCGCCGAACGGTTAGATCAATACAAAGTGATTGAAGAAAAAGGGGAAAAACTGGTTTACAACCCGGATCACCCCATGGCTGATGAGCGTGGTTTTGTGCGCACACCGGATATCAACCCGGTTGAGGAAATGGTTGACCTGATTGCAGCCAGCCGCAGTTACGAAGCCAATGTCACGGTGATAAATGCGGCTAAGGATATGGCCAAAAGATCGATGGAGATATAACCGATGAAAATTGAGAACGGTTACCTGAATATCGGCCCGGCGGGACAGAATTACGGGCAGGTTAAAACAAACCAGACCCCGGCACATCAGGCGCTGGGTTTACCCGAAAAATCGCTTTTTAGCAGACAACCGCTGCGCCTTAATGAACTGACTATTGATAAGGTGTTAACCGAAAAGGAAAAACAAACTCTGCTCGTCCTGTTCAATGGCGATAATACAAGCATGTTTAAAACTTATGGCAGTTCACGGGTTCAAAATTTTAAATCCGGTTTTCTGTTAGATGTAAAAGGTTAAAAGGAATTTTTATGGCAGGCATCAAAGCATTACCAACCATTCAGATCGACCGTTCGGCCGGTCAGCTAAAACCGCCCAGACAAACGGAAAACAAACCGGTTGAAGGGCAAAAGGATTTTGGCCAGACCATTTCCGATTTTATCAAAGCGGTAAATCATTCCCAGGTAACATCAGACAGCATGTCCTCCGATATCATCGAGGGGCGTTCGCAGAATCTGCATCAGGCCATGGCCGCCATGGAAGAAGCTAAACTCAGCTTCCAACTGATGATGGAAATCCGCAACCGTCTGCTCGATTCATTTAAAGAAATTCAACGGCTTCAGGTTTAGGAGATAATTAATCCATGGGACAGTTTCTCAATCAGTTTATTCAGCTTTTCAACCAGTACACCATCCGCCAGAAACTTATTCTGATCGGGATAGTGGTCGCACTTATTTCTACCCTGGTCGCCATGCTGATGTGGGCCAACCGCACCGAGTACGAGCTGCTCTACAGCGGTCTTGAACCGGCGGCAGCCAGCGCCGTGGTTTCCGATCTGCGCAGCAGCAAAGTACCCTATCGTCTCGAAGCCGGCGGAACAACGATTTATGCACCGCGCGAGCAGATTTCCGAATTGCGTCTTAAATATGTTCAGGCCGGATTTATAAAAGATGCCGTTACCGGCTATGAAGTTTTTGAAGAAAATACCATGGGCATGACCACCTTTATGCAGCAGTTGAACATGAAGCGGGCGTTGGAAGGGGAGCTGATGCGCACCATCAACCAGTTCCCGGAAGTCTCGCAGTGCCGGGTACATCTGGTTATCCCGGAGAGCCGTCTGTTTGAAAGCGATGAAAAAGGCAGTGCCTCGGTTGTGCTGCATATTCGCTCCGGACGCATGTTAAACCAGAATCAACTGAACGGCATTGCTGCACTGGTTGCCAACAGTGTCGAAGGCATTGATCTGAAAAATGTGGTCGTCATGGATGCCCAGGGTAATGTGCTGATCGATGGAGAACAAGATGATGAGTTTTCCGGTAAAATCGGGTCTCAAAACGATTTACGGGCCAGTATCGAAAACCAGTTACGCAAAAAAGTCAAAACTATCGTCGAAGGTGTGGTTGGTCAGCAGAATGCCAAAGTGGAAGTGGCCGCTGAACTTGATTTTGACCAGTACGAACGGACCATCGAAGAAGTGGACCCGGATAAATCGGTGGTGCTGAGCGAGGAAAAATATACCGAGAATTCGCAGAATGCTGTTGATTCCAGCGATTATGCCATAGAAAAAGCGACGACAAACTACGAGCTGACCAAGAAAAAAGAACATTTTGTTTCTCAGTCCGGCGGAATTAAAAGGCTGACCGTTGCTGTGCTGGTCAATGGGCGCTACGCCACTGATCCCAAAGACGATGAAAAGAAAATTTATGAGCCGCGCCCGGCGGAAGAACTGGAACAGCTGACCGCATTGGTGCGCGGCGCCATCGGCTTCAGTGAGGAGCGTGGCGACCAGGTTGAAGTCCAAAATATGCAATTTCAGAATGATGTTCTGCAGATGGATCAGGAATTTTTCTCAACCAGTTTCCGCACCGAGTTGATTGAAAAATTAGTCACCTACGGCATCACCATTCTTGGTTTACTTTTCGCTTTCTTTTTGCTCAAGGGTTTTCTCAAGTCGTCGGTCTCCCAATTAGCCCTGGCTACACCCACTGGTGCTTTAGCCCGGCTCGATGCGGCATCCTCAGCAAAAGCACCCGGCCTGTCTGCACCGCAGGAAGAGGAAGATAATTCCCATCTTGAAGACTCGTTTATGCACAAACTTTCGCCCGAAGCCCGGGCCAAACTGAAAGCCAATGATAAAATGACCACTACGGTTATCGATTTTGCCGATAAAAATCCTGAAAACGCTGCCAAACTGATGCGTTCCTGGTTGTCAGCTGTACGAATTAAAGCGGAGTAGTCATGGCAGAAGCACTCCAGGCCCCTTCGGCCCAGCCTCCGGCCCTGGTTCTGAAACCAAAACAAAAAGTAGCCCTTATTCTGATCGCCATGGGTATTGAACGGGCCTCCAAAGTGATGCAGGAATTCAGTGATAAGGAAGTAGAAGAGATATCCATTGAAATAGCCCGTCTGCAGAATATCCCGGTTGATACGCTGAACGAAACCATTGTTGAGTTCTATGAAATGATGATGGCCAATCAGTACATCGTTCAGGGCGGTCTCGGTTATGCCCGCAGTGTGCTCGAAAAAGCCTGGGGTTCTAAAAAAGCGGAAGAAGTTTTGAAAAAAGTTGAAGCAGCCACCGAAGTCAGTGCCTTCTATCTGCTGCAGACTGTGGATGATAAACAGCTGCTCAATTTTCTGCAGAATGAACATCCGCAGACAGCGGCATTGATTCTGGCCAATCTGAAACCGCAGCAGGCGGCCTCCATTCTCTCCGAACTGCCTGAAGAGTACCAGTATGAAATTGCTTACCGTGTAGCGACCATGGAAAAAACCGCGCCCGACCTGATCGAAGACATTGAATATGTTTTACGCGAACAGCTTGGCAATGTCTTTGGCTCCGGTCTGAGCAAAACCGGCGGTGTGGGCACCGTGGCTGAAATCCTTAACTCGGTCAGCCGGTCTTCGGAAAAGAATATTCTGGGTAGTCTGCGTGAACGTGATGAAAACCTGGCTTCCGAAATTACCAACCTGATGTTCCTGTTCGAGGATATCGGCCATCTTTCAACCGCCGTTGTTCAACGCATTCTGCAGGAGGTCGATTCGAAAACCCTGGCCATGGCCCTGAAGGCGACCAGTAACGATCTGAAGGAAATGATTTTTAAAAATATGTCTGAACGGGCTTCGGCCATGCTCAAAGAAGAGTTGGAATACCTTGGCCCGGTACGTTTGAAAGATGTTGAAAATGCCCAGAAAGATATTCTGGATATCGCCCGCCGCCTGGAAGAACAGGGTGAAATTATATTAAGCCGCGGTGAGGAAGAGGAATTAATAGATTAATATGACTACACTAAAAGTACGGATCAGCCAGCCGCTGAAAAATATCAGACATATTTCCGCCAGTCTGATCGATGATGAAAAGGCCTTTCAGGATCGCCTCGAAGCTATAACCTCCGATGGTAACCGGGAACGGGCCCGGTCGCTGAGCGGGCAATACCGGTCGCTGCAGGATCAGATCCGTTTCCTTGAAAAAGAAATGCAGACGGCTCGTGAAGATTCCTTTAAAGCCGGTTACGAGCAGGGCAAACAGACCGCCCTGCAGGAAGCTGAACGGCGCATCGAAGTGATCCGCATCGAAATGAAATCCATGGAAATAAAATACCTGGAAACCATTGAAAATATCGAGACACCGCTGCTGGAAATAGCCCGCCGGATGGCTGCTGAAGTGCTGAATACGGAAATATCTCTGCACCCGGATCAACTGGAAATACTCAAAAACCGTATGCGCAAAATGCTGTACGAAGTGGTTGATCAGCATAAAGTGATTGTTGAAGTCAACCCGGTTCACCTGGATAAACTGAACGAAATGGATATTAATAAGGAAATGGATTTACCGCGCCGGATGGACATTAATTTCGCCGGAAATAAAAATTTGAGGCCGGGTGAGGCGCGGATTGAAACCGATGATTTTTATATCGATGGCACCTTTGAAGGCCAGTTGAACAAACTGCGCGATGATTTTCTGAACGAGGCCTCCAAATGAGCCGGCTTGAAAACAAAATTCAAAACCATCTCCATTACGCATCGGAACTGAATGCAGCCCAGGTGGACGGTAAAGTGGTTCAGATCACCGGACTGGTTATCGAAGCCACAGCCACCACCGGCACGGTCGGCGATATCTGCGATGTTTACCTCAATGCCGAAAAATCGGTCCGGGCGGAGATTGTCGGTTTCCGCAATAAACGCATCCTGATGATGCCGCTCGGTGAAACGCTTGGCGTCTCGCCCGGCAGCCGGGTACGCCGCAATCCACTGCCGCTTAAGGTTCCGGTTGGTGATAAACTGCTCGGTCGTATTCTCGATGGTCTGGGCAATCCTATCGACGGCAAAGGCCCGGTTCAGGCTGATGAGTTCAGGAATGTTCACAATCATCCGCCCAACCCCCTCGAGCGCCGCCGCATCCGCGAACCTCTGGTTACCGGCATCCGGGCTATCGATGGTCTGATTACCCTGGGCAAAGGACAACGGGTCGGCATCTTCGCTGGCAGCGGAGTCGGAAAATCTGTTTTACTGGGCATGATTTCGCGCTATACCGATGCCGATATCAATGTTATCGCCCTGATTGGTGAGCGCGGCCGCGAGGTGCGCGAGTTTATCGAACGCGATCTTGGCGAAGAAGGCTTAAAACGCTCTGTGGTTATTGTGGCCACTTCCGACCAGGCGGCGACGATGCGTATTAAAGGCGCATTTATCGCTACAACCATTGCTGAATATTTCCGCGACAAGGGTAAAAATGTTTTGCTGCTCATGGATTCCCTGACCCGCGTGGCCATGGCCCAGCGTGAAATCGGTCTGGCCGTCGGCGAACCGCCGGCCACCAAAGGCTATACACCATCGGTTTTTGCCATGATGCCCAGATTGCTGGAACGGGCCGGAAATTCAAGTAACGGCACTATTACCGGTTTGTACACGGTGCTGGTTGAAGGTGATGACCTTGATGAACCGATCAGTGATTCGGCCCGCTCCATTCTGGACGGTCATATTGTTCTTTCCCGGCGTATTGCCACCACCGGGCATTACCCGGCCATCGACGCCCTGGGCAGCATCAGCCGGTTGCGGACAGAAGTTACGGATGATCATCAGAAACGGCTGACCCGGAAAATGCTGGATCTGCTGGCCGCCTATCACGAAGCCGAAGACCTGATCAATATCGGCGCCTATGCCGGCGGCAGTAATGCCCGGATTGATGAGGCCATCAAAAGAATTGAAAATATGCGCCAGTTTCTGAGACAAAATGTCGAAGAACCGTCGGAATACGCCCAGACTATGCAATTCATGGATAACGTTCTGAGCAGGAAAGACTGATGCCAAAGAAATTTAATTTTCCGCTGCAGCGGGTGCTGGTGGTGCGCCAGCATGAAGAAGAACAAAAAGCCATTGAGCTGAGCAAAGCCCGGTCCATTCTCGACCGGGAAAATGAAAAGCTAATGAATCTGGCCAATAACAAAGAAGAGTTTTTTGATCAGGGTTCCCGCCGCCGGCAAAGGACGGATGTCCATCACCTGCGTCTGGAAACGGATTACCTGAACCAGTTAAACAATGCCATTTTTAACCAGACCCGGACGGTTCAGAAAAACGAGAAAGCGGTTCAGAAACGGACAGACGAACTGCGGGCGGCTATCCAGAAAAAGCGGATTGTTGAAATTCTTAAAGAACACAAACTGGAAGATTATAAGACAGAATTGAGCCGGGAACAGCTTAAAAGAGACAACGAAATTGCCATCCGCATGGAACACAGCAAAAAGAACAAAGGCGAGGTCTGAAATGCGTGCAGTGCTGATCAGCGTAGTTTCCTTCATTTTTATCGTGGTTATCGTTTTTGCAGCTATGGTTATGTTTATGCCGGAGAAATTCGACAAGCCGGAAGCTGAGCCAGCGGCGACAGCGGAAATTGCCTCGCTGCTGCAGGAACATCCGGATCAGTTAGCCTGGGTAGAAAATCTTAAAAAGCAACGGGACAGCCTGAAAACTGCCGCCGATTCCCTGAAAAACAGGCTCGACGCCGAGCTGCTGGTAAAAGACAGCCTTTCCGCAAAACTGGCTCAACTTTCTCAGACCACACAAAGTCAGGAACAGGCCATCACCTCCCTGACCGGGGAAAAAGAGACTCAATCGACCCGGGAAGAAAAGGCTGGCGAAATGGCTAAAACCTTTTCCTCGATGGCTTTAAAAGAGATGGCGCCCATCGTCAGCAATCTGGACGACCGGACCATTATTGACATCTACAACAAGATGAGCAGCCGTACTAAAAAAAATATACTGCTGGCGCTGGATGATAAGCGCGCCGCAAACATAACCGAAAAACTGATCAGCCAGAAGAAGTAAACCATGAAAGCATCACAGGTTCAATTCGGCCCAAACCCGACCGGGAACCGGTTGACAAAAACCAAACCGGTACGCGGACTGGCATTTTTAGGCCACCTGCTGCAGCAAACCATGAATCAGCTGCGCCAGACGTTGCGGAAAACCCAAAACTCCGCCGCACAGCAAAACGGGACTAATATGCCCGCCCGGCCATCAATGGTGGTCAAGCCGCAGACAGAAACGGTACGGCAAAAGACAGATCATTCAGCCACCGCCGGCCAGGTCGGAAACGAGTCTGAAAAAATGGCCGCGGTTGTTGCAATCAATTCAGATATCAATGCCGGCCTGATCCAGGTTCAAACCATCCGGCAAGCGGATAAAATTCAACTAAAAATTTCATTAACTGAGCCAGGACAGACCTCTGACCAGCAGGAATTGGCGGATGAAAGGCTGGTCCGGCC
>DYOS01000018.1:33095-38249 GCA_020720405.1 Caldithrix sp. | reverse complement strand
CAAAAAAGGGAACCGTTTCTGATTCCCTTCATTTCTGAGCGGTCCGGACGAGACTCGAACTCGCAACTTCCTGCGTGACAGGCAGGTGCTCTAACCAATTGAACTACCGGACCATTTTTTGAGAGCAGCAAATATAAAGGCGGCCCTGTTATCTGTCAATTTTTTTTAGGTAAATTTTCACCGGGAAAAATTGTAGAAAACTGTATTTCTTTTTTTTATTATAACCCCACAGCACAGACCGAAAAGGGATGATATGCTCGACAGAAAACAAAAACTCCAGAAACTGATTGAATTAGGTCTCGATATCAGTCAGATCGGTGATTTGGATATTCTTTTGGAAAAGGTATTGACCGAAGCCCGGCGTCTTGTCAATGCAGATGCCGGATCAATTTATATAAAAGATGATGTTCAACTGCGCTTCAGCTATTCCCAGAATGATACACTGCAGGCCAATCTTGATCCCGGGAAAAAACTGATCTATACCACCTTTTCAATTCCGATCAATAATCAGTCTATTTCCGGATTTGTTGCCAACAACGGGACCGCCCTGAATATCCCGGACTGCTATAAAATTTCCTCGGCTCTGCCCTTCAGTTTTAATTCCAGTTTTGATCAGAAAGCCGGCTATCATACCCAGTCCATGCTGACGGTTCCGATGAAGAACAGCCGTTCACAGATCATCGGTTTGTTACAACTGATCAACGCCAAGAGTGATCAAAACCAAATTGTTCCGTTTGCCGATGATGATGAACCACTGATCAAACATTTTGCCATTTATGCCGCCAATGCCATCGAACGGGCGCAAATGACCCGAACCACCATTATGCGTATGATCAGCATGGCCGAGTTGCGCGATCCCAAAGAAACCGGCCCCCATGTTAACCGGGTAGCGGCTTATGCGGTTGAACTGTTCGAACAATGGGCGCATAAAAACAGAATGAGCGATAAGGAACTGGAAATGAAACGGGACGGTCTGCGCATGGCGGCTATGCTGCACGATGTCGGCAAGGTCGCTATCTCCGATACCATTCTGAAAAAACCGGGCCGCTTCACGGATGAAGAATTTGAGATCATGAAGCAGCACACCTTATTAGGCTCCCGCCTGTTCCAGGATGCCCGTTCGGTATTTGATGAAGTTGCCGCTGAAGTCGCTCTGAATCATCATGAACGCTGGGATGGGCATGGTTATCCCGGTCATGTTGATATCCTTTCCGGGAATCCGCTGCAAGGATTCGCTTCGGATAATGGCAAGGCAAAAGGCAAAAGCGAATCTGAAATTCCATTGTTTGGCCGGATTGTGGCCATCGCCGATGTTTATGACGCCCTTTGTTCACAACGGGTTTACAAAGCCGCCTGGAAGGAAGAAGATGTTATTCAGGAGATTGAAAAGGAGCGCGGACACCATTTTGATCCGGAACTGGTTGATCTTTTTCTGAATAATCTGGATGTCATCCATTCCATCTCAGCCCGCTACCCGGATCACCACGATTAATAGCTGAATCACAGATTTCATAGCAGCAGCCAAAGTCGAATCATTTTATTCTACCCTGATTACAACCAGCTTCAATATGCCGGGTTCTTCCCTGAACCGGTTCGATCAGTTAAAAGAACGTTAAACGTCGCTTCCTGCACCGGCAGGAAGTTCAGATCCGAATCCAATATAAATCAGGCCGTTTTCTTCTTTAACCGGATAAACCGGAATCCGGCCGGCCGGATTATTCTGGAAATGGCCGTCCTCAAGAGCAAAACGCCAACCATGGTAGGAACAGACGGCATAATTATTCTCGGCGTAACCATCGCTTAGCGGCGCGCCCTGATGAAGACAGCGGTCGAGCAGGGCGTACAATCTTCCCTGGTGCCGATACACAGCAATCTGCTCCCCGTTGCAGTAAACCTTTTTGGGTAATTTTTCCCTGACTTCCCGGCTTTGGGCAACCTGCCTCCATTCCATCATTACAGAACAACCTCAGCCTTTAGCTGATAACCCCGTGCTGTTTCCTCAACCGTAGCGGCAGCCCGGAAAGGATCATGCTCAAATACCAGAATCCAGTCACCGGCAGCGATTTTGGGCAATAGCCGCTTTTTCTCCTCAAGCGTGGTCATTGGGTTGTTATCGTAGGCCATGATATAAGGCAGGGGAATATGAGAAGCGGTCGGTATCAGGTCAGCGGTGTACAAAAGCGTGGTTTCGCCATCCGAAATTTTTGGTAACTGCATACCGTGGGTATGGCCGTACATCACCAGCAGTTCGATTCCCGGGAAAAGCGTTCCCGGCCCGGGCAGAATATTTAATTTCCCGGCCTCGGCAATGGGCTGGTAATTCTCTGGCATATAAGAAGCCCGGTCCTTTTCGGATGGTTTTAGCGCCCAATGCCATTGTTCATCCTGTACATGATGTATGGCATTGGGAAAGGTCAGGCGCAGTGTGCCGTTATCATTATAAGTTGCACCGCCGATATGATCGAAATGGAGGTGGGTAATGATTACATCGGTCACATCTGCAGGAGCAATCCCATGCCGGGCTAATCCGTTGATCAGATCTTCCCGGCTATGATCGACATTGTAAATTTGATTCAACTTCCCGCTCATTTTCTGACCAACCCCGGCATCGACAAGAATCAGTCTGTCCGCCGAGCGGATGACCAGAACCCGCATAGCCAGCAGTATTCGGTTTTGTTCATCGGGCGGATTGGATTTGCTCCACAAGGTTTTGGGAACCACCCCGAACATGGCCCCGCCGTCCAGGCTGACATAGCCCGTCTCAATCGTAAAAACATCATACAAACCGATTTGCATCTCAGACCTCTTTGTTTTTCAATAAATCGTAGATGTGCCGTAACGCCGGCAGATGGGCCGGATATTTCAGCGCCCTTGCCGCCCGGCGCAGGGCATTCAGGTAAATCAGCCCGGCCGGTGTAAACATCCTGCCGCTGGAAAGCTGGGACTGTAGTAACAGAAAAAGCCATTCATTCTCGTTTTTTCCGGATTTAAGGCAGGCAATACTTTGCCCAAGAAACAATTCAACCTCACCGGAAACAAGACTATCCAGTAATCCGGCTTCAGAAAATAAAGGCACTTCAACCGCATGTTCGTCCGGAGCGATGGCAATTTCACTAAACAGCAGGGACATGACCGCAGAAAGATTTTTCCAGATGAAATGGTACCTGGCAGTTCCGTAACGGTAAGCCTGGCGGGCGTGAGCCATATATAGAATATTGGGCAGAGCGTTTGTTTGGCTGTTTAAAGCTTTCAGGAAATTCAGCTTGTAATCAGCCGGCTCCGCTGAAGGCTCAATCCAATACCCGTCGGAGTCGCTCTGCATGGTGATAAAATATTCGAGCAGACTGAGAATGATATCATCGGCCTGCCGCCATTCAAACAGCTCAAGCGCCTTGATGGCGGCGTTTGCAGTAACCAAAGCCCGGCCGTCAGTGGTAAAAAATTCACTGCCGATCTCGAGCAGGTTTTCATTAAAATATTTTTTAACATCAATGGCAAACAGAATGTCCCGGGCTTTACGTTGTGCTTCGGGCAGGTTTTTTTCATACACGGCCAGGGCCATGTCACTGACGATTACCGCCTCGGGGAAATCACCTTCCCGCAGGCGAAGGTTAGTATTGTCGCGTTGATTCAGGGTTTGACCGGTTAATGGTTGTACCGCCTGATGAATAAACTCGGCAGGGATGTGACGTATGAAAACAGTTTTGAGCAGATCGGTTACGGCATCAGCAAAAATAAGCGGGTGTAATCCGGCAATTAGTCCGGAATATCGGGCAGCCATCATATAAACCGTGGCCGGAAGTTTGCGGATAAAATCCGCATCGTTGCTGTGCCGTTTTAGATAATCTGTTAAAGCACCCGCTTCACCAGCTGTAACCAGGCTGATCAATTGTTCATCATAAATTTTTGGCTGAATTTTTAAACTGACCAAATCCATGTTTTAAGATTACTCCATTTTTTTTCGGTGCCAGACCGGTTTTTCAGGGTGAAAATCTTCCGGAATACGCCCTGAAATACAAATTAAAGCTGCGTGGCGGTAAGGTTCGGCGGCCATTAAAACACGGTCAACATCAACACCATTAAAAGAAGGTTGAAAATGTACCAGCCGGCGGACGGCCTTATAGAGCTGATTCCGGGCACCGCGGTAATTCTTGTTTTCAAAATGATACAGACCGACGGCGATATGCAGCATACCCTGAAAAAAATGACGCTCCCGGCTGCTGATCTGCAGCCAGATCAGCTCCAGACAGTCATGACATTCGAAATAATTTCCGTTGTTAAAGTGGAGGATAGCCTGTTCAAAAAGGCGATCGACCTCTTCGCTGCTGATCATCAGAAACGGCTGATCAGGTCGGCTAACTGACTAATGTCCTGGTCAGTCAGTTTGGGGAATGGTTTCATTTTATTGCGCCCGTTCCGGATGGTCTTCATTATCTCTGCCTTGTCAAGCTGGATATTCTGCAAAGATGGATTTCCATCCATGCCCTGCCCGACAGCACCATGACACCCGGCGCAGTTTTTGGCATACAGGGCAATAGTGGGATCAGTGCCGTGCGGTGAATTTGGCTGGCTGGCCGGCTTCTGGTGTGCTGAGATATGGGACTGCGGATTATTTTTTTTCAGGTATACTCCAAAAATAATACTTGCCGCAATCAGCAGAACAAAGAAAAATATATGTGGTTTCTCAATCATTTTTTCCATTACCCTTGTTTTTGGTGAAAGTAAAAATTTAGTAAAATTATGCTCTTAGTAAAGAGAGTCCGGCCCCCATGTATAAAATTATCCTTTTACCCCATAATCAGCTTATCATAACCCGGGGTCAGGCTACTCTGCTTGATATACTGGTTGCCAACCAGGTTCCGATCGGTCATTCCTGCGCCGGTGATGCGGTCTGTGGATGGTGCAAAGTCCGGGTGGTCTCCGGTCTTGAAACCTGTACACCGCCAACCGGTGATGAACAATATTTGCGCCGGACCAGAAAGATGGCCGATGATGAACGGCTGGCCTGCCAGATTTGGGTGGAAAGTGACATGACGATTTCCACCGATTACTGGTAATCTGGAATCCAATGCAGGTCAGGACTGAGTTCTGGAAGCCATCCGAAGGCTGATCTGCAAGGCTGCCTCTTTTCATCCTGCTTATCCTGTCAAAAAT
>DYOS01000018.1:0-32995 GCA_020720405.1 Caldithrix sp. | reverse complement strand
TTATCCTGTCAAAAATATTTTTAGCCACGAAGGACGCGAATTAACGCTAATAAAAAGATGGTCCCGCCCCTGCAGGATTACCGGAAACTTTTCCCGCTCGGGCGGGATGACAGCCGGGGCGTTTTTCAATCCTGTTAATCCTGTTATCCTGTCTAAAATTCTTCTAGCCACCGATCAACACGGATAGAACCGAAATTTTACCCTGTCCATTGTTTTAACGCATCTGTTCTGAAATATCGCGTAGGACCTCTGCCGCATGGGTTTTGACATCCACTTTTGAATAAATTTTTTCAATCCGGCCTTGAGGGTTAATCAGGAACGACATCCGGGCAATGCCCATAAATTGCCGGCCATAAAGCGATTTCAACCGCCAGACCCCATAATTCTCACAAACCACGCCGGTCTCATCACTGAGCAGAGGAAATAAAACCTGATACTTGTCTGCAAATTTTTTCTGCTGTTTTACACTATCCCGGCTAATACCGAAAATCTGAGCCTGAACCTGCGTGAATTCCGGAAATTTCTCCTGGAAATTACAGGTTTCAGTGGTACAGCCTGGTGTTAGTGCTTTCGGGTAAAAATAAAGCAGCACCCATTGCCCGCGATAGGCAGAAAGGCGGTGTGGGCGATTATTCTGGTCGGTTAATTCAAAATCAGGAGCCTGATCTCCGTTTTCGGGCATATTTCCTCCGCTGGTTATGTTCAGGCAGTTGTGAAACAGACAGCGTCAATGCTTAACTTCAATAGCAAAGCAAATATTCTGGAAGGACTGAAATTAAATGGATAATTCAAAAAAAGAACGGTTATTTTTTATTCTGGGTGTTTTCTTTATCTCCAATGCCATCATCGCTGAACTGATCGGCGGCAAGCTTATCGTTCTCGGCTCGCCGGACACAACATTTCTGCTTGATTTTGGTTTATTCAGCACGCAAATCGGGCCGTTTATCCTCAGTGTCGGTGTCATCCCCTGGCCCATTGTTTTTCTGACAACCGATTTGATCAACGAATATTTTGGTAAGTCCGGCGTCCGCCGGATAACCAACATTGGTGTGCTGATGATTCTGTACGCTTTTCTGGTTGTCTTTCTGACGATGATACCCTCAGCCGCAGCCGGAATCTCACCGGTTTCTGACCAGGCTTACAGTCAGGTTTTTAATCAGTCACTGTGGATAATTGCCGGATCGATTACCGCTTTTCTGGTCAGCCAGATTGTGGATGTTATTGTCTTCCAGATGTTCCGGCGCAGAACCGGCGGCAAAAAACTCTGGCTGCGGGCCACCGGTTCAACCGTTGTTTCGCAGCTTGTGGACAGCATCGTTATACTTGGCATTGCCTTTTATTTACCCGGTAAAATCACATTGTCGCAGTACCTTGGCTTTGCCATTACCAATTACAGTTACAAAGTTTTAATTGCTGTCCTGATTACTCCGCTTATTTATCTCGGACACGGGTTGATTGACCGGTACATCGGTTTGGTTGCGGCACACCGCATGGCGGATGATGCTTCCGGTCGGCAGGTCTGAACAAAAGAAAACTGAAAAATTGAATTTGATTAGGCATTTATTAATGATTAATTTGGCAACCTAAAAATAGTAGCTATGTTTATAGTTACGAAAAAGGTTCTCAACCTGACCTCATACAGAGAGAGCATAATACAGGATATTCATGAAGTTTTTTGACCAGCGTCTTTTGCTCCTAACCCTTCTGGTTTTTCTGTTCCTGATCAATATCTCTTCCTGTCGCCGCGAAAATCAACAACCGGTTTTAGCTGAAATTGGTCGATCCCGTTTAACCGCTGCCGAGTTTGCATCCCGTTTTAATTTTAACCCCAGCTATAATGAAGATTTGCCGCTCGATGTGCAGAAGCGGGCTGTTCTGGCCTCCATCCTGGCTGAAAAATTATTTAGCGAAACGGCGGATCATCAGACCCTGCCCGAGAATGTCCGCATAGCCCGGGATCAGACCCGGCGCGAGGCGGTGATCGAGGAGATGCGTCTGGATTCGGTTGAGCGTCGGATTCAGATCAGTGCTGAAGAACTGCAACATGAATACAAAAAATCTCTGACCGATATACTTATCGATTACCTGGCTTTTGATGATTCCGTTCAGGCGTCCCGGTTTTATAACCGTTGTGTTGTTGCTGGTACTGATTTTAAAACTGCTGCCCGCGAATATCTGAATCAAGCCGGACTTGCTCAGGAGCCCATCCCTCAGCGACAGATTTTCTGGGGCAATGAAAGTTTTGCATTGGAAGAGAAGGTGTACCAAATGGCTGTCGGCCAAATCAGTACACCTTTTTTTATGACCGGCCAGTTTTATGTGATCAGAATTGCAGCTCAGTTTCCAGGTACTGCCGTGTCGCCGGAAAATTTTGAAAGCCGGCAGGCTGCGCTGGAAGAACGGTTATTCCGGGTCAAGGCCGAAGCCGGTTACCGGGATTTCTATCAGAGATCGATCCGGCCGCGGCTGGGGGCGATTCGCTGGGCAACCCTGCGTCCGGTTTTCAATGCTCTGCAGGAAAATACACAGTTTGAACAATCGGCCAGCCAGAGTTTTGAAAAACCATTCTCGCGGGAAATTTACCTTAGCAGCAGTGAGCGGTTCAAGGACATTCTTGATCTGCCCGTGGTTCGCTTTCCGGATAGCTCGCTGCTGGATTGTCGTTCGGTTTTGCGCCAGCTGACTTTTGGCCCGTACGTTTTTGATTACCGGAGTGAGGTGGCCTTTAAAATTTCTTTCTACCGGGCGGTTCGGTTGATGGTTGAGCATGAAACCATTTTCAGATTTGCCTCTGAAAACGGGTATGAAAAAAACCACCGTGTTGAGTTGAAAACGGATGGTTGGAATAGTTATTATCTCTCAGTTGTTGAGCGACAGGCTTATTTGCAGAGTGCAGGCCGCGATTCAGCCTGGTCTGGTTTGGAAGAGGCTCTTTTAATAAAGGCCGGGAAATTTCCCATCAAAATTAATCATCAGGTCTGGCAGGCTGTGGAATTGCAGCCCGTCGGGATAATGGTAAAAAAGACTCATTTCGTCAACCGGCTGGTCGAAGCGCCGGTAAATCTGTTTTATGGTTTACCGCGCTGGCAGGAATATGTAGACAGCCTGTTGAATGCCTCATAAAAAATAAAGTTAATCCGGAGGAACGGATGCTTAATAATTTTTATTTACGGACTCTGCTCATTCTACTGGCGCTGGCCTCAGTGCTTTCTGCCGGGAATACGGGTAAAATCGCCGGTCAGGTAATTGATGCGGAAACAGGGGAGCCTTTGCCGGGCGCCAATGTGCTGATTAAAGATTCACCGAACGGCGCTTCCACAGATATTTCCGGTTACTATGCTATTCTGAATATTCCGCCTGGTGAATATACCTTGCAGGTGATGTACATCGGCTATAATACGGTTGAGGTTTCCAATGTCCGGGTTTCGGTGGATCTGACTACAAAAATGGACATCAAACTAAGCGTGACAACTCTGGAAACGGCTGATGTTATTACGGTTGTGGCCAGCAGGGAAGCAATCCAAAAGGACGTTACGGCAACAACCGCTGTTGTTGGCGGAGCGCAGATTCAGGCCCTGCCGGTAACCGAAATCAGTGAAGTATTGTCATTGCAGGCCGGATTTGTTGATGGCCATGTGCGCGGCGGCCGGAGCGGTGAAGTGGCCTATTGGATTGACGGTGTTCCGGTAACCGATGCTTTTGACGGCGGACAGGTGGTGGAAGTAAATAAAGATATGGTTGAAGAGCTGCAGTTTATCAGCGGCGCTTTTAATGCCGAATACGGACAGGCCATGTCCGGTATTGTCAATATCACCACCAAAGAACCCTCGGAAAAATTTGGCGGGTCGGTCACCGTTTATGCCGGCGATTATGTATCGTATGATAAGGTTTATGAAACCGAGGACGGGGACAATCCGCTGGCCGGCTTTGACCCGGGCAATATCTATAATGCCGAGGCCGGGGTGTTTGGTCAGATTCTGCCTGGCAAATTATCTTATTACCTGAATGGCAGATATATTTACTACGGCGGCTGGTACTACGGGGAAAATAAATATGAACCGGAAAATATCTCGATCCGGGTGGATGACGAATATATTCTGAGCCGTGACTCCTCTGCCCTGGGCGATGGTAAATTTGTTCCTATGAACTGGAACCGGAAAGTATATGGCCAGGCCAAACTGATTTATAATGTTACGCCGACCATGAAACTGTCTTACAGCTTTATCCGCGATGATGTCGAGTATCAGGATTATGACCGCAGTTATCAGTATAATCCAAATGGCAACCTGAACCGCTTCCGTGTCGGTAATACCCATTTGGCCAAACTGACCCACATGGTTTCCGAAAGAACTTTTTATGATGTCGGGCTTTCCTATTTTTCCAAACAATACCAACAGTATATGTTCGAAGACAAGCATGACTCCAGGTATGTTCATCCTTCGGTCGGCAGCACGATACCGAGTAAAAATTTCCGCACCGGCGGCATGAGCAACCAGTATTTTACCCGCAATACAAAAACCGCCCTGATTAAAGCAGACCTGACCAGCCAGGTTACCAAAGCCCATTTGTTAAAAGGTGGAATCGAATACCGCAGCCACGACTTGTTTTATGATGATATTTATCTTCAGTCTGTAAGCGGTGATTTTAATGAGCTGACCGATTCACCCTATATGGAAACATTTTATTATCCGGCAGGTCATTTGAATCATGCCCAGTATTCGAAAAAACCGACCGAATTTTCGACTTATATACAGGACAAAATGGAGTTTGACGATCTGATCGTTAATCTTGGTTTCCGTTTCGATTATTTCGACCCGGACGGTCAGGTTTTATCCGACCCGACGGATCCCGATATCGACAGTCCGCGCAACCCCTGGAATATTTATGTTTCAGAAGACCTGAATAAAAACGGAGTGCTTGATGCCGGAGAAGATGCCAACAGCAATGGCATTATTGACTATTCCGAACAACTGCTGACCCGGGAGGACCGGGAAGCCTACTGGTATCAGGATGTTGATCCGAAACTTCAGTTTAGTCCCCGGCTTGGTGTGTCTTTTCCGGTTACGGCGACGGGTGTTGTCCATTTTTCTTATGGTCATTTTTTCCAGACCCCAAATTTTGAATTCCTGTATCGTAATCCGCACTTCAAATTCGGCTCCAATGCCGGCAATCTGGGTATTATTGGCAATGCCGACCTGAAGCCGGAGCAAACGATTTCGGGGGAAATTGGATATAAGCAGGATATCGGGCAGGGCATTGTGGTCGATGTTACGGCCTATTTCAGGGATATCCGGGACCTGGTTGGAACCGGGGCTGATGTCATCGAATTGTTAGGCGGAGATTCTTACAGCAAGCTGGTCAACAGCGATTTTGGCTATACCAAGGGCATTATCCTGTCTGTTAAAAGTCCATACGGTCTTGGTTTAAATTATACACTCGATTATACCTACCAGATTGCTGACGGAACAGCATCCGATCCAAATGCGGCGCAGCAGGCTCTGGCTTCTGGTAATGAACCTGAGATTTTGCTGGTACCCTTATCCTGGGATCAGCGCCACACCCTGAATACTACCTGCTCCTATGTTCAGCCGGGCTGGGGTCTGAGCCTGATCGGAAATGTGGGTTCGGGGTTGCCCTATTCACCCCGCAAGACAACCGATGTTTCGGACCTGCGCGAAAACAGCGCTGTGAAACCGGTCACCTGGAATGTGGATATGCGTTTTAATAAGGATTTTCAATTATTCGGTCAGGAGTTCTCTTACTTCCTGCGCGTACTGAATGTTTTTGACCATCTGAATGAGGTCGGCGTTTATGATGATACCGGACGGGCCGGATTTACCACCGACCTGGCCAGGGACATTGCCAATAATGCCCCGACACCGGTTAATTCATTGGAGTACTGGTATAAAAACATGAGCCATTACTCCGAGCCGCGGCGTATTGAAACCGGAATTACCTTTCGGTTCTAACCGATCTTTGAGGAATATGATATGAAAAAATATCTGATTTGGATTTTTTTAAGTTTACACCTGCTGTTTTCTGCAGCATTCGGCCAATACAGTGATGACACGTACCGGCGGACCGGGATTCTGGATGGGAACCAGGTCAAAACCGTGTTCCGTAACAATGGTGTAATTGGCCAGCCAGGCTCGGCCGGACCGCGCGGCGCCTGGATTTATGATACCAATGGTTATATCGGAGATGTGTCTCCGCTGGTCGGTGCCGAGGTAAATGGGTATTTTCATACGCCGCAGGGCAGTGATATCGATACCACTTTTTTCTGGGTTATTGACTGTCCGGTGGCCCGCCCTTCCGGGCCAAAAGATTTTTCTGTGGATGGCACCACACGTCAGTCCTTCGAACCTGTGCCCGGTTATTTGAATGAAAGCTCGGCTTCACCGGCGGTCAGCAATAATTCCGCTACCTGGCCGGCGCACTGGCCGGATAAGGATAATTCCTGGGACGGCTCCTGGAATGGTTTATTTGGAAAAGTGCCCAGCGCCGATCTGGAAACTTTTTTTGTCATGGATGATCATAATGACAACGAATTCAGCGTCATCGAAGAAAACGAATTTGATTTCTGGTTTAAGCCGGATCCAACAAACCCGGGCCGAAATGGATTAGGTCTGGAAGTCCGGGTGCGTGGTCTGCAATGGCAGCAGATTCTGGCCCAGGATAATATTTTCTGGGTATATGAAATCAGCAATAAGGGTAAAGCGACCTACCCGCGTACGGTTTTTGGAATGCTCGTCGGTACTTATGTCGGGGTTACAGCCGGGGACGATTCCCCGCAGGAATACGATGACGACTGGTCGTTTTTCGATCCGCTGGAGAACCTGACCTATACCGGAGATTTTGATCAGAGTGCTGCCCGGAATCCGTTCTGGCAGGGTGCGGTCGGCATGGTTGGTTATGCATTCCTGGAAAGCCCCGGCAATCCCTATGACGGCATCGATAATGATAATGACGCCGATAATGGTGATGGCGGCTCATCTGCGGCTTATTTTATTGACGATAATTTTGATGCTGTGGTGGCTACAAACAGCAGCGCTTCGATTCCCGGTCAAACCAATAAATTTGTGATCATTGATGCCGTAACTTTTAACCGGACGGTAGTTACTTTCCCGGCCGGACAGGATACCTTTACAATTCAAAGCCTTGGCCGGACTTTCACCCTGATCAATAATCAGACCCAGTTGGTCGAAGGCAATGTCATCAATCCGGGTTCCCGGAAAGCTTACGCCAATCCCAATGCCTACGACGGCATCGATAATGATCTTGATGGGCTGATTGATGAAAATTATTTTCTGCATTATAATCCGCGCCGGGTGGATAACAACGGCAATATTTTATTTGATCTGCAGAAACCAACCCGCTTTATCAATTATATCACCGGGCAGGGCAATGGTGATGACCTGATTGATGAACGCCGGGATGACGGTATCGACAATGACGGCGACTGGAGCCGGAATCCCATTACCGGGGCCTATATTTATGATGATGAAGGCAATCTTTTGGATGATGTCGGCCCGGATAACATTTCCGGCAGCGGTGATATTGGTGAAAATGACGGTGTCCCGACAGCCGGTGAACCGAATTTTGACGCCACTGATAAAGATGAATCCGATCAGATCGGGCTGACCAGTTTCAATTATTTTTCGCCCGCCGGAGAAGTTGAATTAGGTGATGAAGTACTGATGTGGACCAATCTGCAGCCCGGATATTTTAATGTGCCCGATGCCTTCCGGGATGGAAGACCGCAACAGGGTGAAGACGGCGATTTTACCTATGGTTCAGGGTATTTTCCGCTCACTGCCGGTCAAACCGAACGCATGTCACTGGCTTTAATTTATGCTTTCCCGGTCGGGCAGTTTGGAACAAGCGAAATGATTAAGAAACTGCGCACGGTACGTAATATTTATAATTCCGATTACCGTTTCCCGAAAGCGCCGGATAAACCGACTCTCTTCGCCGTGGCCGGTGACGATAGTGTTGTTCTGTACTGGGATCGTCTGGCTGAAAAATCGTTTGATCCGGTACTGCGTGAGTTTGATTTTGAAGGATATCGTCTGTACCGGGCGACCGACCCCAGTTTTAATGATGCCCGTATCGTCACCAATTCGGATGGTACGGTTGTTTCTTACAAACCGATTGCCCAGTATGACCTGCAGGATGGCGTGGCCGGCTGGTTTGACCCGCCCTATGATGTATTGCAGTTACTGCAGGGCTGGACCTTCAACCTGGGAGATGAAACCGGGTTGAAACATCGCTATGTGGATTACGATGTGCAGAATGGCCGTACCTATTACTATGCCGTGGTTTCCTACGACAAAGGTGTGGACAGTCTGGGTATTATCCCGGCCGAATGCACCAAAAAAATTACCCAGCAGGGCAGCGGTGAGGTCATTCTTGATATTAACACCGCCCAGGTTACCCCGCGTAAAGCAGTAGCCGGATACAAAAGGCCGGTCATGGCTGGAAATGTAACCCAGCTGGCCGGTGATGGATTTGGCACGATTGACTTTGATGTTATCGATGCAACCAAGCTGACCGGGCATACCTACGAAATCCGTTTTCTGGATACTTCGAATGATGGTGTTGACAATAATGGCAACTGGATCGCCGCCAATGATTTAGGTGCAGACGGCATCGCCGGAACGCATGATACGGGTGAAGGCGACGGCCAACCGACACCCGGAGAACCCAATCTGGACCAGAGAGATATAAAAGAACTGGAATCCGTAACCACTTATTATTCGGTCAAAGACCTGCATGAATTTCAGGAAGAATGGGAACCGGACGACACCAATTTTGTTGCGCTCTCCCGGCAAAATCTGGGTGGAGGCAGTATTGTTTTGCAGAACGGTACCGGTCAGGTTGTGAACGCGGATAAGTATTCCGTTGACCTGGTTGCGGGTGAGATTCGCGCCGTCAACAGCGGTGATCTGCCCGATGGCTATTATCTGGTTACCTACCAGTATTACCCGGTTCGGTTCAGCGATCTGATCAAAGGCTCACCCTACATAACTAATTTTTCGGAATCAGATTATTTTGATGGTCTCGTGCTGGACATGGAAAATACCTGGATAACCAAGTTTGATACAACCGGCTCCGGTTTTAACAACGAGGATATTTTATATAACTTTCGTCTGGCTTTTACCAATGCCCAGAACCCGATTACCGGGAAAATATACAAACCGGTTTTTTTCCCGTCGAATTATGAGGTGCAATTTTCAAATGAGGTTGTCGATTCCACCTCTGACCTTTTTGCAATTCCGCAGTATCCGCCCCAACCCAGAAAATTCAGGATTTTTAATAAAACCGGCGGATATTATATCGAGTATTTCCATGTTGATCTGGATAATGATTCTACACTGTCCATTTACACCAGTGGTCAGACCAGGATTCCGGAAGAAGTGTACTTTTTTGAAAAAGGCTTATCCGGAGCTTTCGATGTTTATACCTGGACGTTGCAGATTACCACGGATATCATCGGTTACAACTATAAATTAACAGATGGCGATCTGCTAAGTCTGAATGCCCAGTTTCCCTTTAACAAGTTTGACCTGTTCAGTTTTACAACCGAAGTACCGCAGGTCGATCAGGTTCAGGCAAAGAGCGATCTGGACAAAATCAGTGTCTTCCCCAATCCTTATATTGTTTCCCATAAATTTGAACCGGCCCTGCCACCAAGCATCACTTCCGGGCGCGGTGAACGGCGGATATACTTCACTAATATTCCGCTGAATGCCAGAATTCATATCTTTACCGTGCGCGGTGATAAAATTGCTACCCTGGAAAATGAAGGCAGCATGTTTGACGGAACAGTAACCTGGGATTTGAAAACCAATGAAAACCTCAACATCGCCTATGGCGTCTATTTTTATGTCGTCGAATCCTCGGTCGGCACGAAAAAAGGCAAATTCGCGGTAATAAAATAGCAGGTGACCCTATGAAAATAAGTATGCCCATACATTTGATTCTTCTTTTCCTGACGCTGCTGGCCGGGGAATCTTTCGGTCAGGCTAAGTACGGTACCAGCGCGGCGCCTTTTCTTGGTATTCCCATCGGGCCGGCCGGTCAGGCTTTGGGCGGCGCCTATGTTTCCTATGGCCGGGATGCGACCGCACTTTACTGGAATCCCGGGGCGATTTCCCGGGCTGAAAAATCGCAGGTTTACCTTTCCCTGACCGACTGGTTTCTGGATACAAAATACAATTGGGTCGGTGTGGTTGTGAATACCGGTTATTCCGGGACAGTCGGGCTGCAGATGGCCTACCTCGATTATGGCGAGGGAGCTGTGACAACCGTTGACGAACCGGGTGGAACCGGGGAACGCTGGGCCGCTTCCGATCTCTATACAACAATCAGTTATGCCAATAACCTGACCAATAATTTTTCCATCGGCGGTTCGGTAAAAGTTATTCAGCAAAAAATATTTAATGAATCGGCCACCGGTTTTGCCTTTGATATTGGTCTGCTTTATATAACCCGTTTCCGCGGTATGCGTCTGGGCATGAGCATTTCCAATTTCGGGACAAAAATGCAGATGGATGGCAAGGACCTCGATCATACCTACGATCCGGATCCCGATCACCTTGGTAATAATCCGACCATTACCTCTAAACTGAAAACTGCCGAATGGCCAATACCACTTTTGTTCAGAGTCGGTGTTTCAATGGAGGCTGTTCAGACCGAATCCAGCCAGTTGAGCCTGGCTGTGGATGCCGTTGTGCCCAGTGATAATACGACCATCATGAACCTGGGCGCTGAATATGCATTCCGTCAGGTTTTCTTCCTGCGCGGCGGTTATCAGTCCCTGATGCGCAATCAAATTCAGGAAGGCTTGACCATGGGTGTCGGAGTACGTTATTTTGTGCCCGGCTTGTCGCAAATTCAGATAGATTACAGTTATATGGATTATGGCATCATTGATAAAATTCAGTCGGTCGGTTTCGGCGTGGAATTTTAAGCGGTGATGCAGAATATATTGTGTTTAAACCCTTGCTTAATTAACCCATCACAAACCTCAGGAGGTCCAATGAGAAACGTTATTGCAACGTTTATCACCATGCTCGTATTGGCGGGCGGTCTGTTTGCCCAGGCGACAGATTTGTTTTTTTCGGAGTACATCGAAGGCACAAGTAATAACAAAGCTTTCGAAATATTCAACGGAACCGGCGCACCGGTTGATGTTTCCGGTTATACCGTTGAACGGTATAATAATGGCGGCCCTACGCCATCCGGAACGTATGTTTTCGCTGGTACAATTGCCGACGGCGATGTCTTTATTGTCGCTAATTCTAGCGCAGAAGCTACGATATTAGCACTTGCTGATGTCACAAGTGAAGCTACTTTTTACAATGGCGATGATGCCTTGGTTCTGAAACACGGCGATACGGTTATTGATGTTTTTGGTGTTGTTGGCGTGGATCCTGGTACTGCCTGGGATGCTGCCGGAGTCACCGGTGCAACTGGTGAACATACCATGGTTCGGAAGTCATCCGTAACTTCCGGAAATACCGACTGGGCCAGCCAGGCCGGCACCAATGCCGATGATTCGGAATGGATTGTTTACGAACAGAATAATTTTACTTTCCTTGGTGCTCACACCATGGATGCCGGCCCCAGCATAGTCAAGGTTACCTTCAGGGCCAATGTTTCCCGGATCAACGGTCTGGTTGATTCAACCGGTACGGTCGATATACGCGGCAGTTTGCAGGGCTGGGCAGCTAATGCCAACCCGATGCTTAGCGACGGTGGCGATTACTGGTCAATCGTATGGGAATTCCCGGCAGATCAGATCGGCAGCGATGTGTATTACAAATTCGGCGGCAATATTAAAAATGTCGACGGTACCTTTACCAATGCCTGGGAAAACGATCTGCCCGGCGCGGATGGCGCGGCCAGCGGAGCGAATCGTGCCATGCAGGTTCCGGCTACCGATACCGTGTTACCGGTAGAATATGTCGGACACCGTGATGCACCCTATACGGATGATCCGGCCAAGCTCGATGTTTTCTTCCGCGTTAATATGTCCACTCATCCTAATTTTGATCCTGCCACCCAGGAAGTTCATATCGCCGGCAGCATGGAAGGCTGGTCACACTCGATCATCCTGAACCGTGAAGGCGATTCGGATTACTGGAGCGGCGCTTACCCGGTTGGTGATGTTGGCACCCCGGTTGATGTTAATTGGAAATTTACCCTGGGCAGCTGGGATCAGGGCGGTATTACCCATGAAGACATCGATAATCGTCATATTGTAGCGCATCAGGACACAACGGTTCAATTCTTTTACTGGAATAATATTATGCCGGTTGCGGCCGCTGGTGAAGACACCATTCAGGTTAAATTCACGGCGGATCTGAACCGCGCCACCAACGAAAATGGTTTCGAAGTTGGTGATACAGTTGTTGTTGAATGGGGCTATAACGGAACCGCTATTGTGGATTCTGATACCCTGATCAAACAGCTTTTCCCGGTAAATTATTATGCCGGCACCTTCACGGTTGAGCGTGTTGCCCTCGGCACCACTCTTGAATACAAATATTACAAGCTCAAACGCGGTGTCCGCTTCGAAGAAATCTATTTCAATTTTGAAACTGAACTGAACAACCGTGTTCTTGACCTTCCAGCATCTGTTGGTGTAGGTGAAGTTGTTGAAGCGACAGATAATATTTCCGGTGATACCGATTCTCATCGTCAGCCGCGCTTCCGCAATACCGACCTTGTTTCTCAGGATGTTTTGGTTACCTGGGAAGTCGATCTGCGTCCGGCATACTGGCAGTTAAAGCTGAATCCCGGCACTATTTTAAACGACATTCAGGGTGATGTTGATATTGTTGATCCTGAAACCATTCAGACTTATGGTGTAGCCATGAACGGCCCGGCCACCAAATATGGCTGGGGCAACCCGACCGGTAACGGCGACTGGGGTGTTCACCTGATGACACTCGATTACAAACGCATGTGGGATGATGCTTCCAATGGTGACGCCACCGCCGGTGATACGGTTTGGACACGTCAGATTCAGTACTATGCTGATCCGGACAGCAACGACATCATTGGTGAAGAATTTAAATTCGGCATCCGTGGTGGTGATAATGAAGGCGGTTATGGACTGAACCATATTGAAAACATTGACGATCAGAATCCGACCTTCACCATTCACAGCCAGTTCGGGTCAATCGATCCTAATTTCTTCTTCAGCTGGGATTTTGATAACGGTACCCTCAGTGGTCTCGAAAACGAAGTAAAAGTTACCCGTCGTTCGAACCTGGTCGGCAATTATCCGAACCCGTTCAACCCGGTAACCACCATCAGTTTTACCCTGGATCAGCCTTCGGATGTGAAACTGGTTATCTTCGATGCCCTGGGTCGTGAAGTAATTACTCTGCTCAATGGTACACAGCAGGCCGGCGGCCACAAAGTTCTCTGGAACGGCGTGGATAAACGCGGTAATACTGTAACCAGCGGTGTTTATTTCTATCAGTTAACTTCTCAGAACTACAACAAGACCATGAAAATGGTATTGATGAAGTAATTCCGGTTATTGATTTTTTTAATCGGCTCTGCCCAGGCAGAGCCGATTTTATTACTTGTAATAAAAGTAATATTTCAGCACTGCTTTATGGTAGGAAATTGCAAATGCTCACTAAAGACACAACGCTACAGATTAAAAAAACTTTTGTATAATTTGTGAACTTTGTGAGAAAAATAAGATAGAATTAATTCCTTGGCAGAATAGCAGAGAACTATAAGTCCGTTATGGTCCTATCCTTAGAGGAAAAGTGCATGGAACTATCAGCCGTTTTATTTCCTGCCCCTGAAGGGGGGTATGTGGCACTCAACCCGGAAACCGGTACAACGACGCAAGGCGAAACAGTAGAGGAAGCAATTGCCAATTTGCGTGAAGCTACCGAACTTTACCTGGAAGAATTTCCATATTCGGTTGTCGGTCGACCATTTTTAACCACCTTCCAAATTACAGAACATGCCTAAATTTCCTGTCGTTTCTGGAGCAACGGCAGTTCGTACATTGGAGCGTCTTGGTTTCGTTGTTGTGCGTCAGCGCGATAGCCATATTGTTATGAGGCGTGGTTCTTCGGGTTGCATTGTACCTAACCATCGGGAATTGAAAATCGGAACACTTGCCGGTCTCCTCAAACAGGCAGAAGTTACACCCGACGACTTTATTGAAGCGCTGCATGCTTAACAAGTTGCTCAAGCCACTTGTTTGCTCTCTCCGCCTAAAGTTCAAGGTTTATAATTGCTGTTCTGTTGCTGAATTAATATTTTATCAAACCTGCAATCATCAAGTATGAAAATAACAATTATGTCTCTTCTTGATCCTGATATCCGCAGAAAAAAATAAAACGGTATTTCCTTATTATGTATATCCTTGGTATTTCAGCTTATTATCACGATTCTGCTGCAGTCATCCTGCGGGACGGTGAAATTATTGCCGCCGCTCAGGAAGAACGGTTCAGCCGCAGGAAACATGATCCGGATTTCCCGCGCCGGGCCATACAATATTGTCTTTCCGAAGCTGGTATTGAAGCCGCTCAGCTTTCTGCTGTCGCCTTTTATGACAAACCGTTCCTGAAATTTACCCGGCTCATGGAAACTTACCTGGCCAGACCATTTCATGGCCTGCCCTCCTTTCTCAAAGCCATGCCGCTGTGGATAAAACAAAAACTGTGGATACCCGATCTGATCAGCAAAGAGCTGAATTTCAATGGTCAGATTTTGTTTCCAGAACACCATGAATCCCATGCTGCGTCTGCCTTTTTTCCATCGCCATTCGGTGAAGCTGCCGTTTTAACCGTGGATGGTGTTGGTGAATGGGCAACAGCCTCGATCGGGATTGGTCGGGAGAACCGCCTCGAATTGCTCAGCGAATTGCATTTTCCGCATTCGCTTGGCTTATTGTATTCTGCTTTTACCTATTTCACCGGATTTAAAGTCAATTCCGGGGAATATAAATTGATGGGACTGGCACCCTACGGCGAGCCGGTCTATGCCGATAAAATCTATGAACACCTGCTCGATCTGAAAGAAGACGGTTCTTTCCGGCTTAATCTGCAGTATTTCGATTACCTTACCGGGCTGCGTATGACCTCCGACCGCTTCAGCCGCTTGTTTGACGGTCCGCCGCGCCGCCCGGAAAGTGCCCTGACCCGGCGGGAAATGGATCTGGCTGCTTCGGTACAGGTCGTGACGGAAGAAATTTTATTCCGTATGGTGCGTCATACTTTGCAACTGACCGGATGCAAAAATCTTTGTCTGGCCGGCGGAGTTGCTCTCAATTCTGTGGCCAACGGCAAACTGCTGCGTTCCGGGTTGGTCGATGAGTTATGGATACAGCCGGCGGCCGGCGATGCCGGTGGAGCGCTTGGCGCCGCGCTGATTGCCCATCACCATCATTTTGAAAAATCCAGAACGGTGAGCGGCGCTGCCGACCGGCAAAAAGCTTCTCTGCTCGGTCCGAAATTTGAGGACCCTGACGTCCTGGATTTTGTAGCGCCTTTCAAGGCGGTTTACCAGCGCTTCGACCCGCAGGAACTGACCGAAAAAACCGCTGATTGGCTGATCGATGGGAAAGTAATCGGCTGGTTTCAGGGCAGGATGGAATTTGGTCCGCGCGCCCTCGGCAACCGTTCCATCCTTGGTGATGCCCGCCATCCCGAAATGCAAAAAAAACTGAATCTCAAAATCAAATTCAGGGAAAGCTTCAGACCCTTTGCCCCGGTGGTTCTGGAAGACAAGGCCGCTGAATGGTTTGATATCGACCGGCCGGGTCCCTACATGCTGCTGGTTTGTGATGTCCGGCCTGAAAAACGTTTACCGGTTCCTGAAGAAAATCGAAATCTGTCAGGTATTGAAAAACTGCAGGTTCTGCGCTCGCAGATTCCTGCTGTAACCCATGTTGATTATTCGGCACGGATTCAAACGGTGAGCCGGACTGAAAATCCCTTGTTCTATGATCTGATCTCTGCTTTTGACCGGAAAACAGGCTGTCCGGTGTTGATCAATACATCCTTTAATGTGCGCGGTGAACCGATTGTCCATACACCGGACGAAGCCTATCGTTGTTTTATGCGCACTGAGATGGATATACTGGTCATCGGTTCCTATGTTTTTCACCGCGATGAGCAGCCGCCCTACAATGAATCCCGTGACTGGAAGAAAGAATATGAACTGGATTAAAGACATCCGGGCGGATTTACATAGCCTGGAATATTCTGATCGTAAATTAAAGCAATTTGGCTGGCTGATGAGTCTGATGCTCAGTGCAGCCGCGGTTTATCTGTGGTACAGCGGGGCCGGTCATTCAATCCCGGCAACATTACTCGTTGTGGTTGCTGGCCTGGTCACCTGCACGGTCTGGTTTCCGGCTTTATTAAAAACCGTCTACAAAATCTGGATGACCCTGGCCCTCGCTCTCGGCTGGCTGGTTTCGCGGCTGATTCTGGTCTTGATTTTCTTTTTTGTTTTATCACCACTCGCCCTGCTGGCCAAAGTGTCCGGTAAAAATTTTCTTGATCTGAAGGCTGATCCGGCGAAGGATACCTATTGGCGGTTAAAAGAAAAGAAATTATCAGATTATAAAAAAATGTATTAACTATCTGACTGGGAAGGGGAGTTGATCCATGTCCAAATTTAATATTATCAGTGAGTATTTTGAATTTCTACGGCTGAACAAAAAATGGTGGCTGATGCCTGTTGTGGCTATTCTTCTCCTTTTAGGGCTGTTAATTGTACTGACTCAGGGCAGCGCTCTGGCACCATTTATCTATACCTTGTTTTAATAGTTGTATTTTGAGCTGAGCATACTTGAAACGAGGCAAATATGAAATATTTTTTTCTTCTGCTCCTGTCCTTCAGTGTGGTTTCCTGCCAGAATAATCCGGCGAAAAATGACGCAAACGTGGAAGTTCAGCCGGCCTGGGCCAACGAAGCCGTCTGGTACCAGATTTTCCCGGAACGGTTTGCCAATGGTGATCCGTCCAATGATCCGCAGCCGCAGGATATGCAGGGCTGCTGGCCCTATATGGTTCCCGAAGGCTGGCAGAATCATCCCTGGACCTCTGACTGGTATGAGCTACAGGAATGGGAAAAATCAAACGGGCATGACTTTTACTGGAACCATGGTTTGCGGCGCTACGGCGGAGATTTACAGGGTGTTTTGAATAAGCTCGATTATTTGCAGGAACTGGGCATCACAGCCATCTATTTCAATCCACTTTTCGAGTCGCCCTCCCTCCATAAATATGATGCCACCATGTATCACCATATCGATAATAATTTCGGACCCGATGCACAGGGTGACCGGCAGATCTGGGCTTTAGAAAATCCGGCAGATCCGTCAACCTGGCGCTGGACAAGTGCGGACAGTCTTTTTCTGAAACTGGTTGCTGAAGTCCACAAGCGGCAGATGAAAGTGATTATCGACGGGGTGTTTAACCATGTCGGTACTACGTTCTGGGCATTCGATGATGTTGTCAGAAACCAGGAACAGTCTGAATTCCGGGACTGGTTTGTTATCACCCGCTGGGATGATCCGGCCACAACGGAAAATGAATTTCAGCACAAAGGCTGGAGCGGCGTGAAGGATTTACCGGAAATTACCGAAACCGCGGATGGTCTGAATGAGGCGGCTGCCGGTCATATCCGGGCCGTGGTTAAACGCTGGGGTGATCCGGATGGTGACGGCGATCCGGCGGATGGAATTGATGGCTGGCGGCTGGATGTGGCGGAAATGGTACCCATTCCGTTCTGGAAACAGTTCCGGTTATGGGTTAAAGAAGTCAATCCAAATGCTTATATCACCGGCGAAGTATGGTGGCAGGATTGGCCGAATAACAAAATGTTCAATGCCGCGCCCTGGCTGCAGGGTGATGTATTTGATGCAGTTATGAACTACCGTTTTGGCCGCGCTTTACGCCTGTTTATCGCCAATGATGCGGAACAGATCAACCCGCAGGCTTTTACCGATTCACTGAATCTGATTTACCGGGATTATTCTTATAACCGTGCACTCGGTCTGCTCAATCTGACCAACAGTCATGATATGGAGAGGCTGGCCAGCCAGATTGTTAATCCTGATTTGTGGGTCGATCATGGCGGTAATGTTCAGCAGAATTCAAAATTTAATATACGGAAACCGAATGACAGCGAAAGAGCGAAACTAAAACTTTTGGTTGCCCTGCAGATGACCTTGCCCGGTGCCCCAATGATTTACTATGGGGATGAAGCCGGGATGTGGGGCGGAGATGACCCGGATTGCCGTAAACCAATGGTCTGGCCGGAACTGGTTTATCAGCCGGAAACAGCTCATCCTGCCGGAAAAGCCAGACCGATGGATGAGGTTGTTTTTGACCGCTCCCTGTTTGACTGGTACAAATCATACATTCATTTACGCCGTCAAAACCAGGCGCTTTCGACAGGTAGTCTCGAGTATTTTCTGGTCGACAATGAACAAGGTATTCTTGGATTCAGCCGACAATTGGCTGGCCAGAAAATCTATGTTCTGATCAATAACAGCGAAAAACAGACGGTTGTAAACTTTAAGTTAATTGATCCTGAATCTGGCAGGAAAACATTTACTGATCTGCTGACAAAAAATTCTCTCCCGGTGAATGAAGCTAAAGCAGAACTCAGCCTCGAACCGTACGGAATTGTTGTTTTAAACTAGGGCCGGACAAATCAGTAGCGGCTAATTTAATTTGGGGTGAGCGAGGCTATTTTTTGAACAGGACCTGCTCAACCTGCTGCAGCAGATCAAGTGCCTCGGGATGATCGGGATACTGCCGCAGAAACAAATGCAGTTCATCCCTGGCCCGCTCTACTTTCTGATTCTGAGCAATGGCTACAGTGAGTAGGTACCAGGCTTCCCGGTATGCTTCAGCAGAAAGCCGGCTCTGCTGTTTTTCCTTCTCCATCAACTGCTCAAGAATATTCAGAGCCTGCGGGAAGCGTTCGGCGGCCAGGTAGATAAGACCCAGTTTGGCATATAAAAAATGCCCTTCCGGGTTCAATTTCAAAGCCTGTAAATACCATTCGGCCGCTTCTGAATACTCAGCTTTTTGTTCCGCCACGCGGCCGATCTTGAAATAAGGTGTGTATAATTCGGGATGGGCCAGCCGCACCGCATTATATTCATCAACCGCTTCAGTGTGACGGTTTTGCTGCAGATAATAATCTCCGAGCTGGTAATGGGCTTCATCCCAAAAGATTTTACCTTTGGTGTGGCTCAAAGCAGTCTCATAAATTTTATCCTGTTCCCGGTAAGTCAGATTAAACGGTACTCTCCCATAAAACGGTGCGCTGCTCATCAGTCTGCTGACAATTAATTCACCAATCAGCTCATCGAGTTGGGTTACCCCTGCTCTCCGAACCAGATTTTCCGTCTGTTCACCCGCACGGTCACTATCTTTAAATTTTTGCGGAAAAGTTTCCTGTATTTTTTGGCTAAAGCATTGGGCAATTAAGGCATAACCGCTGACATTGGGGTGGAGATGTTCTAAAAATAAATCTCTGCCCGGAATTCCGTTTTTTGCGGACTGAAAAAACTGTTCCTCAATATCAGCTAATGGAATTTGAAAATCGGCGCAAACACTGCGGATAATGGTATTTATTTCTCCGGCCGCCCGGAATCGGGTACCATCCAGATCACGGGCTTTGATAAAAGCTAATTTTGCTTCGTGGTTTTTGCCCTGGCTGAGTAAAATTTGACCCTTACGGTAAGATTCTAAAGCCTCGTTTTCCAGCAGTGAATCGGAAAGCTGTGCCGGAATTGAGGACAAAGGAATCTGTGCGGAAAGATTGCTGACCACCGTGCCAGTGATAACCGGAATATGCTGGCTGCGGAATTGGCGGATGATTTCTTCCAGATTTTGGCGGAAATGGCGGTGGGTGATCTGAAAAATCTCTCCGCCATACGGAATATCATTTTTCGCAATCATCGCCTCCATCAGATTCTTATCTGCCTTTGGTTGGGCAGTGAATCTGGCGACAACTTTCTGAAAGATCTGAAACAAACGAAAATCACGGAGAAAAATAGCGAGCCGTGTTATGTGCCGGTTTGCCGAAACGAATTCGGCCGAGCCGGTGCCCAGGGCACCGTAAAATTCATTATGCCCCATATAAATCAAAATAAGATCAGGCTCCATTTTTAAGATCTGGCGGGTAAAATCGAGAGCGGTGTAACTGTTGGCAGCGGACAAGCCAAGATTGATCATTTCAATTTTACCGGCACTGCTTTCCTGTAGCAGTATTTTTGTAAAAAAGGGAAAACTGATATTGACCTCGTAAGGAAAACCGGCCGTGCTCGAGCCGCCAAGACAAAAGATACGGAAGGTATTTGCTTCTTTCTTTTTTGGAAATGACTGCTCAATTAATTGAGGAATGGCGATATCATTTTGTGAGAAATATTTGGCACCGGCTTTTTGATTGACCTGCCAGTTTTCTCCGGCGGAATAAAACAGATCATAGTCCTGCCCAACACCACTCAGGCGCAGCGTTACCTCAACCAGAACAAAAATAATAACAGCCAAGAAAATGGTAATCAGGGTAAATATGAGCTTCTTCACAAACCGTCTCCCGTAAATCTGCATAAGTCGGGGCAATGTAGTTTTATGATTTGAATTCTCCAAGAATTCAGGTGAGACCTGTCTGAGATCTGTATGTAATAAACCCTGTGAAGTAAGGATAATGGGCCAATCCTATCGGGGTTTACGCTCTGAAAATTTTCAGTAAAAACAGAAATATTGTGGAAAATACTCCCGCAGATGATTTTGATTTTTCCCCGGAAAACATGTGTGCTGAGAAGAAAATAAATTTTCGGTAAATAATCAGCCATAGTCGTATAAAACCGATATTTTTCTTGACAATTGCATATTGAAATCATAGCATCAGTCACTATAAATTGAGTTACGTTTCCGCATACTCTGTTCGTTCAGGGAAATACAAAATGATGATTGGTTAAAATGAAAAGGGTTTATCGTTTTTTACCCTTTATCCTTCTCCCGCTTTTCCTTTTTTCCTGCCGGAAATCATCCCCCCAAAACATAGCTGTAATAGATCAAAGCCATATCATCACTGTTTCGAATTTCAACCAGCGTTATCAGGAATTCATTCAATCAACGGGAATCCCGGACACCCGGACCGCCCGTCTGAAAATTCTTGATAACATGATTGCCGAAACCCTGCTGCTCGATGTTGAAAATAATGACCAGCTCCTGTCTGATCCGCAAGTAAAGCAAGGGCTTGAGCTAATCGAAAATGAACTTATTCTGGCCTTTTACAAATCCCGTGAGGTACTGGCCCCAATTGAAATTACCGATGCTGAACTAAAATCTGCCTTTGCTAAAATGAATGTGCAGCTTGCCGCCCGCCATCTTTTTACCCGGGATGAGTCTGAAGCCTGGCGCCTGTATCAGGCCCTGCAAAACGGGGCGACGTTTGAACAGTTGGCACCGGCAGCTTCTGGTCTTTATTTCTACAAGCTTGAGGCTAGTGATCATGTTTTAGTTAAAAAAAATGGTTCTGATGAAATAATCTGCTCCAGTCAGATAAAACATTTAAAAATCAGCCCCGTCAGCCGGGGCTGATTTTTTTCCTGATTTCTCAGGCGGGCTTTACCGTTTCACACGAAGAAAACCGGAGTTGTTATGGCAGTAATTGATTATGTAATTGTATTGGTTTACCTGACCGGTATGGTGCTTATTGGTTTGTATTTTCAGCGAAAAGCATCCGGGAATATCGATTCCTATTTTCTGGGTGACCGGGGCATTCCCTGGTGGGCGCTGGGCGCTTCCGGTATGTCTTCAAACCTGGATATCAGCGGAACGATGATCAACGTCGCTCTTGTTTACGCCCTGGGAATGAGCGGTTTTTTTATTGAAATCCGGGGCGGAGTAACTTTAATAATGGCCTTTTTGATGATCTTTATGGGTAAATGGAACCGCAGGGCGCAGGTTATGACCCTGGCCGAGTGGATGCATTTACGCTTTGGCCAGCGGCGGGACGGCGATATTGCCCGGCTGATTGCAGCGGTCTCCATCATTGTCGTCACGATCGCCATGATCACTTATTTCGCCATTGGTTCCGGCAAGTTTATCGGTGAGTTTCTGGAGATTCCCGCTTTTTGGGGTCTTCCACCGGAATTTTGGGCAGCAACATTGATGATCGTTTTAGCCATGATCTATACCGTAGCTTCGGGACTTTATGGTGTGGTTTGGACGGATGTTTTCCAGGGGGCGATTATCTTTGGGACGATTATAATCATAACTTTTATTGCCTTTACTAAATATGCTTTACCGGAAACTTTCCAGGTTTCTCTGCCGCTGCGCGACGGCGGTTTTATAGCCCACGAATGGACCCGCGGCGACTGGCTGAGCGCCATTCCACACTGGAAGCTGAATCTGCCAGCCGAGTCAACCTATTCGATGTTTAATTTTATAGGCATTGCCATTATATTCTACCTGATTAAGGTTGTGATTGAAGGCAGTGGTGGCACCTCCGGTTATATGATTCAGCGTTATTTTGCCGCCAAAAATGACCGCGAGGCCGGTTTGCTGTCTCTGTTCTGGACTTTTCTGCTCTCCTTCCGCTGGCCGTTTATAGCCGCTATCGCCCTGATGGGTATCGGTTATGGCGCACAGAATGTGATTATCAGTGACCCGGAAAAAGTACTGCCGTTTGTCATCAATGAAATGGTGCCGATCGGGGTGAAGGGCTTTCTTGTCGCCGGTTTGATGGCCGCGGCCATGTCCACTTTTGATTCAACCGTAAATGCCGGGGCTGCATATTGGGTACGCGATATCTATCAAGCCTACATCAATCCAAAAGCTTCTGAAAAAACTCTGATGAGTCATTCGCGCTGGGCCAGTGTGATTATAGTGATTATCGGATTGGTCTTTAGTCTCTTTGTCAAAAATATCAATGAAATCTGGGGCTGGATTACCATGAGTATTGGTGCCGGGATGATTGTACCGATGCTGGTGCGCTGGTACTGGTGGCGTTTTAATGGTTACGGCTTTGCCTGGGGTATTGCCTCCGGTATGATCACGGCCATTCTTCAGCGCATATTCATGCCTGAAATCCCTGAATACTGGTCGTTCACTTTAGCTTCTGGTGTATCCCTGATCGGATTAATCGCCGGAACGCTTCTGACCCCACCATCGTCCGATGAAGTGCTGGCTAATTTTTACAAAACCACCCGACCCTTTGGATTCTGGGGACCGGTCCGGGCCCGGATAAGCAGCACCGAACTTGAGGCCATTCATACGGAGAACCGCCGGGATATTTCGGCGATATTCTTTGCGGTGCCCTGGCAGGTGATTCTTTTTATGGGCTGGATGATGTTTATCTTCCGTTCCTGGACCCAGTTTGGCGTACTGATGATTATGCTGGTTATACTATCTGTGATACTTTATTACAAATGGTTCCGGCACCTTGAAAAATAAGGGCTCCGAAAGGTTTTCCACATTTTATGAACCAAAATTGTAAAAAAGTTAACTTTGCTAAACGTGTACTTTTGTTCAGCCCTGTTTTTTTGATAATATTTGTAAGTCTAATAATTACAGCGAGTTGTAAAAAGGCAACAGAAAAAATAATTATTTGGACTTCGTTAAGGCCGACTGAACGGGAGTTGCTAAATCAGCATCTGGAACGGTTTTCCACAAGATTTCCACAATATCGGTTTGCCCAGCTTTTTTATGCGCCGGAAGAAGCAAGGACAAATTTTATTGTCAGTGCTCTGGCCGGAAAAGGTCCCGCCCTGCTGCATGGTGCAAGTGATAATATCGGACCAATGGTCGAGCTTGGGGTTATCCAGCCGCTGGAGACTTTTTTCGATAGTACTTTTACCGGCCGTTTTCTGCAGAAACCGTTTCCGGCCAATACCTGGTTTCAGGGTCATCTTTTCCAGATTGCCGACCGTATCGGCAATCATCTTTGCCTGGTTTACAATAAAGACCTGGTTCCCGAGCCGCCGCAAACCATCGCCGAACTGATCCGAATGGGACAAATTCTGACCGTGGATGAAAACGGCGACGGCCGGCCGGAACGGTATGCCCTGGCCTGGAACTATACGGAGCCGTTCTTTGCCGTGCCCTTTATCGGCGGTTATGGCGGCTGGATATTTGATGAGAATCTGCAGCCAAGTCTCAATTCCACAGCAGTGGCCAAAGCTGCCCGGCTGATTTATGATTTGGCCAATACGCACCAGATTATTCCCCATGAATGTGATTATGAAATTGCCAATGCCCTGTTTAAAGACCGCGCTGCCGCCATGATCATCAACGGCCCCTGGTCCTGGGCAACCTATCTGCAGGATGGGATAAATATCGGTATTGCCCGTATCCCGCTCATTGATGAGACAGGTTTATGGCCCACACCACTGGTCTCACCGATGGGTTATGTGATGAATGTGAATGAAACCGGTGCAAGACGGCAGGTTATTATTGAGCTTATAAAATTCCTGACCAGTGACGAAGTGCAGCTATCTTTTACTGAGATAAGCGGGTCAATCCCGGCATCACAGAATGCTTATGCCGATTCCCTGGTCAACTCCAATGAATTGATCCGTCAGGCTATCGATCAGATGCAGGTCGGACGGCCAATGCCGGTGATTACAGAAATGCGCTGGGTCTGGGATGCCATGCGTCCAGCCTATCAGGGCATATTCACCGGGCGGGTCAGCGCGGAACAGGCGGCGCAGGAAATGCAGATTCTGGCCGAAAAATTAATCAGGGAAAACAGACAGTAATATGAAATCTGCACAGCAATATCAAAACAACGGCCTGGTTTACCTGTACGTCATGCCGGCGGTACTGGTGATGAGTCTGATCGTTCTTTTCCCGTTCATTTACAATGTTGTAATTTCTTTTTCGAATATGAACCTGACTCATTTCAGGGATTGGGAGATAACCGGGATAAGCGCTTACCTGAATGTCATCACCGACCGGCAATTCTGGTATTTTTTCTCCAAGACGATTTTATGGACGGTGCTGAATCTGATTTTTCATGTCGGAATTGGTGTGTCACTGGCTCTGCTGATTAACCAGGATATTCACGGGAAAACTATTTTCCGCACCCTGCTTATTCTGCCCTGGGCGGTGCCGCAGTATATCACCGCTTTAACCTGGCGCGGGATGTTCAACAGCGAATATGGCGTAATCAATATTATGCTCGGCCGGCTGTTTGGCTTAGAGTTCCCATGGCTTTCCACAGAATGGGGCGCTTTTACCGCCTGTCTGATAACCAATATCTGGCTGGGATTCCCCTTTATGATGATTATTGCCCTGGGCGCTTTGCAAAGCATCCCGGATAGTCTGTATGAGGCGGCTGATATTGACGGCGCCAGCCGCTGGAGCCAGTTCCGCCATATTACCGTGCCCCTGCTGAAACCGGTTATGGTGCCGGCGATCACCCTCGGAGTTATCTGGACCTTTAACAATTTTAATGTAGTCTGGCTGGTTTCCAACGGCGGCGAGCCATCGGATTCAACCCACATCCTGGTCTCCTGGGTTTATAAAGCCGGTTTTACCTATTTCCGCATGGGCTATGCTGCGGCATTCTCCATGCTTATCTTCGCCATCCTGCTCCTGTTCAGCTGGAAATTTATCAGCCGTACCAAAGCCACAGAAAATATCTACGGGTAAAATGATGAGTAAAAGCCGCGGTTTAACCGGTCTGCAAAAATTTTTAACCTATCTGATCCTAAGCCTCTTTTCGCTTTTTTCACTTTACCCGGTGCTGGTTGTTTTTTCGATTTCTATTCGCCCGGGCGACCGCCTGCTCAGTAAATCGCTGGCCCTTATCCCGGAAAATTTTACCTTCCAGACCTATGCCGATCTTTTTACCCGGCAGCCGTTTTTAACCTGGATGGGCAACAGCCTGATTGTTTCGGTATTAGTTACTTTTTTCGCTGTTGCCCTGGCTGCGATAGCCGGTTATGCTTTTTCCCGTTACAAATTTAAGGGCCGCAACTCAGCCATGATCGGACTGATTACTACCCAGATGTTCCCGGTGACCATGCTGCTTCTGCCTCTTTTTATCATGCTGATCCGGATTGGGGCCTATGACAGTTATATCGGATTGATTATTGCCTACTCCGCTACTGCCCTGCCTTTTACCATCTGGCAGATGAAGGGGTATTACGACACCATTCCTTACAGTCTGGAGGAAGCTGCCCTGGTTGACGGAGCCAGCCCGGCCCTGATTTTTTTCAAAATCATTCTGCCGCTGGCGCTGCCGGCGCTGGCCATAACCGCCCTGTTTTCCTTTATGACCGCCTGGTCTGAATATCTTGTGGCTGCGGTTTTGATACAGGACCCTGACCTCTTCACCCTGCCGATGGGCTTAAAGCTGTTCTCGTCGAATATGGAAGTGGCCTGGGGTTTGTATTCGGCCGGTGCCATCGTGGTTAGTCTGCCGGTCGTGGTTTTGTTTATTGCACTTAGTCGCTGGCTGGTTTCCGGTTTGACTCTGGGCAGTGTGAAAGGATAAAGATGATCTGGCGGGTGTTATTCATTGTTTTATGGATGGCCGGCTGCACACCGGAATACAAGGGTGATTTTGCCGGCTGGATAAGCGAATTGGCCGAAAAGGATGCCGAAACACAGGCCATTGCCCTGCAGGATTTCTGGTTTGATCACCCGGATATGCCGCTTGTTGAAGACACAACAGTTACATTTATCTTCGAAAACCCGGATCACCATATGGTCGGGCTGGTTGGCGATATTACGGGCTGGACGCTTCCGGCCATACCAATGGATCAAATTTTTGAAACGGATTTTTATCAGTGCCGGCTGGTTCTGCCGGACTCGGCCTCTCTGGAATACCAGTTTTATTTGAAAAACCGACTGATTCCGGATCCAAAAAATAAAAAATCCAGCCGTACCGCGTCGGGTACGCATTCTCTTTTGTATATGCCGCATTACCAGTTTCCGCTGGCGGCCCTGGCCGACCGTAAAAGAATAACCACTGAACCGGATACGGTAGTTTTTCAGACGGATAAAAGTTTTATCTTTTATGCGCCGGACCGGTTAAGCCCGATTCACCTGCTGGTATTTGTCCAGGGTGACGCCTATCTGCAGGAAGGAAAAGCCCAGGTCATCATTGAAAATATGCGCCCGGCGGGTCATGCGGAAAACTTTGCCGCGCTGTTCTGTACCGGAAATTTGGATCAGGCAGAATCTGCTGCTCTGGTCAGATCAGCGGAAGAGGCAGTCACCGCTTTACGAATGCGTTTCCCGTCGCTGCAGATAAAGGCTGTAACCCTGGCTGCCCATTCACAACCGGCCTGGACGCTGCTTGAAATTTTGCCCCAATTAACTTTTAAGCCGCAGCACCTGATTCTACAGTCACCGCAATTTGAAGCCGGGCGTCTGCCCATGGTTTTGGCTCAGGCCAGAAATCTGAAAAGTATCACCATTTGTTACAGCTTATTATCTCCGGACAAAAAACACGCCCAACTGGTGCAGGAATTGAAATCGAGAACTATAACCCGCGCCGTCACTGCGGCCGAGGGCGATAACTGGCCGTTCTGGCGGAAAGCGCTGATCCGCAGCTTACACCATATTCAGGAACAGGATGTCAAATGAATAAGGAAAGAATAACCGAGCGGCTGAAATTACTGGGCTTTACTTCCTATGAGGCCAAAGCCTATATCGCTCTGCTGGAAAACTACCCGAGTACCCGCTACGAACTGAGTAAAAATTCCGGTGTACCGCGCTCGGCCATATATGATGTCATCCGTAAACTGGAAGAGATGGGGGCGGTGAACGGCACTTACAGCGAACCGGTTAAATACATCCCTCTCCCGCCGGAAGAATTGTTCCAGCTTTTGCAGCGCCAGTTTGATTCCAGAATCAAAGAAGCCCGGGAATCGCTGGCCAGCTTTGATACCACCATCGAACCGGGTCATCTTTGGAATGTGGTTGGCTATCAGCACATGATTCACCGCGCTCAGGAAATGATTACCCGGGCTGTAAATTCAATTTATCTTTCGGTCTGGCAACGGGAATTCACCCTGCTGACCGAAGACCTTAAAATGGCTGTGCAGCGCGGCATTCAGGTCATTCTGTTTTCGTTTACCCCGGCCGAACTGCCCGGGGCAACGATTTATACCTACAATATTGAAGAATCAAACTTAGAAAAAACCTGGGATCATAAAATTATCCTGGTGGTGGATCAGAATGAACTGCTGATGGGCGATGCGGAGAACCGCTACAGCAGGAAAACAGCGTGGACCAATAACACGGCTATTGTTGACATAGCCACTAATCACATCATTCTGGACATAACCCTGTTCGGACTGCGCATGAACCTGGATGTCAGCGAATCGGTCAACAGTATGCAAAAAAACGGTTTTGAAAACTTGGGTGATTTATTAAAACATACCATACAGATTGGACATCCCTTTGCCTGAGATGAATAAAAAATTCTACAAAAAAGTGATCCGGCGGGCTGATTTACTCGGCATTGAGGAAGAATATGCCGGGCTTGGTTCGGAGATTGGCCCAGCCCTTCCCGACTGGATTATTGATGCTACACTTTATTCCATTTATCCCCGGGCCTACAGTGAGGAAAAGCCTTTCCTGGCTGTGCAAAATGACTTACCCCGGCTAAAAGAATTAGGTGTTTCTGTCCTTTGGTTCCTGCCGCTATACCCAATCGGCAAGGCGTTGCGCAAAGGATCGCTGGGCAGCCCCTATGCCATTCGTGATTATTTCAGCGTGAACCCGGAATACGGCACCTTGCAGGAATTCAGGGAACTGGTTCATGCTGCTCATCAGGCCGGGTTCAGGGTTATCATTGATATGGTGCTCAATCATCTGGCCCCGGATTATATTTACCTGGCTAAAATACCCGGACTGATTTGCCGGGATAAGGACGGACAACCGGCAAGAAAGATTGCCGACTGGACGGATGTCGCAGATATTAATTACGAAAATCCGGAATCTGTCAGCCATGTTTTGGATATTCTGAAATTCTGGATCAGGGAAACGGATATTGACGGCTATCGCTGTGATGTGGCCGGTCTGGTTGATAAAAAACTCTGGGCAGGCTGGTTTGACGAACTGAATAAAATTAAACCCGATTTGTTTTTCCTGGCCGAGTGGGAAAGTCCCTTTTATACGCTGCAGGCATTCCATTCTGTTTATGATTGGAGCCTTAATTTTTTGCAGAAGGAAGTCCTGGCTGGGAATGAACCGCCGTCGGTTTTAATCGACTGGGTCAGGCTGCAGGCGGAAAATTACCCGGCTAATACCCTTCAGTTAAACTTTCTTGAAAATCATGATATGGAAAGGGCAGTAACAACATTTGGACACCGTGAACAGGTGCCTTTTCTGATTTTTAACTTCTCCATGCCCGGTCTGCCTTTGGTTAACAACGGGCAGGAATATGGTGAAGAGCGCAAACCATCGCTGTTCGAAAAAGAGGTTATCGGCTGGCCGGACGAACCAAACGACCTGATCCGCCTTTATCAATTACTGATTTTGCTCAGAAAAAATGAACCGGTCCTGTCTTCAGGTTTTATTGAGCAGTATCCGGTTGGCAAAGACAGCCGGGTTTTACTTTACAGTAAAAAGGGTACTTCTGTTTATCTGTTTATCTTGAATTTTTCGAACACAAATGAAACTGTTGAATTGCCGCCGAAGGTTATTGGTCTGATCCGGAACGGGCAGATTCTGTTTACCAGCGACCCGCAATTTGAACCATCCGGGAACAAGCTGCGTTTAGCCCCGTGGCAATCCATCATTATGAAAACAAAGGATCCTTTATGAAATATAGATTCGCGATAGTCCTGTTTTTCCTGCTTTCGGCAGTCGGTTTTGCCCAGATTGTTTATACCGATCCGCTTTATGCCACCCGCTTCGATTCAATTATTGTTTATTTTGACGCCTCGCTCTGCACCGGAGAAGGCGGCAACGATGCAGCCAGTCTGGAAAATTACAGCGGCAGCGATGTTTATGCCCACACTGGTGTAACTATCGAGGGCGAAGGAAACTGGAAAAATGTCATCGCCGACTGGGGTATCAATTTACCAAAAGCGCAGTTGACTAAAATTTCAACCAATTTATGGAAACTGGTCATCGGTGATCCTTATGAATACTATGGCGTTTCGCGTCTCAAAAAGATAACCAAACTGGATTTTGTTTTCCGCAATTCGAACGGCAGTAAAAGCGGCCGCGACGTTGGCGGGGCAGATATCTTTCTCGATTTGTTTGACTCCGGTCTGAGCATAGTGATTAATGCTCCCGTGGTAAACACCGATTTTGGAGACAGTCGCCGTTCGCCCGTCTTTATCGCACAGGATGCCCAGCTTGGGATAGAGGCCGTTGGTGTGGCTTTAGGTACTGAAGTGGAAAGCATGATTCTGAAATCAGACGGTCTGGAAATATTTAGTGTGAATGACGACAGTCTTAATTATACCTTTCAGGCTCAGGGTGCGACCGGCATGACGCTGCTCAGAATTATAGCCGTTGATACTTCCGGTCTGCGCGATTCAGTTGAATTTGCCGTTATGGTCAATCCGGAAGTGGCAGATGCTCCGCGTCCGGCCGGGTTCAAAGAAGGGTTGACTATTTCTGATCAAACCACGGCCACTTTTGTGCTTTTCGCCCCCTATAAAAATTATGTTTATCTGCTTGGTGATTTTAATGATTGGCAGGTCAGCGAAGATTATTATCTGAAACGGGAGCAGGTTGATGCCGATTCAGTTTACTGGTGGATAACCCTCAGCGAACTGGAACCCAGTGTGGAATACGCTTACCAATTTCTGGTTGACGGAGAAATCCGGGTGGCCGATCCCTATGCCGGGAAAGTGCTTGATCCGTGGAATGACCAGTACATCCAGGAAGTGACCTATCCGGCACTGAAGGATTATCCTGCTGGGGCAACCACTGAATTTGTCTCTGTTTTTAAAACAAACCCGGAAGTTTATGATTGGCAGACAACGGACTTCCAGCCGCCGGCGCAATCGGAACTGATCATATATGAATTGCTGGTCCGGGATTATCTGGCTGCCCACGATTTTGCCACTCTTACCGACACCCTGAATTATTTAGAAAATCTTGGCGTCAATGCCGTTGAGCTGATGCCGGTAAACGATTTTGAAGGTAATGAGAGCTGGGGTTACAACCCGGCCTTTTATTTTTCTCCCGATAAATATTACGGACCAGCCGGAGATCTGAAAGCGTTTGTTGATGCAGCTCATGCCCGTGGTATAGCTGTTATTCTGGATATGGTACTGAACCACAGTTACGGCCAATCGCCATTTGTTCGTTTGTATAATGAAGGAAACTATGGTCAGCCGACCCCTGAAAACCCCTGGTACAATGTGACCTCGCCTAATCCCACTTATAGTTGGGGTTACGATTTTAATCATGAAAGTCCATCCACCAAAAAACTTATTGATCGTATCAATCAATACTGGTTGACTGAGTTCAGAGTGGACGGTTTCCGTTTTGATTTCAGCAAGGGTTTTACCAATACACCCGGTGATGGCTGGAATTATGATGCCGCCCGCATCAACATTTTAAAACGTATGGCTGATCAGATTTGGGCCGTGAATGATCAGGCTTATGTAATTCTTGAGCATTTCACGGATAACGCGGAAGAATTAAACCTGGCCCGGTATGGAATGATGGTCTGGAATAATAAAGTCTATAATTATCAGGAAGCCGGAATGGGCTTTTATTCGAAGGGTGATTTTAGTACGGCTTATTATAAGAACCGGGGCTGGGATGTACCCCACCTGGTCAGCTATATGGAAAGCCACGATGAAGAGCGCTTGATGTATAAAATGTTAACCTATGGGGCTTCGTCCGGAGATTATTCTGTAAAGGATATGAATAATGCGCTGCAGCGGCAGAAATTACTGGGTGCCTTTTTCCTGACCATGCCCGGACCGAAAATGCTCTGGCAATTCAGCGAGCTGGGTTATGATTATTCTATTGATTACAACGACCGGGTTGGCAATAAGCCGATTCGCTGGGATTATTTTCAGGATGAAGCCCGGCGCCGCGTTTATAAAACCTGGCAGGCCCTGTTGAAAATCCGTGCCGGATATGGTGTTTTTTCGGACGCAGTCAATTCTTCGGTAACAATGGATGTCGATGGCGCCGTAAAATGGATGAAGATGACGCATATCAGCAATAACGTGCTGGTCGTTGGTAATTTTGATGTTACGGATAAAACAACAACCATCTATTTTCAACATGGCGGCGACTGGTATAATTTCTTTAGCGGCGAAACACTGGCTGTGCCGAGCGGGCAGTTAACCCTGCAGCTCAAACCGGGAGAATTTATTCTGTATAGTGATCAGAAAATGTATACGCCGGAATCCGGCCTGGTTACCGGTTTACCGGCTGAAAGACCGGATCTGCCTCTGACTTTTCTGTTGGAGCAGAATTACCCCAATCCGTTTAATCCGCAAACCCGCATTGCCTACACCCTGGGAATACAGCAAAAGGTAAGTCTGGAGATTTTTGACCTGCTTGGCCGGAAGGTCAAAACCCTGGTCACCGGGGAACATCCGGCCGGACGTTATGAAGTGGTTTGGAATGGCCTGGATGAGCAGAATCATCCGGCAGCCAGTGGTGTTTACCTTTATAAACTCAGAAGCGGCCGGCTGGAATCGGTTCGGAAGATGGTATTGATCCGTTGATCGGGATTTTGTCACTAAACAGCATTGCGTGTCGGGAGGATAAAAAAATAAATCTTTCCGCATAATCTGATGTTTTTACTGTCATTCCGCCGGAGCGGAACAAGTCTCTGAGGAGCCTGCGACCAGCCTGCGGCCGGGCAGGTGAAGAATCTTTGCTAAACATAAACTTCAAGATTTCTCCTTGCTCCGCTCGTTCGAAATGACGAACGAAAACCCGTCATCCCGAATGAACGGGACAAGTTTTCGAGAAGATTCCGCCGGAGCGGAACAAGTCTCTGAGGAGCCTGCGACCAGCCTGCGGCCGGG
>DYOS01000123.1 GCA_020720405.1 Caldithrix sp. | reverse complement strand
AATCTCAGTATAGATCAACATCCTGTAAACAATGCTTCGCCCCTGCTTCATCTTTTTTCTTCCCCGGTTACATCCTGTTACAATTTTGAAATACCCGGGTTACCCGGTTATTTTATCTTTCTGCTTTGCAGCCCAAACAAAGGAAAACACCTTGACCAGGCGAATTGTTATCATTGACGACGATCAGAAATTAAACGAACTGCTCAAAAATTATCTGCAGGGTTTTGGCTTCGAGATTTATGCTTCAGCCGGGTCAGAAAGCGGTTTACGCCTGGTCCGGCGGGTTAATCCCGACCTGATTATCCTCGATGTGATGCTCCCGGTAATGGATGGATTTGAAGTTCTCCGGAAACTGCGTCAGGAAAACAGCACACCGGTTATTATGCTGACCGCCCGGGGCGAAGTTACCGACCGCATTGTCGGGCTTGAACTTGGCGCCGATGATTACCTGCCCAAACCGTTTGAACCGCGTGAGCTTGTCGCCCGCATCCAGTCTGTTTTACGACGCGGTGAACAGCCGGCCGTGCAGAACAAATTCCGCAGCAGCGGTCTTGAAGTCGATTTTAACCGGCAGGCAGCCTGGGTCGATGGTAAAAATCTTGATTTAACCAGTGCCGAATATGAGCTGCTGACCGTTTTTATCCGCAATCGCGGCAAAATTCTGGACCGCGATAAACTGATGGATCAGTTGCGTGGTATTGAGTGGGAAGTCTTCAGCCGTTCCGTTGATGTGCTGGTCAGCCGGTTGCGCAAAAAAATGGATGATGACCCGAGAACACCGCGCTTTATAAAAACCGTCTGGGGCTCGGGTTACCGGTTCCTGGGAGAATCAGATGAATAAATCTCTAAATTTCCGGCTGCGCCGGTCTCTGTTTACAAAAATCATTATCACTTTCCTGGCCGCCTATATTACCCTTTCCATCATCGAAAGCTACGCCCATCATGCCCTCTTTGCCCGGAAGAAACTGCCGAAAGTTCACAGCAATGCCCTGAATTATTGCCGCTACATTCTGGAAGACATCGCTTCACCAACCGACACAACCCGGGCCCGGATGGTTGTGGACAGCCTGAATATCGACCTGCGCATCCGCGGCGCATCCCTGGACTGGACCAGTAATACCGGGATGAAAACTTTTGACGAGGTGAATTTACCGGAACCGGAGGAAGGACAAGGTATCCGCATCGGCCAGGATGACGGTTTTTACATTCTTCTGCGACAGGCCGGTTACACTTATCTTTTCCGCATGGAACTGCGCACCGAAGGCATGGCACACCAGGCAGAAATTCACCTGCTGCTTAGTTTTTTCTTTTCAGCCATCATTATTCTGACCATTTACCTGATTATCCGCTGGCAGTTAAGACCGATCATCACCCTGCGCCAGGGTGTGGAAAAACTGGCCCATGGCGACCATTCTTTTCGGCTGGAAACCCGCCGCGAAGATGAATTAGGTCAACTGATTCTGGCTTTTAACCATATGGTTCAGCAGATCAGCGACCGCCTGCAGGCCCGTGATCAGCTCCTGCTCGACGTCAGCCACGAATTACGCTCACCCCTGACCCGGATGAAAGTCGCCCTGGAATTTTTACCGAACCAGCCGGCCCGAACAAACCTGGCTGAAGATATCCGGGAAATTGAAAGCATGATTACAGAAATACTGGAGTCGGCCAGGCTGGACAGCGGTCATGGCGGTTTGCATATCCAAATGGAAGACCTGTCGGTTATTCTGCGCCACGTGGCCGGGGAATTCGCTGGCCGCCAACCCGGGATTAACTTATCCGTCCCATCCGGGCCGGTTGTACTGCCTTTGGATGCTGACCGGATTGGTATTCTGATCAGAAATATCATCGATAATGCCCTGAAATTTTCCGCTCCTACCGCCCCGGCGGTGGAAGTGCAGCTGATCCGGACTGAAGAGCAGGTCCGGCTTTCGGTGAAAGACTACGGTCCGGGAATTCCGGAACAGGAAATACCCTTCATCTTTGAACCGTTTTATCGCATTGACAAATCGAGAAATAGAAAAAGCGGCGGTTTTGGTTTGGGACTGAGCATTGCCGGAAAGATAGCGGCTGCCCATCAGGCCTCAATCAAAGTCGAAAGCACCCTGGGCAGCGGAACACAAATCTTCCTGACTTTTAGTAAAACCATGTGAAGTTCTAAACTGGAAATCTGAAATCGGAATAATACCCAATAGAGCAACCTCATTTTAAAAACATAAATAAAATTTAATTCTGATAATTGATCGTTGGAGGATGGATGAAAAGATTGTATGCCTTACTATTAGCACTGGGTATTCTTTTGGGCGGTTTTCTGATCGGCAATGTGCTGAGCAGCCAGAAAAAAGAATTACCGCGGCAGCAGACAGAAGCAAACCGCAAAAAACTCTCAACCCTGACCGTTGAAGGGATCAACCATATGGTTGAAATACAATCCAGCGGACGGTTGTATGCCATCAATAAAATTGAAATTGTGGCTGAAGTGAGCGGCGTGCTTGAACCGCAACCAAAGGAATTCCGGGCCGGCCAACGTTTCGAAAAAGGCGAAGTACTAATCAAAATCGACGACCGGGTTTATCACCATAATCTGCTGGCCCAGAAGAGCAATCTGCTCAACCAGCTGACCCTGTTGCTGCCCGATATCCGCCTGGACTTTCCCGCTTCCTATCCAAAATGGGAATCCTACCTGCAATCCTTCCACTTAGAATCACCATTAGCGCCGCTGCCCGAAGCCGGTGATGGTCAGGAAAAATACTATATCGCCTCCAAAAATATTTTCAACCTGTATTATAATATCAAAAGCATGGAAGCGACTCTGGATAAATACACCCTCCGGGCCCCGTTCAACGGTGTTATCACCATGGCGGAGATCAATCCGGGCAGTCTGGTCCGGGCCAGCCAGAAAATCGGTGAGTTTATGAATACCGATATTTTTGAACTGGCGGTTCCGGTGGCGGTCAGTGAGGTTCGTTTTTTAAAAACGGGTCAGGAGGTGCGACTGACCGCACCCGACCTGGGCCGGACGGTAAGCGGACAAATCCGGCGCATCAATCCGGCTATCGATCCGCAAACCCAGACCGTGCGCGCCTATATCCGCCTTTCTGCACCGGGCTTGATCGACGGTATGTACCTGAATGCCGGCATCAACATCGATCTGCCGGGATTCGTAGCAGAATTGCCGCGCCAGGCGCTGGTTACTAAAAACCAGGTTTATCTGATCCGTGATAAAAAGCTGAAACTGCAGGAGGTGGATGTGATATTAGCCAGCGGCAGCAATGTGCTGGTGCGCGGCCTCGGGGCCGGCAGCATCGTTCTGACTCAAAGTATAGACGGCGCAGAAGAGGGCTTTGATGTGACCGGCTGGAATATAGAGTAGGTAATGCCATGAGATCAATCATCCGTTATTTTATCAAATACCCGGTTCTGGGCAATGGCCTGGTACTGCTTATTTTTTTATTTGGCTATCTTAATTTTAAAGAGGTAAAAACCACCTTTTTCCCAACCATCGAAAGCCGCATGATCCAGGTCAGCGCTATTTATCCGGGCGCCTCGCCTCAGGAAATTGAAGAGGGTATCACCCTTAAAATTGAAGATCAGCTCAAAGGATTAACCGGTGTTGAGCGGGTTACTTCTACTTCCAGCGAAAATTTTTGTCAGATTTCGGTGGAACTTGAACTTGGTCAGGACCCGAATGTCCTGCTTCAGGAAGTGAAAAATAAGGTTGACCAGGTGCCATCCTTCCCGGTTGGCATGGAGCAGATAAAAGTTTTTAAGATCGAGCGCACCGACTTTGTAATGTCTATGGCCCTGAGCGGCGATGTCGATCTGAAAACTTTAAAAACATACGCCCGGCGCATTGAACGCGACCTGCTAAACAATCCGCTTATTTCCAAAGTCAAGCTGAGCGGGTTTCCGGAAGAGGAAATCGAAGTCAGTGTCAGAGAAAATGATTTAAGAGCCTACGGGTTAACCTTTAGTGATGTCTCACGGGCCGTGGCTAATGCCAATATTAAAATTACCGGCGGCAAGGTGCGCGGCAGCCGTGAGGAATTCCTGATCCGGGCGGATAACAAACAATATTATGCCGCTGATCTTGGTAATATCGTATTACGAAGCGCAGCGGACGGGACCATAGTTTATCTGAAAGATGTTGCTGTTCTAAGCGACCGCTGGGCGGAAGACCCCGACCGGGCCTATTTCAATGGAAAACCGGCTGTCCACATTGAAGTGCAGAAAACCAACCAGGAAGATATGTTCAAAATTATCGATGAACTTCATCCATATATGGCTGCTTTCAATCAGGCCAGTCCGGAAGTGCATCTTGATGTCCTGCGCGACGGCTCCCGTTCCATCCGCGAGCGGGTGGATATTCTGACCTCCAATGGCCTGGTCGGGATGATTCTTGTGGTTCTCCTGCTCTCCTTCTCACTCCATGTCCGGCTTTCCTTTTGGGTGGCCCTTTCCATACCCTTGTCCTTTGCCGGTATGATTGCACTGGCACCGGCCTACGGAATGACCATCAATGTCATGTCTCTGCTTGGTATGATTCTGGTTGTTGGTATGCTGGTCGATGATGGAATTGTAATTGCTGAAAATATTTACCAGCACTATGAGCGCGGCGAAAAACCGATCAAGGCGGCTGTGGAAGGAACGATGGAAGTTTTGCCATCGGTGATTTCAGCAGTTCTGACCACGATTGTAATCTTCAGTACCTTTTTCTTTATCCATGGCGGGATCGGGGATTATGCCAGCGACCTGGCTTTTGTAGTTATCGCCACCCTGTCCATCTCCCTGATCGAAGCTATTTTTATTCTGCCGGCTCATGTCGCCCATTCCAGAGCGCTGCAGGAAGACGTGAAAAAACACAGCTGGCTGCAGAATAAATCGGAATGGGTAATGCACTGGCTGCGCGACCGGACCTATGCCCCGGTTTTGAAATTTACCCTTCATCATCCCTACCTGATTCTGGCTATCCCTCTGGCTTTATTCATAATAACCATCGGTGCCTTTAAAGGCAGCATCATTAAAACAACCTTCTTCCCGCTAATTGAAAGCGACAATATAAATATCGTTCTGGAAATGCCGGCCGGAACACCGGCTGCCGTTACGGACAGCATCCTGGCCGGGCTCGAGCCAAAAATCTGGGCTGTTAATCAGGATTACCGTAACGAATTTCAACCCGATCATGATCTATTTAAAAATATCTCCCGGAGTATTGGTCCGGGAACCAACCGCGGCGGCCTGCTCATGGCACTTGCCGGAACGGAAGAACGGCTGCTGAACAGCCTTGAGATTGCCCAGCGGATCAGAGAAAAAATCGGTTATATCCACAATGCCGAAAAACTGGAAATCGGCGGGCGTGGTGGCGGCTGGGGAAAACCCGTTTCCATTTCGCTACGCAGTGATAATATCGGCCAGCTACGTGGTGCCAAAGAAGAATTACAGGCCCGGATGCGTGAGGTAACTACATTGAAAGATGTGGTCAACAACGATCCGCCCGGTCTGCAGGAAATTAAACTGACCCTGCGTCCCAATGCCTATGCCCTGGGTTTAAACAGTGCCGCAGTGATGAGCCAGGTACGCGGCGGATTTTATGGAGTGGAGGCCCAGCGTCTTCTGCGCGGCATTGATGAAGTGCGCATCTGGGTGCGTTATGAGGAAGCCAACCGGACAACGATCCGGCAGCTGGAGAACATGTTTATCCGGCTGGCCGATGGCCGTTCTTTTCCCCTGAGCGAATTAGCCGATATTTCCATTGAGCGCGGCATCATGTCCGTTTCCCACACCGATGCCCAGCGGGTGGTCAAAGTGGAAGCCGACCTGGCTAATCCGAAAGATTCGGCACCCGATATTCTGAATGAAATCGCTGCCACTATTCTTCCGGGAGTGCTCGGCAAATACCCGGATGTCAGTTACGATTTCGAAGGACAGAACCGGGAAAATGTGAAAACGATGGCTTCATTTAAACGCGTCGTCCCGCCCATCCTGGCCATCATGTTTATCGTTATCGTTTTTACCTTCCGCTCTTTCACCCAGTCGGTGCTGGTTTACCTGTTAATTCCCTTCAGTTTTATCGGTGTGGCCTGGGGCCATTACATTCAGGGGTATATAATCAGCATGCTGTCCTTTTTCGGTCTGATTGCCCTGATAGGTATTGTGGTCAATGATTCACTGGTTTTTATCAGCACCATGAATCACCGTTTGAAAGAAGGAATGCCCTTTAACGAAGCACTGACTGAAACTGGCTTAAGCCGCTTCAGACCGATTATTCTAACCTCGCTGACCACCATCGCCGGTCTTGGTCCGTTGATCTTCGAAACCAGTTTTCAGGCTCAGTTCCTGGCCCCGATGGCCATTTCCATTGCTTACGGTCTGGCTTTCGGCACAGTGCTGACTCTGATTCTTCTCCCGGCTCTTTTAATTATGGGCAATCGTTTTAAGGTTTATGTGCTGGGCTTTCTGCGCGGCCAGAAACTGACACCGGAAATGGTTGAACCGGCCATCCGGGAGGAACAATTCATAAAAATGCAGGATGAACAATGAAAAAATCTTTATTCCTATTAATCTGCATTACACCGCTTCTGCTCAGCCAACCGGTAATTGCTCAGCAAATAATGACGCTTGGTGAAGCCTGGAGCCGGGCCCTGGAACAGAATCACAGCATCCGGATGGCCAGGAATAATTCCGAAATCGGCAGAAACAACAGCAATCCGGGTAATGCCGGACTGCTGCCAAAACTGGATGCGGTTTCCGGGGTGGATTACGCCAATAGCGGAGAAAATACAGCCTCGGCTCCGATGAACACCTATACCCGGACCAGCGCCGGTCTGCAGCTCAGCTATACTCTGTTCGATGGTTTGAACAATGTTTATACCTTTAAAAAACTCCGTAATTCCGGCCGCATTGCCGGGCTTCAGGAACGGTTGGCCATCGAGCAAACCCTGCTCGAGATCAGCCAGGCTTATTTTAATGTGGCCGGCAGTGCCGAAAACCTGGCCCTGAGCGATGAATCGCTGCAAATCTCCGGGCAGCGGCTGGAGCGGGCCCGGAACAAGAATCAGTTTGGCCGGAGCAACACCCTCGAATTGCTTAATGCTAAGGTCGATTTTAACACCGACAGCATTAGTTTTCTCAATGCCCGACTCGCCGCAGATCAGGCCAGGCGCAATCTTAATATTCTGCTCAACCTGCCGGCTGATGAGAATTTTACTGTAGAAACGAAGGTGGAATTCGGATCACTTCCAGAATACAGGGTGCTTTCAACAGCCGCACGGGAAAAAAACAGTATCTATCTCCTGCAAAAATCCGCTGCTGTTCAGGCTGGTTATGATCAGCGCATCGCCTGGTCAAAGGAGATGCCCAGGCTCAACCTGTCCGGCGTCTGGTCGCTGGCGCAGACCGAGGCCGACCTGGCGCTTGGTTTAGATGATCCGGTAAAAACACTAAGCGGCGGAGTAAGCCTGAGTTTTAATTTGTTCAATGGATTCCAGAATGCAGTGCAGCGTCAGAACTCGGCGTTGCAGAAAAAAAACCAGGACATTCTACTGGAACAGACCGGGCTGAATCTTGAAGTGCAGCTTATGAACGGTTACGAAGCCTACCGGAATTCGCTTTTTGTACTGGAAGCCGAGCAGCAGAATGTGGATGTGGCTGATCTGAATTTCCGGCGCACCCAGGAATTATTCAGCCTCGGCCAGGTTAATACAACACAATTCCGTGAGGCCCAGCTCAACCTGGTCCGGGCCAGATCACGACTGCTTTCAGCCAAGTACACGGCAAAGCTGAATGAGATCGTACTGCTTCAGCTCAGCGGATTACTGCTGACGAATTAGGAAAGAAGTAAGACAGAAGAAAGAAGAACAAAGAAAAACCAAACTCTATCTTTGATTTTCTCTGTGGTTAATTTCTGCGCTGCTTTTAATTCGTGCTGTGCCCGGCTCTGTCGGGTAATTCGTGGACAAAGATTTTTT
>DYOS01000122.1 GCA_020720405.1 Caldithrix sp. | reverse complement strand
ATAGTTTTAAGGGATTCTGCAACAGCCTGAAATGAGGGATATTTCTCCCGCCGGGGCCGGATCAATTTGACAGATCAGGGATATTCAAAGATTTCTATTACCGTGAAAAATGAAATTCCGGCTTTAAAATTTCAGGCTTAATTTGATCTGAGTTTAAAGTCAGCTTACAGCTTTATTGGAAATGTAAGGCTAAAACTCCAGAACTACTTTACCGAAGCCAATCCCGGATGCCAGATATTCATGGGCAGCGGCAATTTCGGTAAAATGAAAAACCCGGTCGACAATCGCTTTTAATCTACCCTGCCCGGCCAATGCAATCATTTCGTGGAAATCCTGCAAAGTGCCCATGGTTGAACCAATCACCCGCTGGTGTTTTATAAATAGCGCTCTCAAATCTATCTGAATACGGGGACCGGTTGTTGCCCCGCAGGTGACAATAGAACCGTTTTTTTTAACCGAGCGCAGCGCTTCCGGCCAGGTAGCTGCGCCGGTATGCTCCACAACCACATCCACACCCCGGCCCCTGGTCCATTCCTTTACCTCAGCCGAAATCGATTCAGATTTATACAGAATTACTTTTTCAGCGCCAAGCTCAAGCGCCATCTGTGCTTTTGTCTCACTCCCGGCCGTAGTGATTACCCGGCAGCCGGAATGGCGGGCAATTTGAATAGCGGCGCTGCCCACCCCGCTCGAAGCACCCATGACCAGCACGGTCATCTCCGGTTGTAATTGCACCTTGCGGCGCAGCATGTGCCAGGCGGTGAGCGTGGCTAAAGGAAATGCGGCCGCCTCAGGCCAGCTGAAATGCTGCGGTTTGGGGAAGATATAACGTCCAGGCACCGTAATAAACTCAGCCTGCGCCCCGTCCAGATGCTCACCGGGAATTTGAAAATAATCACAAAGATTATCATTACCGCTGACACATTCGAAGCAGGTTCCGCAGGAGCGGATCGGAGCAACCAACACTTCACGGCCGGGTTCAAATCCTGGTTTATCCCGGAACAGTTCTCCGCATCGTTCAATTATTCCGGCGCCATCGCTGCCCATAATCAACGGCAAATCTATACCGGGCAAACCCTGGCGAACCCACAAATCAAGATGATTTAGTGCCGCATTTTTGACGCGGATAAGCACTTCATCGGCAGCCGGTTCGGGAATGGGCAGATCATCAATTTGCAGCTTATCGGTACCACCATGTTCATGAATGCGGATTGCTTTCATTGGTTTTTCCTGTTTAATATAAATTGAAGCCGACAGTTTAAGGACTCATTCTCCATTAGTTTTTAATTTAAACGGCGGGCCGGGCAAGTTCCAACACTCAAATCGGAAATTTATTTCGCCATCGGAATAGTAACATTTTAAATCACAAGGTTTTGCGCCAGCCTGATCGGTTATGGAAATTGATGATCATTTAGTCCACGGAGAACATAAATAAATACAGGGAATTAGAAATTTGGAAGGCCTGACTGCCTGGCAGGCTGTTGCAGATTCAAAGATTTCTCGTTGATCCCGCAGTGCAAGTAAAAAATGTCATACCGAACAATGTCACCTAAAACCGGATTCCGATCCCGCACCTGCGGGACGGAATGACAGTGAAAGGATATTGTCATGCTGATCCCGCCCATGCGGGACATCCTGAACAATGCCACCCTGAAACAGGTGCCGATCCCGCCCGGACGGGATACTCGGAACGAGGGTTTGAAATTCGTCATTTCGAACGAATCCCGCACCGGCGGGATGAGGAGAAATCTTACAATACATATAGTCGATGCAACAGCCTGATGAGCGGAACAAGTTATCCTGTCTATTCGGCTCTTGTCACAGTATGAATTGAACCAACCCGGTTTTCGATTGCGTAAAAAAGAACCGGCAGAAAGAACAGGATAAACATTACCGATGAAATCATCCCGCCAATACCGGCCAGGGCCAGATTGTACCAAAGCGACTGATTATTTTCACCAGTAAACAGAATCATGGGTAAAAAACCAGCGATGGTGGTTAATGAGGTGAGCAATATTGGACGCAAGTGATCGCGCGTTCCCTGTAAAACCGCAGACAGCAGCTCATATCCATGACTCAGATAATTTTTATAGCGGCTGATCAGCAAGATTGAATTATTAACGACTATGCCGCTGATGAATATACTGCCAATATATGCCGTGTTATCAAAATGAGCGCTACTTGCAAAGAATATCCAGATAATGCCAATAAAACCGGCCGGGATGGTTAGAAAAATAAGAAAGGGATCGCGGAAAGACTCGTACAAAGCTGCGGTAACCATATAAACAAAAATTAAACCTAAAATAACCACAAACAGCAGATTCGATTTTTCGTCTTCATATGTAAAATAACCAGAATGCTCAATTTTATAACCAACCGGTACAGGAAACTCTTTTAGTGTTTTTTCAAGAAACTCGTGGGCAAAACGGCCCGGGCCGAGAAAATCAAAAGACACTTTACGGATATATTGCTGATCTTCACGACTAATTTCATTTGCCGACTCTTTCTTTTCCAAAGTGGAAAAAGCTGCGAATTTCAAGAGTTTATCCTCTTCAGTAAAACTTTGTTCCATTAGTTGATCCGTCTGAAAATCATTATATCCGGCAACTTTTATCTGTACTATTTCTTCGTGCCCACCTATCATCAACCGGTCTGCACCGGCATATTCCGAAGTATATAACCGTAATTGCTGCAGCGCCCCACTGATATTTTGTCCGTTTTCAGCCAGCACCCGTTGCTGCGGTGTCAGTTCCAGGTAATACAAATCATCGATGGAATAGCCATAACGGGCATTGATATCTACATCGCGCACCCGGCGATTTTTTTCCACCGTTTCTTTAAAGCGCAGAGCAAGTTGCTCTAATTCTTTATAATTATAGCCTTTAAAATCCAAATGAGATGTAGCAGTGGCCGAACCCAGCATTCCGCCTGAAAAACCATCACCATAACCATACACACCAACAATCAATCCGCTCATCCGGGCGGCGCGGGCAATCAGCTCTTCCTTCAGCCGGAAGGGTGCTCCGCTTTGTGCATCCTTTGGTTTGAAATCGATGCGGGCATAAGCACCGGCCGGCCAGATGGTTGCTTCGATCCGGGCCACACCCGGCTCGCTTAAAGCCATCTCTTCAAAGGGACGAATATTTTCATCGCTCAGCCCGGGTGCGCTGCCCTGCGGCAGATGCAATGATACAATCAGGTATGTTGGATTGCGCCAGCTCCAAAACCGGCCATGATCAATTTTTTCAAAAAATAGATACAAAGAGCTGCCCAATAGCGGATCACTGTAATTCCGCAGAGCGGAATAAAAAGCGGAACCGATGGAATGATTGTAAATCTCCTTAAGATATTTTGGCATTGATGTATCTTTTTCGGATTTTTCGATCTGCTTTGGCAATAACCATAAAGGCAAACCTATACTCCAGATTAAAAGAAAAATCAACCAGCGGCGCCGGCCAATTAAAATATTAAGAATACTTTCAAAAAGGTAAACAGAATGGCTTTTTTCGGCGGAGGTGCGGATGACAGACGGACCGGTCAGTTGATAGGCAGCAGGAACATAAAAAACAGCAGAGATTACCGATGTCATCAGGGCCAGACTTATGACCACGGCAAAGGGCAAATAATAGGTCTTCATTTCACCGGTCAGGAATACAAAAGGAGCGATGGCAGCAAGCGTGGTTAGAGTGGCGGCACTTAAAGGCGGCAAAATTTCCAGTATGGCCTTACTTATGTTCTGACCGCGGTGGCGATCAAGACTATCGTAAACCAGAATGGCATTATCGACCATAAAACCATAACCCAAAGCCAGGCCGGCCATGGTTAACAGATTTATTGTAATATGAAGAACAAAAAAACCGATAAAAACACCAAGCATGGCCAGGAGAATACTCATGCTGATAATGATCGGTGCCCTGATATTTTTTAATCCAAAGAGCAGAATCAACAGGATAAAACCCAGTGAGAAAAGACCACGCGTGGCCAGTTCATGCAGTGATTTGCGGATTTCTTTGCTGGCGTCATCAACCAGGAGTAACTGGTTACCATCCGGCAGCAGATTCTGTATCTCTTCGATGCGTTTAAAAACCATTCCAGCTACCTGTAAAGTATTAGCTGCATGCTCACGGTTGATGGTGATCAGAACCGACTCATAACCATTAATCCGTTTTTTATTCCGCAACGGCGGAAAGGTGCGGCGGATTTGAGCGATCTCCTGTAACGTTACTATCCTTGAACCGGTTAATTTAATAGGCAGAACGGATAACTCTTCAATGCTTTTCAGGTTTTGGACAATTACAACCGGAAGCCGCTGCTCCCGGCTTCTCAATTCACCGGCATCAGTATTTTTAAGCAGAACAGTGTACTGCACCTCGCTTAAAGTTAAACCCAGCGCTTCCATCTTTTTTGTATCCAGCAATATTTCCACAACCGGTTCGGCAACACCACTTACCTCAACCGAAGCCACACCGGGAACTGCAGAAACAGGGCGTTTTATTTTTTCTTCAACAAAAGTGTTCAGATATTCTTCAGGCATATCGCTGAGCAGGCGGTAAGATAAAAATATATTTTTTTCGATCTCGTCCGGGATATATTTCTGAATTTGCGGTCGCTGAATCCCCGGCGGCAGCCAGGTACGGTAATCTGCCAGTATTTCATTAACCTGGAACTGCACCCAATTCATATCGGTGTCAGTATCGAAAACAAGTTCTACCCGGGACTGGTTATTCTCGGATACAGAGTTGACTGATTTCAAACCCGGCGTCTGCTGCACCCGGCTTTCGATGGGAGCAGTAACCAGGGCTTCAACCATTTCCGGAGCGCTGTCCGGGAAATAAGTTATAATGCTCAACCGGGGAAATTGCAGGTTCGGAGCCAGTTCCAGGGGCAGATTCCATAAGGCCCCCAAACCAAGCACAATAAGGATAATATTCAAAACTATAAAAGTAACCGGTCGTCTCAACCAGGCTTCAATAAATCGCAGCAAAAGGATTACTCACTTTTTTTTTCAGTTCCCGCCAGGCGGATGTAGATCAAAGGCAGCACAAACAGAGTCAACAGGGTTGCCGTAGAAATACCGCCAATGATAACTATAGCCATCGGTTGCTGTAAACGGGCGCCGCTGCCTATACCCAGAGCCAGCGGTAAAAGACCGAAAACCGTAGTTACTGTGGTCATCAGAATGGGACGAAGCCGTACCTGGCCAGCATAGTGAATAGCTTCGTTCAACGCTTTGCCCTGTCTTCTGGCCCGCTCAATAAAATCAATCTTTACAATGCCGTCGTTAACCACAACGCCAACCACAACCACCAGCCCGATGGCCGACATAATATTCAGCGTCTGACCAGTAAACAGCATCAGTGGCGCGATGCCAAGAAAAGCCAAAGGCACGGTAAACATGATCACCAGCGGAATGCGGAACGATTCGAACTGCGCAGCCAGCAATAAAAAAACCAGAACCATCGAAAGGAGAAAGGCTAAGATTAATTGCTTCAGAGAACGCAGTGTTTCCTGCCAGGCACCGCCGATTTGCACCTGATAACCGGGCGGAAGATTCAGGCCATTAACCAGCCCCTTTAACCGGCTGACCAACGTATTGACACCTATACTTTCTGTTGCCAGGAAAATGGAGAAGGTCCGGCTTTGATTAACCCGTTCAATGGCTGACAGAAACTGATCGTTCTCCAGCCGGATAAAAGCGCCGATGGGATACCCGGATTGACCGACCGACTGCTGTAAAAGCTGGTTTAGATCGGTGTGCAATTCTTGCGGAGAGCGGAAAATAACCGGAATTTTTTTATCAAAATCCCTAAACTCGGTTGTTGTAATGCCGCCTAAATTCACCTTCAAGGCCTGGCTGATCTGCTGCGGTGAAATATTGTGCAGCAAAGCGGTCTCAGCATCGATGAAAGCAGCCAGAGCCGGATACCGTTCGAAAAAATTAGTGCCGTTGATTACGGGTTCTTCCCAGCACGAGATATCCCGGTATATCTCCCCGGCCAGTGTATCAAGCACAGCGAGGTCCGGACCGGAAATATTCAGATCAATGCGTAGCCCCTGCTGGCCGACCAGTTGTTCCAGTGCCGTCTGCTCGGCAATATAATTGTATTGCACCTCCCTGCCCGGCAGAACGGCAGAGCGGGCCAGATTCAGCATCTCCAGACTGGTTAAAGTGGATTCAGACTTCAGATAAATGCTGCTCTTATTGGGTTTGCGGTCCTCATAGTCAAAAAATGCTCCGGGTTTCTTGCCAACCTGGCTAAAAACGAAGTGAATATCTTCCCTCTGGAAAAGCACTTCCCACGGTCTGGTTTGTGATTCGATAAATGGTGCTGCCGTCCCAGGCTGATAAGTGGCCTCAATTAGCACGGCATGTTGATCCTCTTCCGGCAGCAGACGACGGTTTAAACTAAACAGCATAAACAGGCTAAGGAAAAAAAGTACTGCGGTAATGGCAAGCACTGCTTTACTGTGGTGCATACAGAACGCCAGGAGCCGATGATAATTATCTTCAAGCTTAGTCATCCAGAACGGCTTTTCAGATAAATTGGCCGCCAACTGATTTTTGGGATAAATTTTTAAATAAAGCACAGGGGCCAGGGTCAAAGCTACTAAAAGTGAACCAAGCAGGGCATACGAAGCCGTTGCCGCCTGCTCACCAAACAATTCCCCGGAAAGATCTTTCAAAAAAATAACCGGCAAAAAGACCGCCAGTGTGGTCAATGTGGATGCCGTGATCGGCAGAGCGACTTCTTTAGTGCCCTGTAAAACGGCATCAAACAACGCATGCCCGTTATCCCGGTAGCGGCTTATATTTTCCAGTACGATGATGGTATTATCAACCAGCATGCCGCTGCCCAGAGCTAATCCCGCCAGGGAAATAATATTAACCGAGATGCCACTGAATTTCATCAGGATAAAGGCAAAAATAATAGAAACCGGGATGGCAATACCGATAATCAGCGGCGCCCGCCAACTGCGCAGGAAAATGAAAAGTACCAGAAAAGCCAGCATTCCGCCAAAGCCAACCGCCTGCACCGAGCTGTCCACCGCCTGGCGGATATAATCAGCCTGACTGTTGATCACATCGAAACTAACCTGCGGATATTCGCTCTGTAACTGGTTCAAGACATTTTGCACATCCTCACCAGCCCGGATCGTGTTGGCGCCGCTTTCTTTGTACAGGTCCAGAGCTATGCAGGGTACACCATTGATACGGGTTAACGATTCCCTATCCGCCGTACCTTCATAAACCCGGCCAATACGTGACAATTCCACGGGCAGGGCATTCGCCCGGGGAATCAGCAGTTGTTCAATATCAGCGATGGACTGGTACTCGCTCTGTACGCGTAGAGCCAAACGAAAATGCCCCTGTTTGATACTGCCGGCATTGAAAACAATATTATTCTGGGCCAGGGTATTTTGGAATTCTACTTCGGAGACACCGGCCATTTGTAATTCCAGAGGATCACATTCCACATAAATTTCCCGTTCGGGCGCACCAAGAACAGCAGCATAGGCTACGCCTTTGATTTGTTCGAGGCGGCGCTTGACGACGTAATCGGCAAAGCGGGCCAGATAGCGTTCATCGGCCCCGCTCAGAGTCAGGGTAAAGAAGGCTTTATTTTGCGGGCCGTTTTGCAAAACCACCGGCCGTCCCGCCGCCTGCGGCAGATAATCGGCCACCCGATCGGCCTGCTGACGGACATTCAGGGCGGCATAACGCATATCGCTGCCCCAGTCGTAACGCACCCGGATCAGAGATTCGCCTTCAAAGGACTGGGATCGGATTTCTTTTACATTACCGCCGGCGGCCACGGCTTCTTCCAGAATACGAGTTACGTTTTGCTCTACTTCTTCGGGCAGCGCCCCGGGATAAGCCGTATGCACGGTAATTTCCGGGTATTCCAGCGGCGGAAACAGGTTGACCGGTAAATCGCGCAGGGCGATAAAACCTAACAGCAGCAGCGC
>DYOS01000017.1 GCA_020720405.1 Caldithrix sp. | reverse complement strand
AAAGTATTTCATTGCCACGAGGTGAATCTTATAACAATTCGAAACTGGCAGGCCCGCTTGCCTCCTGCATTGAAGAATGTCAAAATGAGGGCGCGGGTTTTCCATTTAAACTTTTCATCTTTCATTCTTAAACCTTGGTTTTAAGCCTGTTATCCTGTCCAAAAGAAAACTGAATATTTATAAACCATCATAAATAAAATTGTGAAAAGCGTATCGTTTTCGTATCCTTAATCCCGGTTTGCACAGCATCAATTTTATCAAATCGGAGGCCCTCCATAGAATCATCTCCTGCACAGCTTGTTCTCGAAGACGGCGAAATTTTTAGCGGTACGGCCTTTGGCTGGAACCAGTCCGTGGCCGGCGAAGTCGTTTTCAATACCGGGATGGTCGGTTACCCGGAAACCCTGACCGATCCTTCCTACACCGGACAGATTTTAGTTTTAACCTATCCCCTTATTGGCAATTACGGTATGCCTGCTTTCCACAGCAGCGGCGGTCTGCACCCCAATTATGAATCCCCGGCCGGTACCATCCGCGGACTGATTGTGGCCGACTATTCCAACAATTACCAGCACTGGAATGAGGAAACCAGTCTCAGTCACTGGCTGTACAAACAGCGCATCCCTGCCCTGAGCGGAATTGATACCCGCCGCCTGACCCGGCATCTGCGCGATAAAGGCAGTATGCTTGGTAAAATCATCCTTGACGGCAAAGAACCCGAATGGTACGATCCCAATAAAGAACATTTGGTACGCCAGATCAGCCGCCCGGAAATACAGACCTTTGGCGATGGCAAGCGGGTTCTGTTTCTGGATTGCGGCACCAAAGAAAACATCATCCGCGAGCTGACCATACGCAATTTACAGGTTATCCGCGTCCCCTTTGACTACGACATTTCCCAAATGGAATACGACGGGCTGCTGGTTTCGAACGGACCCGGTGACCCGGCGATGTGTACCGAAACCATCCAGCGTGTGCAACTGGCTTATCAGAATGAGCGCCCGGTGATGGGCATTTGTCTCGGTCACCAGATCATGGCCCTGGCCGCCGGCGCATCTACTTACAAAATGAAATTCGGACATCGCGGCCAGAACCAGCCGGTGCTCAACCATCTCAGCCAACAGGCCTTTGTCTCGTCGCAAAACCACGGTTACGCCGTGGATATTGACCACCTGCCCAAAGACTGGAAGACCCTGTACACCAATCTCAACGATCAAACCATCGAAGGCATTATCCACGAAAGTGGGCGCTTCTTCTCGGTGCAGTTTCATCCCGAGGCCGCGCCCGGGCCGGTCGACACCTCCTTTATTTTTAATGATTTCGCCAAACTTCTGGAAGGCCAATGATCCAATATAAAAAAGTACTCATCCTGGGCAGTGCGGCCCTGAAAATAGGCGAGGCCGGCGAGTTTGATTACTCCGGCAGCCAGGCCATCAAAGCCCTGAAAGAAGAGGGCATTTTCACTATCCTGATCAATCCCAATATCGCCACCATCCAAACCAGCAGCGACCTGGCCGATCAGGTCTATTTCCTGCCGGTCACTCCGCCCTTTATCCGCCAGGTGATCGAGAAAGAACGACCCGACGGTTTGCTGCTCAGCTTTGGCGGCCAAACTGCGTTGAATGCCGGCGTGGCCCTGTATGAAAACGGTACCCTGACCGAGTTTGACGTGCAGGTGCTGGGCACACCGGTCGAAACAGTGATGGATACCGAAGACCGTAACCGGTTCACCCAACGGCTTAACGAAATTGAAGTGAAAACCGCCCGAAGCGCTACTGCCACTGACTGGCAGGCGGCCCGCAGCATTGCCGTAGAAATCGGTTTTCCGGTTATGATTCGTGTCGCCTATGCCCTGGGCGGATTGGGCTCCGGGGTTTGCCATAATCAAACGGAGCTGGAAGAGCGGGTTAAAAGCGCCCTGGCCCATGCCCCGCAGGTGCTGGTGGAAGAATATCTCGGCGGCTGGAAGGAAATCGAATATGAAATTGTCCGCGATGCCAGTGATAACTGTATTGCCGTCTGCAATATGGAAAATTTTGATCCGGTTGGCATTCACACCGGCGAAAGCATTGTCGTCGCACCCAGCCAGACCCTGAACAACCACGAATATCACAAGCTGCGTGCTATCGGTCTGCAGGTTATCCGTCATCTCGGTGTGGTTGGCGAATGCAATATTCAGTACGCCCTCGACCCTAAATCGGAGGACTACCGGGTTATTGAAGTCAATGCCCGGCTCTCGCGCAGTTCTGCCCTGGCATCCAAGGCCACCGGTTATCCGCTGGCTTTTGTAGCGGCCAAGCTGGCGCTTGGATATACCCTGCCCGAATTGAAGAACGCCGTCACCGGATCGACTTCGGCCTTTTTTGAACCGGCTCTCGATTATGTGGTAGTCAAGATTCCACGTTGGGATCTGCGCAAATTCCGGAGGGTCTCCAAACGCATCGGTTCGGGCATGAAATCGGTTGGCGAAGTGATGGCCATCGGCCGCCATTTTGAGGAAGCGCTGCAGAAAGCCCTGCGCATGCTCGGTACTGGCGCCCGCGGACTGACGGCCAATCCACAGCTTGAGGTGCAGGATATCAGCAGCGAACTGCAGGCGCCGACCGAAAACCGGATTTTCGCCATTATGCAGGCCTTTGAGCGCGGCTTCAGCATCACCGAAATTAACAACCTGAGCCGCATCGATCAGTGGTTTTTACACAAACTGAAAAAGGTTCATGATATCACCAAACAGCTTGAGCTGTTCCGCAAAGCGGAATTACCGGGCGACCTGCTGCTGCGCGCCAAACAGGCCGGGTTTTCCGATACCCAACTGGCCCTGCTGACCGGCCAAAAAGCAGAGGCTATCCGTAAACTGCGCCATGGGCTGAACATTCATCCGAAAATCCGCCAGATCGACACCATGGCCGGCGAATACCCGGCCGAAACCAATTATCTTTATCTCAGCTACAATGCCGATCAGCACGATCTGCCCATGCCGCAGGAAAAGCATATTCTTATTCTGGGCTCAGGCGCTTATCATATCGGCAGTTCGGTGGAATTTGACTGGTGTGCGGTGAATGCCGTGCGCAGCCTGCGCCGGGCTGGGCTGCCGACCATTATTCTCAATTACAACCCGGAAACGGTGAGTACCGATTACGATGAATCGGATATGCTGATTTTTGACGAAATCAGCGAGGAAATCATTATTGAACTACAAAACATGATTCCGCTGGGCGGAGTACTGCTTTCGATGGGTGGACAAATTCCCAACAACCTGGCTATTCCGCTGGCCAAGGCCGGTCTGCCCATTTTAGGAACGCCGGCCGAGCAGATCGACCGCGCCGAAAACCGCAGTATTTTTTCCACTTTGCTCGACGAGCTTGGTATCGGTCAACCGGTCTGGGGCAGGCTGGATTCCCCAACACAGGCGCTCAAATTTGCCGGAAAAGTCGGCTACCCGGTACTGGTCCGGCCCTCGTATGTGCTGAGCGGCGCAGCCATGTCCGTGGCCTCGAATGCTGAAGAACTGGAGAAATATCTCGAGCGGGCGGTAGAAATTTCCGGTGACCATCCGACCGTGATCAGTAAATTTTACACCAATGCCAAAGAAATCGAGTACGACGGTGTGGCTAAAAACGGCGAAATTGTCGTTTATGCCATTTCCGAACATGTGGAAAATGCCGGTGTTCATTCCGGTGATGCGACGCTCGTCTTTCCACCGCAGCGGCTGTACCTCGAAACCATGCGCCGGGTTCGGCAGATTGCCGGGCAAATCGCCAAAGCCCTGCAGATTACCGGACCGTTTAATATTCAGTTTATCGCCAAAAATAATGAGGTGATGGTTATTGAATGCAACCTGCGCGCTTCACGCAGTTTCCCCTTTGTCTCCAAAATTCTCGGGATCAATTTTATCGACATTGCAGCCAAAGTCATGCTTGGTCTGCCTTTCGAACGTCCGGGCAAGGACCAGTTCGATATTAATTGCGTTGGTGTAAAGGCCCCGCAGTTTTCCTTTACCCGGCTGGAAGGTGCCGACCCGGTACTTGGCGTAGAAATGGCTTCGACCGGGGAAGTCGGCTGCTTTGGGGATGATTTTGACGAGGCCTTTATCAAGGCGCTTATTGCCGTCGGTTACCGCTTTCCTTTTAAAAGCGTGCTGCTCTCGACCGGCCCGATTGAATCCAAAGCCGAGCTGTTGGAACCGCTGCTAAAAGTCCTGAATGGCCATGTAAAAATTTACGCCACGGGAGGCACTGCAAAATTTCTGACCGAAAACGGATTTAATGCCGAAAAAGTAGCCTGGCCGCTGGATGACACCCATCCCTCAGCAGTGGATATTATCCGCGAGCGGAAGGTGGATCTGGTGATCAATATTCCAAAAAGTTTCCAGAAGGAGGAGCTGACCAACGGTTATTTGATCCGCCGGGCAGCGGTGGATTTCGGGGTGATGCTGATAACCAACCGCCAGATTGCCATGCGTCTGTTTGAAGCCTTGTCGCGCGGTGTGCTCGACCGACTGCAGATCAAAAGCAGCGCCGAGTACGATTAGAAGCAACAGCAAACTCTATTATTAATAACGATATTTCTAAAAGTATTCTATAACTGTGTCCCTCCGCTGAAGTACATATTGCAACCGGGTTATTTTCCCCAATTGGCCGGGAGTAATTCAGCCAACCGGTGGTGCGGATGATCGGCAATACGGCTAAACAGATCTTTCAGATATTCATAAGGATCATGGCCATGCAGTTTGGCTGTCGATATTAAGCTGTCCAATACGGCGGCGCGGTGCAAGACTCTTTTTTGAGTAGTTATTTGTATCTCCTGTAAATGGTTTATGGCCGAAAATACAAAGCACTCCATACACTTGAAAAGATGTACTTCAGCGGACGGATACTTATTATCTTCACCATAGGATTGAATCCCCATTTACTTCTAAACCCGTGATTTATTGCAGTGAATTTTATCCTACAGCACAACTCAGAATCAGACAAAATCCTAATTATAACGTCTTGCAAAAAGATGAATGAGCGGTTACACTTTCGCCAATCTGGTGAACAAGCTCTAAACACCTTAAAACAAGAATCAAAGCAGGCCATGTACAGACAAATAAAAAAATACCTCGGCTGGCGTAACTGGGCCGTATTCAATTTTAATTCCCTATTCGAAAATCAAGCTCTGCTCTATGCTATTCTGCTCATCCGCCAGGATTATAGCCCGGTTGCTTTTTATTCCGTAGCCGGTCTGCTTCTTTTAAGCATCTTCGCAACCACTTTCGGCTATCTGATCAACGACTTTTTTGACCGTGATCTCGATTTCGAACACGGCAAAGAAAACACCTTCAGTGACGACAGCAAATTTAAAGCAGCGTTGATTGTTACTCTTTTTCTATTACTGACCCTGCTTTTCTCCTGGCCTTTCCGCCGCAGCGTTCTTTTTATAATTTTTATGAGTACCTGGCTGCTGATCTCAGTTCTGTACAGCATGCCGCCGGTGCGCCTCAAAGAACGCGGCGCACTCGGGCTGCTGCTGGTCGTATTAGCCCAGAGATTTCTGCCGGCACTAATCGTTTTTTCCATATTGGGCTGGCCCGGATTGATGTTTACTGCCCTGTTCCTTTTTTATATTTTTTCCCGCGGCCTGTCCTCCGATCTGAATCATCAGATCAGTGACTGGAAAAAGGATTTGCAGACCAAAACAAATACTTTTGTTGTGGAAAAAGGTCTGCACCGGGCGACGGTTTTATTTTATTTTAATCTTGTTCTGGAACGCCTGCTGCTCAGTGCTATTCTTGTACTGTTATTCTGGCCGCTGATCAACTTCCCTCTGCCCATCCAGATTTTACACGGCACGGTAACCCTGTTTTATCTTGGCGTCTGGGTTTGGGCCGGTTTATCCGAAAAAAGTCAGCCGGAAAACCCGTTTGCCCCGCAGCGCTCGTTATCCCAGTTTCTGCATCACAGTTTCCCGACGGTAATTTTGACCCTTGAACTAAATCTTTTCCTGATCTGGTTTCAGGGTAGATTCGGACTGCTTTTTCTGCTGACCTTAATTCACCGCGGTTTCTTCCGACTTAGTCTGTACAGCGAAAGTAATCTCTTACAAAAATTAAGAACATTATGGAGTTTTAATAAATGATAAGGAAGTTTCTGTTTTTCACCCTGCTCATGACCGGCTGGTCTTTTGGGCAGACCTATATTGTGCCTCCGCTGGAGCGGGATGATTTTGACTATGCCCGAACCTGGTGGGAATTTTTAGGTGATGGCACACAAGATCCGCCAACCGTACAGGATGGATATATGCATGCCATATTAACGAATCCCCTGAATGGCGGCCCGGGAAGACCTCTGGGAGAAGATGTGTCTCTGATGCAGAATGTCGGCATTATAACTCAGTATAAGCGACCCATTTATAATAAGGATGCAATCGTTTCTGCGACCATCCGGGTCCGCACCCTTAATACCCTGCCGGTCGGCAGCCGCGGCTGGGGCTTATGGCATTCCGAGGAACTACCCATCACTGAGAATGAGGCCGTCTGGTTTATGGAGCAAACCGCCCATCCCGACTCATCCTGGGCTGCCGCCGAAACCTGGTGGCGTTCCCGTATCCACAAAGACATCAATCTGGCCAATAATTTTTATGTTGATCTCAATACACACACACCCGTCATCGATAATCAGGACTGGCACACCTACCGCACCTACCGCCGGGCCCGGCAGTATTATGAGACTTATGTTGATGGCCAACTGATTCAGCATATCACACCATCTGATTTTGAAGACGGTAATATTCTCAATGCCGACTACTCATATAATTGTTGGAATGATAACCTGGTTTATCTGTTTACAACCGAATCCGGTGTAGATGTAATTAAAATTTGGACAAACGGCTGGCTGGGACAAAGCCAGTTCATCGTCGATTTTGTGGAAATTAAAACCGCCGGGTATGATCCATCCTTCTCAATAACTATGGGCAATCCGGTTCTGCTGCGCGATGTAATCAGTGAAATTGATGATGGTATTGCCGATGGATCATGGAAATCACTTAATTTCAACAGTTTGGGCGGTAATGTCGTGGTTATTGCCACCGGCAAAGCCGAAAATATTAGTCCCTACGATGATGATGATGATATGAAACTGATTCTGAACGGTACGGATTACGGTTATAACACGGCTAACAGCTGGAATGGACAAGTGGACGGCGGCATACCCCGGACTCTGGTTTTCGAAACCACTTTGCCCGAAGCAGCGCATCAGATTACCATTGCTTCAGAAGCTACACCTATATTATACGATGTCACAGTACTGGGTAGTCCGGGTGGGGCCATAGTTTTAAATCAGGATGTTTACGATACAGCCCCATCGGGCAGCAATAATGCTTTGTACCACAGCTATAATTTTTCCTGCGATGCCGGGAACGTGGCTATTTATATTTCCGCTGTGGCGGATGAGGAACCGGGCTGGGATCACCTGGGCGCCAATATCAACGGTGCTGACGATGACGAAATGCGTATTGAACTGGATACACAAGATTTTGGCTGGACCGGCGACAGCGCCTTTGTCGGCAATGTTATCATGGGCGATGTTAAAACGCTGCTCCTAAGAGAAAACCTGAGCGCAGGAACCCATAGCCTTAAATTTTATGCCAATCAAACCCCGTCCCTGCTCAAGGTGCTGGTATATGCTGAAAACGGCGATTACAGTCTGCCGGTTGAACTTAGCCGTTTCAGTGCTGAAGCTGTCCCCGGCGGACGGAAGTTAACCTGGCAGACGGCTTCCGAAATCAATAATCTTGGTTTCCATATTTACCGGGCAACCACGGCGGATTCCCTGACTCCGGTTACCGGAAACTATCAAAAAATCACAACCGCTCCCATCCCCGGTCAGGGTAACAGCTCCGGTGAAACCTGGTATGAGTTTACCGACATCGAACCGTTGGCGGATCAATGGATCTGGTACCGGCTGCAAAGTCTGAGCATTGATGGCAGCAGCGAGTTTCACCCGGCAATCAGACTGCATTCGCAGGCCACGCTGGCTGATCAACCGGTTCTGTTCCCAAATTTTCCCAATCCTTTCAACCCGGCCACCCATATCTCCTTCCAACTACCGGAAGCGGCAAATATCGTTTTGTCTGTTTACAATGTGCAGGGCCGGCTGGTGCGGGAACTGATTTCAGGTCATTTTCCAGCCGGATCATACCAGTTTTCCTGGCCGGGTGATGACGAATCCGGGCGACCGGCGGCCTCGGGTATTTATTTCTGCCGCCTGCAAGCGGAAAACTATAGCCTGGTCCGGAAAATGCTCCTGCAGCGCTAAGGTTTGCTGACCACAGACCGGCTGTTTAATTTAAATTATGCACTACATTAAATGGCCTGTTCTGTTTGTACTGATACTGTTATCTTTTTTGCCGGCGCAGACTATCGTGACTGGCATACAGGTTCAACCTGCAAAAAACAGTCTGCTGCGCCAGCTTCTAAAAAAAACACCGCTCAAAATCAATCAGACTTTTAATCCGGCCCAGGTTGCAGCCACCATCAGCTACTTCGAAAAAAAATTACAGGCCGAGGGCTATCTGTTGGCCCGGGTTGACTCTGTCACCCGGAGTGAACCGAAGCCAAATTCCATCGAAATCATCTTCTGGATTTCCCCCGGACATCAGGCCGTTATACGGAATCTCCGTCTGACTGCGGACAAAATTGATAGCCTCCGTTACCGTTCCGTTTCGTTTCTCAAAACCGGGCAGGTCTATAATGAAAAACAGATCAGCCAGCAGCTGCTCGATTTTCTCCATCTCGCTGCTGATTCGGGTTATGCCCTGGCCCAGGCTGAAATAGCCTCCCTCGCCATTCTGCCCGGCGCCGGCCAACCGGAAGTAAACCTCCACCTCCATATCCGGGAGGGAGAAAAAATCCGCTTAAACCATTTGTTTCTGATCGGCAATAAATACACCCGGCCAGCCTTTATTCAGCGTGAGCTACGCTTTCGCAGCGGAGAAATTTACGAGCGCCGGGAATGGGAGCGGTTCAAGTCGCGGCTGGAAAAAACAGCCGTTTTCAAAACGGTACAGGGTCCCGAACTGATACCGCTAAATCCAAACACCGCCGATGTTTTATTCCGGCTGGAAGAAGGCAGTGCGGCCAGTTTTGACGGTGTGGTCGGTTACATCCCGCCACCAACAGCGTCAGAAGACGGCTATCTGACCGGTCTGATTGATGTCAATTTTAATAACCTGTTCGGCACAGGCCGGAAGTTTGGCATCTTCTGGCAGAAACCAGATAAGTTTTCCGAACAGTTCCGGATGAGCTATACAGAGCCCTGGCTGATGGACTGGCCGCTCGATGTTTCGGGCAGCCTGCAGCGCATCGTCCGTGATACAACCTTTATCGAATGGCGCAATCAGCTCCAGTTCAGTTTCCATCTGAATGAATTTTTATCACTCCAGTTAGCCGGTAATTTCCGCTCCATCATCCCGGATTCGGCAGCCAGCGCCGAAGACCATTTGCTGCGCACCCGGACAACCGAGCTGCAAACCGGGCTGCTTTACGATACCCGTAATTACCGTCCCAATCCCAATCAGGGCATTTTGTACGAAACCCGCTATCAGGCGGGTGTAAAGCAAAACCTTGGTCCCGAATACCTGCTGCGTGAAGACAGCCTGGCCTCCAACTCGGCGCTGCACAGCCTGCTGATGCGCTTTGAATGGTATGTACCGGTTTTACCGCGGCAGGTAATTTCCCTGGTTCTGACCGGCAGTCAGGTACGCGGTGCAGTTTTACAGAAAACCGATTTTTTTTGGTTTGGCGGCGCCCGCAGCCTGCGCGGTTTCCGTGAAGATCAGTTCTTTGGGTCGACTATGGCCTGGGCAAATCTCGAATACCGTTTTCTGACCGGAAAGAACTCCCGCCTGTTTGTTTTTACCGACGGCGGATATTTTGTCCATCCCGGATTGGAAGATTTTCTTTACAGTTATGGCGGCGGTTTAAGGATTGATTCTCCCCTGGGAATTTTGGGTGTCGATTTCGGACTGGCCGCCGGAGATTCATTTTCTGAAGGGAAAATCCACTTCGGCCTGATCAGTCAATTTTAATCCGCCAACCGGGTAAGTACCAAAATTACGGCTAATCTTGTTTCAATGGGTTAAGATGTTTGAAATCGACTTGACAACCATAGGCCTGTCCGATATATTCAACGCCCTTAATCAATGCGCCCGTAGCTCAATTGGATAGAGCGTTGGATTCCGGTTCCAAAGGCTGAGGGTTCGATTCCTTCCGGGCGTACTTTCTTATTAACGAAAGCTTTTAATGGGATTTCCTGCTCCTTGATTTTTAACCACTACCGGGCAAAGACACTCATATTAAAATCCAGTTGAGGCATTAAATGGCAAAGAATGTAACGCCGCGCAGCGAAGATTATTCACGCTGGTACACCGATATTATTCTGCAAGGCAAACTGGCCGATTATTCCCCGGTGAAGGGAGCCATGGTTATCCGACCCAACGGTTACGCCATCTGGGAACTGATCCAGCAAAATCTTGACCGTATGTTTAAGGAAACCGGTCACGTCAATGCCTATTTCCCCCTGCTTATCCCGGAAAGTTTTATGCACAAGGAAGCCGAGCATGTCGAGGGTTTTTCCCCGGAATGTGCCGTGGTGACCATTGGCGGCGGACAGGTGCTGGAAGAAAAATTATATATCCGTCCAACCTCTGAAACCATAATCTGGAGTATGTACAAAAAGTGGATCATGAGTTATCGTGATCTGCCGCTGCTGTATAATCAATGGGCCAATGTCATACGCTGGGAAATGCGGACCCGTCTTTTTCTGCGCACTTCAGAATTTTTATGGCAGGAGGGACATACCGCCCATGCCACACCGGAGGAAACCGAAGCCGAAGCTTTGAAGATGCTCCAGGTTTACAAAACCTTCGCTGAAGAATATCTGGCCATTCCGGTTATAGCCGGACGCAAATCCGATTCCGAAAAATTTGCCGGTGCCGTTCATACCTATTCCATCGAAGCCATGATGCAGGACCGCAAAGCCCTGCAGGCCGGAACATCACACAATCTCGGGCAAAATTTTGCCAAAGCCTTCGATGTAAAATTTCAGGATCAGGACGGCCAGCAAAAATATGTTTACGCCACATCCTGGGGCGTCAGTACCCGGTTGATCGGCGCCCTGATTATGGCTCATTCCGATGATAATGGCCTTGTTCTGCCACCCCGCATGGCTCAGCGTCCGATCGTCATTGTGCCAATCTGGAGAAATGACCCTGAAAAAGAGAGCGTTATCAGCTTTGCCGATAGTATTTACCGGGAACTGAAGACTGGCTGGAATGTGATATTCGATGACCGCGACCAGTATAAACCAGGCTATAAATTCGCCGAATGGGAATTGCAGGGCATACCGCTGCGCCTCGAAATCGGCCCCAAGGATGTTGAAAAAAACCAGGTTGTCATGGTTCGCCGTGACCTGATGGAAAAACAATTCATCAGCCGGGACGGAATTTTTGAAATAGTTAAAAACAGCCTGGAACAGATGCAGATTGAAATGCTGGAGAAGGCACGTCAATTCCGTGAAACCAACAGCAGGAACTTCGACCGCTACGATGAACTAAAGGACTTTTTAGCGGCTGAAGGCGGATTTGCTCATGTTCATTGGTGCGGAAATCCGGCCTGCGAAACAAAATTTAAAGATGACAGTAACGCCACTATCCGCACTATTCCCTTTGATGCAGTTTCCGAAGACGGGGCATGCATTGTTTGCGGTAAGGAATCGGGGCGCCGGGTCATCGTTGCCAGAGCATATTAATATTCAGAAAAAACAAAAAGGAAGAACCGGACCTCTGACCGGGGAAAGACATGAATCAATACCGGACTAATTTAAGTTTCAGCCCCTTCGGGGATTTGCCGCCGGCCATTAAAAACATCATGCTGATTAATGCCACGGTATTTATCCTGCAGCTGAATTTGTCTCTTAACCAGGTTTTAGTCAGCAATTTCGCCCTGCGACCGCTGGAAGTCATCTATAGTTTTCGCCTCTGGCAGCTGTTTACCTATCTGTTTCTGCATGGCGATTTCTGGCATGTATTTTTTAACATGTTCGTTTTGTGGATGTTCGGCTCGGAGCTGGAACGGACCTGGGGTACGCGCCGGTTTCTGATCTATTACCTGCTGACCGGGATCGGGGCCGGATTATTTGTTCTGTTTTTGTCCGATGCCAGCACCATCGGAGCATCAGGTGCAGTGTACGGTATAATGATCGCCTATGCCCTGAACTACCCCGACCGTTTGATTTACATCTATTTTATGTTCCCGGTAAAAGCAAAATATTTTATGGGTTTTCTGGCTCTCGTTTCTTTCTTTTCAACCATCGGTCCAAATGTTGATGGTATTGCCCATGCCGCTCATCTCGGGGGTATGGTGGTCGGTTTTGTTTACCTGAAGTACTGGGAATATTTTTACAAACTGAAAAGTACTTTCAGGGGTAGCATGCGGAAAACAAGGTCTGCCCCAAATCTGTTTTACACTAAAGGCGGGGAAGCCAAAACCGAATATTACCGCCGGCTCGTTGATGAGCTGCTGGACAAAATCAACCGTGTCGGATACATCAACCTGACTGATGATGAAAAAAAGAAACTCGAAGAAGGCAGTAAATATCTGCGTGAACACGATGAAAAACGTTTTAACTAAAACTTTAGACGGAGGTCCGGCTCTATGAGTTATTTCGAAAACCTCACCTGCAGCTGCGAAGAATGCCATTATAATCATGGTTCCCTGTGTTATCGTGAATCGATAACTCTTGACCTGAACGGTACCTGTGAGGATATGATCAACTGTGATGATTTTGAATGCCATGACTGTGAATTTTTTGATTTCTGCACCAAGGAAAAGAAATTCAATTCATCAGCCTTCACTACAAACGAAGATTATTACAACGAAGAAGATTATTAAACACGCACTGTTACCTGCCTTTTTGTTCGCCCGGTTTACCGGGCGTTTTTATTTCTGCCCCGCCTCCCCGGCTGTAAAATCGCAAAAATAAAGTAACCCGTTTCACCCTTCGGATAAACCTGCCATCGCTGGTACCTATCACCGGGGAATAAACTTGATTTGTGCTGAATTTAACAGAGCATAGCCTTAACAAACCACCTATATTGGCCGACTAATAAATCAGAAATTCAACCTTGAATGGAGATGCCGATGAGATATAAAAGCTTTCTGGTTAAATTGACCATTCTGGTCTTCGGACTAATCGTTATGACTGTTTATATGCCGTCCCTGCCGGAACGGAGCAAAAAACAAGGTCTTCAAACCAATACGGATCTTAATCAATATTTATTTAGCCAAAAAAAGCAGCGCCGGGAAAGCGGTCAACCAAAAACCGACCGCCCTGATGCAGCCGCCCTGATGGAAATGGCCCTGCGCTCTGAGGTCGGCCGGCCTTTCTCTTACTCCGGAAACTGGCGGTTCCAGGCCTGGGAAAAAGCTAAGAAGCTGCCGGTGTCTAATAAAACATCAAATAACAGCTCTCTGCAATGGACCGAACGCGGCCCCGGGAATGTCGGCGGACGGACCAGATCCATACTTATTCATCCGCAGGATTCCAATCGCTGGCTGGCCGGCGCTGTTGGCGGCGGCATCTGGCTGACCACTGATGCTGGTAGCACCTGGCAGCCGGTCAGTGATGAACTGCCTGTACTCAGTATAACCTGCCTGGCTCAGTGCCAAAACCAGCCGGATATTGTTTATGCCGGTACCGGTGAGGGTTTTTCAAATTACGATGCCATTATTGGCGATGGAATTTTTAAAAGCACCGACGGCGGAAACTCCTGGTCTCAATTGCCGGCCACTGCCGGAAATTCCAATTTTAAATATGTAAACCGGCTGATTGTTGATCCCGCTCAGCCAAACACAGTTCTGGCAGCAACCAATAACGGTGTATTCCGGTCGGTAAATGGCGGCGACAACTGGACCCAGACTTTCAGTAACGGCAACCGGGTTCAGCAGATTCTGGCCAACCCAAACCGCTTCAATACCCAGTTTATAACCGTGAATGCCGCTGGTATTTACCGCTCAACCAATGGCGGTCAATCCTTTACCAAAGTGAGTGAGGAAATATCCGGGCATTACCGGATTGAAATGGCCGCTGCCCCGACCGATACCACCATTCTTTATGCCGCTGCAGAAAATGGGAGCGGCGGGCTGCAGGGTATTTACCGTTCGGCTGACGGTGGCAAGGGCTGGACCAATTACGGTAACAGCACCAACTGGCTGGGCGGACAAGGCTGGTACGACAATGCCATTACCGTCAGCCCGTTGAACAAAAATGTTGTCTTCGTCGGAGGAATCAATATTTATAAAGCCACGTTTACCGGCGCAGCATTCTCCTACGCACAGATAAGTATGTGGTATGGTGGCACTTCTTTACCTTATGTCCATGCCGATCAGCACTGTCTGACGACCATACTATCCGGAGACAATTTTGCCCTGCTGGCCGGAAATGACGGCGGCGTCCATTATTCAGCCAATCAGGGTGTGAGCTGGGAAGAAAAAAATAGCGGCTATAATGTTACCCAGTATTACGACGGTGACCGCCATCCCTATACCCCAAAATTTATTGGCGGCACACAGGATAACGGCACACACGTTTCTCCATCCTTTCCGGATAAATACAGTTTTTGGACCGAAAGCATAGGCGGTGACGGTTTTGACTGTGCCTGGAATAAATTTAATGAACTGGTTTTATACGGCACACTGTATGATAACCGGATTTATAAATCCGAGGATGGCGGCCTGAGCTTCTCTTCAATAAATAATAATATGCCGGAAAGCAGTATTTTCCACACACCGCTGGCCATGAACGCTTACGATTCTGATAAATTGTACTCAGCTACTGATGGCAATGTATTTTACCACACTGCAAATGGAGGTCAGTCCTGGAGCGCAGTTGATGTGAATTACAGCGGCTCCTATCCACGCCTCGCCCCATCTTTGGCGAATGGTGATATTATCTGGGTTGGAGCTGCCAATATTTTTGTCTCTGAAAACGGCGGCGCTTCATTTACCTACCGCGCTTCACCCCGCCCGGGATATGTTGTCACCGGCATCAGTTCACATCCGACAGAGGACAGTACTGCCTTCTTAACCTTTGGCGTTTCCGGTTTGGATAAAATTTACCGGACGACCGACCTCGGACAGACCTGGCAGAACATCACCGGGAATTTGCCAAATGTCCCTGTTCACACGGTACTGGTTATGCCTTTTGATAAAACTGAAATCTGGGCCGGAACGGACATTGGCTTATTCATCAGCAACAATGAGGGACAGACCTGGACTTATGCCAATGATAATCTTCCGGCAGCCAGTATCCGCCGCCTGAAAATAGTCGGTCAGGATGTTGTGGCAGTAACCCATGGCCGGGGCATCTGGAGCGTTTATCGTGAGGAAATTGAAGAACCGGTTATGCCTTTTCTTGCTGCTATTCTTGATGAACCGGGTTTGCCAAATCTGCAGACCGGTAATTTACCGATCAGTTTTTATACCCGTAACAGTTATGACTCCGTACAGGTTTGGGTAAACGGCAACCGTTTCACAACGCTTACTGCCTTAACCGCCTTCACGGATTACCAGGTATTTTATCCGCTTACCCTGCCGCAGAATGTAACGATTTCCCTGAAATGTTTCGGTAATGGACAGTTCTCCGACTCAGACACCGAGACCAAATATTATTTTGAACCGGCTGAAAATATTATCAATGCCGAAATTCAGGAAAGTCTTTTCTCAGGTTCAATTTCACAGCAAACATACAGCGGATTTTCCGGTACGATGCTCCACACGCCGCATTTCTATGCTGATAATTACAATTACCTGGCCAATCTGATGCAGCCACTGATCATTAAACCCGGCTCAAAACTGCAATACCGTGACGTGGCCATAGTTGAACCCGGCGAGCCCGGAAAATATTACCCGAGTGCAGAAATGTGGGATTATGTTACGGTTGAAGGATCACTTGATGGTCAAAACTGGCAGATTCTGCTTACGCCCTACGATTGCCGGGCAAATGCAACCTGGCAGAGTACTTATGACGCAGCCGGCGCCGGCACTGAAGCGATGATGGTCAGCCATGAAACCAATCTGACCACCTATTATAGCATAGATGATCAGGTTTACCTGCGTTTCCGTCTTTTTGCCGATGAGGCCGTTCATGGCTGGGGCTGGACGATAGATGATATTAAGGCCGGGAATAATCTCACCACTGTGGAGGATAGCCCTGCCACACCAGGCAAATTTGAGCTTTTAGCCAATTACCCGAATCCCTTTAATCCATCAACCACAATACGCTTTACTTTGCCCGAAACTGCACCGGTTACACTGCAGATTTATGATAACCTCGGGAAACTGGTCAAAGAGATTTACAACCGGGAATTACTGCCGGCCAAAGCGCTTTACCAGGTCACCTGGGATGGCACAAATCAGAACAATATTCCGGTTGCTTCCGGTGTGTACTTTTCACGGTTGGAAAGTGGAAATAAAAGAGCTATCCGCAAACTGACACTCATCCGCTAAATCTGGATTCACAAATAAAAAAGGCTGACTCAATGGTCAGCCTTTTTTATTATTTCTGTTTTGGAGCAGAAGAAAATAGCGCTTCCGTTAATTCTCTTTCTTTGTCGAAAATTTGCAGGGTATATACAGCGGACAGAAATTAAAAATGGCCGTAACCAGTGGGATTAATCCAAACCAACCCCAGTTGGTTTTCGGGCCGAAAAATACCAGGGATATAGCAACCAGACCGAGAATAAGCCGCAGTATCCGGTCAAATCCACCAACATTTGTATTCATAATACCTCCTTTAAAATTTAAATCTCAGATAAAAATTTCACCATCAGTATACAAAAAAAGCCGGAATAGAAACTATCCGGCTTTAAATGGGAAGTCTTTAGGTTTATGCTTCGACGGGTAAGATGCTGACCTGTTTACGATTTTTGTCTTTGCGGTGGAATTTTACCACCCCGTCAATCATGGCAAACAAGGTGTAATCACTGCCTAAACCAACGTTTTTACCGGCGTGGATGGTGGTACCGCGCTGGCGCATAATTATCGATCCGGCGGTAACAAATTCACCACCAAAGGCTTTCACACCCAGGCGTTTGGATTGGCTATCACGCCCGTTTCTTGAACTGCCGACCCCTTTTTTATGAGCCATTATGCCTCCATCTCACTGCTGGTTTCACTCACCGCTTCTTTTTTAGCCCTGGCAGCCTTGACCGCTCCAATAGCATCAATGTGCAGCATGGTGAAATCCTGACGGTGACCATTTTTTTTCTGATAACCTTTACGGCGCTTTTTCTTAAAGACAATTACTTTTTTATCCCGGCCATGCTCAACTACGGTAGCAGAAACACTAACTTTAGAAACATTCGGCGTGCCGATATGGACGGCCTCTTTATCATCAACATATAATAAAACGCTGTCAAATTTTACAGTATCACCGGCGGCACCGGGCAGAAGAGGCACTTTAACCTTCTTATTCTGCTCGACTTTGAACTGTTTTCCGGCAATGGAAACAATAGCGTACATTTTTACTCCTGGAAATAATCGAAACGAGCGTTTAATATAGATTCATGCTCATTTCTTGTCAAATTAATTTTGCAGTTCAATTTCCTTTTCATTGTTCCGGTCAAATACCCGGAATGACCCCATAGGAATGGAATTATCGGCTACTAAATTTAACTTCATCCAGTATTTCCACATCAGGCGGAGACGGCGGTTGTACCGGCCCTGAGTCAGATAGTGCTGAACGTCCTCGGTCATCCGGACGGTGATGCGCCGGTCACCGCGCCCGGAGCGGTAGCGCTGAATCCATCTTTCCAACCGGGCGACAATTGTGTTCATCGTTGGTACCAGACCCGAACCATGACAAACCGGGCAATTGTCATTGATCGTGTGCAGGATACTCGGCCGGACCCTTTGGCGGGTCATTTCGATCAGTCCGAACCGGCTCATGTCGGCAATTTTAGTGATGGAGCGGTCTTTGGCGAACTCCTTCTTCAGTTCCATATAGACTTTTCGTTTGTTCTCTTCTTCCAGCACATCGATAAAATCGATGACAATCAATCCGCCGAAATCCCTTAATCTGGCTTGCCGGGCAATTTCCCGGGCCGCTTCCATATTTATGCGCATCGAATTCGATTCGTGATCTTTTTTCCCGATAAATTTCCCGGAGTTCACATCTATAGAAACAAGAGCTTCAGTCGGTTGGATAATCAGGTAGCCACCATTGCGTAACCAGACTTTAGGTTCGCCAATCTGCTCGATTTCCTGCTCAATCTTATGGGCATCAAAAATCGGGACCCGGCTTTTATAATAGGTTACTTTATGGGCCAGCTGGGGTGCGACGACATTGACGTAGTTCTCAATCTCCCGCATCAGTTTGCGCGAATCAACCACAACCTTCTCAACATCCGCCGTGAATAAATCCCTGATAATACTGGATGCCATGGCCATATCCTTGTAAAGCAAAACCGGTCCTTCCTGGGCTTTGATTTTCCTCTCCACTTTTTTCCAGGTTCCCAGTAATTTGGCCATATCACTTTTCAGTTCCTTCTCGGAACGTTCATTGGCCACGGTGCGGATAATAAGGCCGTAATTCTCCGGGATGATATTCTTAACCAGATCCTTCAGCCGCCGCCGTTCTTTCGGATTGGTAATCTTCCGTGAAATACCGACATAGGATTTCCCCGGTACCAAAACAACAAATCTTCCCGGCAGGGCAATATCGGTGGTCACCCGGCAGCCCTTTTTGCCGATCGGCTCCTTAATAATCTGGACAAGGATATCCTCACCCTGCTTAAGAATGGCTTCGGCATTTTTCGGCTGCGGCCGGCGGTGGCGGGGTTTCTCAGCCGGTTCGGCCTCATCCTCATCAAAATCAATAAAATATTCCTGATAAGAGGAACTCACATCGGAGAAATGGAGAAAAGCATTCTGTTCATGGCCGATATCGATAAAGGCAGCCTGCATACCGGGGAGAATCCGGCTGATTTTTGCCTTGTATATATCGCCGACCATGCGTTCATATTCCGGCCGTTCAACAAAAAGCTCGACCAGTTTGGATTCTTCGAGAATGGCAATTCTGGTTTCTTCGTTCGTGGAATTAATAATAATTTCTTTAGTCATCAGCTATAATCCTTTTTCTGAAAGGATTGGGCCGCCAGACGGAAGTAATTGCGATAAAACTGTTTTTTAAAGCGCCGCGCTGTACGGTGTTAAAACCTGATCCAGAGCACAGACCTTTTGCTCAAGGCGGTGAACAGGAATCCGCCGGACATCAATGCCGGTATCCTGCAAAAGAACGGTTAACACTTCGGACATGCGCACAGTCCTGCTTTCAATGGTACGGGTAGTTATTTTAAGCTGCTCCGGCTGCCATTCTATTTTTTCAATAAATGGTTTTATGTCGATTTGCTGCCGGCGTCCTTTACTGAGCCGTTCGATGGAAATTTCCTCCGAATCTGCGATTTGCTGCACAGATTTTGACAGAACAGCCGGATCTAGACCCAGCCGGGATAAATCAGCCTCGTACACGGCCAGGTTGATCAGGTTGGAAAGTGAAGTCAGACCGGTGCGTATGATTTCGACCTCAACAATCCGCACACCCTGCGGTAAGAGCGGATTGAGCTCGCCGGCCAGGTCTTTTTGATAATCATCGCGGATATCGATATCAAAAAACTCAGCCTCGGATGATACACCCAGCGAGAGAGGCTGTCCGAAGGCAATTTTCGGATGCGGGTTGTAACCTTCGCTAAAGATGACCGGTACGGCAGCCCGGCTGCAGGCCCGGGCGAAAATTCGGGCTAAGTCGAGATGGCCGATATAGCGGGCCATTTCACTTTTGCTGTAACGAACCCGGTAGCGGATAAAAGCTGGCCGGCCAGGCTCCACTTGTTGCTCAGTGACGATTATCCCGGGCGACTGGTGATCAGGTTCCCCGGCCGGTTGCGGGTGATGAAGTTCCAGTTTGGTATAACAATCAGCAAATTCCCTGAATCCCCCTTTTCGCTGAATGCCGCATCCAAAACAGGTACCTTCTTTACAATCAATAATCACTGCTTCCCGGTAGGCTTCATCCCGCTGCTTTCTTAAAAAATTACGGGTAACACCCTTGTCGATATGATCCCAGGGCAAGGCCTGGTTTAAGTCAAGGGAAGCTGTGTATAAATTCATATCCACCTGGCAGGTTTGAAACGCCTGAACCCAGGTTTCCCAGTTAAAAAAATCGGTCCATCCATCAAATCTGGCGCCGTTTCGCCAGGCTTCCATAATCACTTGTCCCTGCCTGCGGTCTCCGCGGCCAAGTATGCCTTCCAAGGCGGCTACTTCGGCATCACGCCAGGATAATTTAACTTGTTTCAGAAACCGGAAACGGGATCTTAAAATAACTACCTTGTGCTTTAATTCTTCAATACTGTTTTGCCGCTCCCATTGGAACGGCGTGTGAGCCTTCGGCGCAAATGGCGATACAGAAACATGAAACTGTACAAAACCGAAGGCTTTACTCAGGTTAACGACCTGCTCCAGCAGATCGGCTATCGCAACTACATCCTCCTCTGTTTCGGTTGGCAACCCAATCATAAAGTAAAATTTTAACTGTCTCCATCCATTCTGCAGGGCAATCTTCACCGAGTTAAAAAGATCATCATCGCTGACATTTTTATTAATGACGCGACGCAAACGGGCGCTTCCGGCTTCGGGGGCAAAGGTAAAACCGGATTTACGAACCGTCGAGATAAACCCGGCGATCTCTTCATTGAAACTGTCCAGGCGCATAGATGGAAACGATACATTTATATTACGTCCGCGGAGAGCTGCCTGCTCTTTCTGCATCAGCTCCGGCAAACGGGAGTAATCGGAAATGGATAAGGATAAAAAGGAAAGCTCCTCATAACCGGTATTAGCAAGCGCCTTATCCACATAGTTTATAATTTCATCAACCGGTCTTTCCCGGGTCGGGCGGTAGATCATCCCGGCATTGCAGTAGCGGCAGCCTTCGGTGCAGCCGCGCATGGTTTCAACGGCCAGACGATTATGCTCCACATCAATCAGGGGAACAAGAGGTTTTTCCGGGTAATATTCAGATTTTAATTCAGGGATAATCCGGGTCAGAATGCGCTCCGGGGCCGTTTTCTGCCGTCCGGTGACAACCAGAAATCCACCCGCTTCTACAAATCCGGTTTGATGAAATGCCGGAACATAGATGCCGCGGATTCCGGCCAGGGCAGAAAGTTTTTCCGGCCTTGTCCAGTTCAACTGTTTGGCCTGGCGCAGCACTGCCGCAATTTCCAGAACCGCCTCCTCACCATCCCCGATAAAAAAGGCATCCATAAAATCAGCCATCGGTTCGGGATTGCAGCTGCATGGTCCGCCGGCAATAATCAGGGGATCGCTCTCCTTCCGCTCTGCGGCCAGCAACGGAATTCCGGCCATATCCAGCATATTCAGAATATTGGTGTAGGTCAATTCATACTGCAGCGTAAAACCGATCAGATCGAATTCGGTTAGAGGGGTAAAAGATTCAAGACTGAACAAGGGCACTTTAACTTCACGAAGCCGGCTCTCCATATCGATCCACGGGGCATTAACCCGCTCTGCCCAGACATCCGGCTCTTTGTTCAACTGGTGATAAAGAATTCCGAATCCAACATAGGACATGGCAATTTCGTAAACTTCCGGAAAAGCCAGAGCAATGCGGACGGAAACTGAAGATATATCTTTGTGGATAGTGTTAAATTCGTTGCCTGTGTACCGAGCCGGTTTATTGACAAAAGGCAGAATAAATTCTTCGACTAAACCCTGAATTTTTGAATTTTTCATTTAAATATGCTGAATCACGATCGGCCAATCTAAAGAAAACCGCTGGTAGGTGCAATCAGGCCGGATACTGGAGCAGTTTACTGCATGATTTCCCTGATCTGGGCCACAATTTCCGGAATACGGCTATGCTGATCGGGAATAATGATAACCGAATCATCACCGGCTACGGTGCCGATAATGTGGCTGTCCTGGATTTTATCAAGATAAATGCCGACACCCTGGGCCCGGCCGGGCATGGTTTTGACAACTATGGCCGATTCGTTGAATAATATATTGACAATCTCCATCCCGATAATCTGGCGCAGAACCTGTGAATTATCTCCCTGGTGGAAAACATATTTGAACCGTTTACCGTCGGGGACGCGGACGATGCCGATTTCATGCAGGTCTCTGGATAAAGTAGCCTGTGTGGTTTCAAAGCCATCATCTTTCAGATAATCAAGCAGGTCTTCCTGGCTGCCCACAACTTGTCTGACGATGATCTCACGAATTTTTGATTGTCTGGCCAATTTATTGGACATACCGGCTTCCTGTGTTTTATTTTGCATGAAAATTAGATACTTTCAATAATTATTACAAGAGTTGAATTGCAGGGAAGCAAGCTATGGCGGTAAGCTGGCTGATCATTGATTCGGGCTGGGGCGGATTGAATTTCGCAGCCCGCTTGTTCCAACAGATACAGGATAAAAATAACGGAGTGCAGCTGATTTTTGCCAATGTTCAGCCCTCCGCTACCATCAGCTATCACCGGCTCCCGGATGAGGCGGCGCGGATAGCTCACCTTGAAGCAGATTTACTCGAGTTGGAGAAGACTTTCCGCCCGGAGAGAATAATCATCGCCTGCAACACACTCTCGGTTTTATTTGGCAAATCCGGAAGGACAGCCGGAACCGCAGTAGAGCTCAATACCAGTTTCAACACAGGCTATCTGCGGCAGCTCCAAAAAGAATATCAGAAAATTCTGCTTGTAGCTACGCCGATCACCGTCGGCAGTGGCTATTACCAGCAGCACTGTCCGGGTCTCGAATCGCTTTCCATGCCCGGGCTGGCCGGTTCCATTGAAGATTTCGGGGAGGGTGGTGAAACCGCTCTGCTGATCAGTGAAGGTCTGAGAAACAGGCTGGAGAACAGCACCAATCTGCCCAACGCAATTTTCCTGGGCTGCACTCATTTTGGCTATGTGCAGCACCTTTTTGAGAAAACCGCCAGTGAAATGGGCGCCGCAGTTATTCCGGTAATCAACCCGGATTTCAGCTTCGCCGATGAAGCCGCTGCTGAAACCTACTTTTATGGTCAACCAGCCCAGATCAGAATTTCAGCCCGCTTCCGTCCACCGCAAAACGTGCTCAATAATCTGCTGCATTTTCTTGGAAAAGCCGAACCGGCTGTAACCAACGCCTTGAAAACCATCGAAATAACTTATTAGGAAAATTGCCAGAATTATGAAATACTATTTATCTGCTTTGATTTTAGGATTGCTACTATCCTGCCAGCCCACGGCTGTGAAGGTGGTTGAAACCGTACCGGAAAGCCGGGAAATACCTGGCAGTTACAGTGCCTGGATTATCAAAGAAAACGTCAATCTGCGCAGTAAACCTGATCCCGGATCGGCCAGCTTAGCTCAATTAAAAGATGGCGAAATTATCCGGGTCAGCGGACAGCAGAATCAATGGCTGAATATCCAAACGGAGGAAGGAATTTCAGGCTGGCTGCGAATGGATTTGGCCGGTCCGCGGAATCTGAGCCGGACAGCGACGGCAAAAATTTTCGCCGACAGCGTTCTGCCCAATTTCAGAGCTAATCTTTTTTTTGATAAAACCGCATTGTACCGCATTATCTACCTGCAATTCACCAACCCGGAAAACTATCAGTCACCAGCCATGAAAGAAATGGTAAACGGGATTGGTACGGCCTACCAGGAGCGGGTGTATCCGGGTGAAGTTGAAATCCGCCTTATGCAGGACGGGCAGGAAAAGCCGGTTCACCGGAAGATTTTCCCGGCTATCGGACCGGCAGTGATGCCATCGCCCCTGCTACCAAATGGCCGCTTGAAGGATGTCTCATGGCAGAAGGATTTTTCGATCCGGGTCGAGATTATTATTCCGGAAACGCTATCTATGAAGGAAAAACTAAAAGTGGCCGAAACCTGCGCCGCCGGTTATCCGCTGCCGGTTCAGGCTATAGAGATCCGTCTTTGGGGCAAGGAATCAGGGCTTTGCCTGTTTTGTTTCAAAGAAGATAAGAATGGAACAGATTATCAGGAAGCAGAATGTCAGTAGTCCTTTCGCCCACGAAGCAGTAAAAATATAAAAAACGGCCCGCCGATCAGTGCGGTAATAATACCGACCGGTAATTCGGCCGGGGCAATCAGCACCCGGGCCAGTGTATCGCACCAGACTAAAAACACCCCGCCGGAAATAAATGAAGCCGGCAGTAATTCGCGGTAATTCATTACCCCCATCAGCCGCAGGACATGCGGAACAATCAAACCGACAAAACCAATAGGTCCGGCCAGGGAGACAATCACCCCAACCAGGACCGAGGTCAGATAAAAAGTAATGCTTTCTACCTTGTAAACATCGACACCTTTGGACAGGGCCATTTCCTTCCCGGTCAGCAAAACATTAAAAGACTGGTAATTCAGAAGCAGATATATGGCTACCGGGAGCGTGGTCAGCAGTAAAACCAGCGGATAACGCCAGCCGGCGGTCTCCAGTGTGCCCATCATCCAGCGGATCATGCGGTAGGTTTCGGTAAAATCGGCCAGATAATGGATAAGCAGGGTCAGGGCGGAGAAAAAGATGCTCAGAGTCACCCCGGCCAAAATCAAATTGCTGGTGGCTAAACCATATTTTGTGGCAGCAATCCGGCCAATCAGAAACATGGTTATGGCACCCGCCGCAACGCCGAAGACCGAAATCATGGAAAAGCCAAGGAAAGAAGCATCCAGCCCGAGTTTAATGGCAATTACGGCACCGAAGGCACTGCCTGATGAAATGCCCAGGGTGTATGGCGTGGCCAGATCATTACGGAGCATACCCTGAAAAACGGCACCAATCATGGCCAGACCGGCGCCGGTCAGAAAGGCAAAAACCATCCGCGGCAAACGAAAATTATAAAGTATAATTATGGCTTCATCTTCCCCGCCGAAGATCTCAGTCAGGGCCAGTGTTTTTTCACCAATCAGCGGGCTGAGAAAAATTGCACCTGCGGATAAAAGAAATAAAGTCAGCCAGAGTGTCCGCTTGCTCATCGGGATGATCCGGTCGGTTTTTCCAGCTCGTAAATTGCTTCGGTCAGGTCATCGAGCCGTTTTTTTAAAATGGCCTGAGCATCAAACAGGCCGCGGTTATAAAAGTAGACACCAATTTCTTTGCTGATAAAATCGAGAAGAAATTCCGCATCGAAGCGGGAAATCTCCTGATCAAGATTTTCGGTCAGATATTGCCGCAATTTTTTGACCATGCTTTCTTTTTCCTGAGGGGTAAACTCAATTTCTGACATATATTTCAGCTCTCTGATTAAGTGTTGCATTTCATAATAACTGACCAATTTGAGCGATGACTTAATCTAACAAAACTTTCCATACATCTTTAATTTTTATTCGAAAGGAACTTATATGAAGCTGGCATTCAGCAGTAATAACGGTACAACCGTAAGCGGCCACATGGGCCGGGCCAAGGGTTTTGTCATTGTTGATGTCAATGAAAATGGTATTGACAGCCAGACCTTTGTCGAAAATAAAATGGATCATGGCGAACATCATCACCATCATGGTCACGACAACCATGATCACGGACATCATCATTCGCATGCCCCGATTATTGATGCTTTGCGCGGTGTTGATGCCGTATTCAGCAAACATATCGGCCCGCATCTGATTTCCGAATTAGATCAAAACAAAATCAAAGCCTACCTGATCAGGGAAGAGGAAATCAGCCGGGCAGTGGCCATGTTCATGAGCAATCAACTGGAAATGGAAACTGTCTCTGACTGCAGCCACGATTAGCTTTAAGTCAGAATCTTTAGATCAGTTTTTTTATTCACACCAAGCCGCGAAGACTACGAAGAAAGGCTTTTTGAATTATCCGCTGCCTTTGTGGCTGAGTGTGAAAATTTTTCTCCCGCCAGGCCGGAATAAACGCCCAGGGAAAATTTTCCTCCGCTGATTTCATTTTTATCTGTTATTTCCCGGCAGCCACCGCAAATTCGTTGTAATTTCACTATTATCACTAATTTTCGGATAACCTATGACTCAACAAACTGACAAATTAAGCGGACGCCTGCTTTCGCTTGATGTATTCCGCGGCGCAACCATCGCAGCCATGATTATGGTAAATAATCCCGGTGACTGGGAAAATATCTATTCACCACTGCGTCATGCCGAATGGCATGGCTGGACCTTTACCGATCTGATTTTCCCGTTTTTCCTTTTTATTGTCGGGGTGGCCATTGTCTATGCCTTCTCGCAGCAGGAAAAAAGCGCTCTGCCCCGGCCCAAACTTTACTTAAAAATACTCCGCCGAACCCTGATATTGTTCGGACTGGGTTTGTTCCTGAGCGGATTTCCGTTCTTTGAACTGAGCACCCTGCGCATCCCCGGAGTCCTGCAACGCATCGCCGTCTGCTACATGATCACTTCTTTTATCGTGCTGAATACCGGAGTGCGCGGTCAGGCCGGGTGGTCGGTCGCCTTCCTGCTTATTTACTGGGGATTGATGGAATGGCTGCCGGTTCCCGGATTGGGGGCCGGGTTTTATGACAAAGGTGCCAACCTGTCCAATTACCTGGATGGACTTATTTTTGGCAACCACGTCTGGCAATACAGTAATCCGTGGGACCCGGAAGGATTTCTCAGCACTCTGCCGGCGATCTCAACCACCCTTTTCGGTGTACTGACCGGGCACTGGCTGCGCAGTGAGAAATCAGCGCTGGAAAAAACCACCTGGCTGCTGATCAGCGGAAATTTCGCACTGTGGCTTGGCACCTTCTGGAATTACTGGCTGCCGATTAATAAAAATATCTGGACCAGTTCCTATTCCGTAACCATGGCCGGATTAGCCCTGATCATTTTAGGTTTTTGTTATTTCTTTATCGATGTGCTGGGTTACAAACGATGGACAAAACCGTTTATTGTTTTCGGGGCCAATGCTATCGCTGTTTATGTTCTGGCCGGCGTGCTGGCCAGAAGCCTGTCTCTGATCCGCTTCAGCGGGGAAAATGGTGAATCGTTAACGCTCAAATCTATCTGGTATGACGGACTTTTCACCTGGTGGCTTAGTCCGGTCAATGCCTCGCTGGCTTTCGCTCTAAGTTTTATATTGGTATTGTATCTGTTCAATTACCTTTTGTACAAAAAGAAGATTTTTATAAAAATTTGAACTCAGGTCTATCAGACCTAATCTGTTCTTATGGAGAATCTATGAACCGTCGAAATTTTATTGAACTGGCTACTGCATCCGGACTTTTTCTTCTAAATCCCTTAAAGGTTCGGGCCGGAAATGCAAAGCGCTTAATTAAACCGCTAAAATTAAATTTTGGAGACACTATCGGTCTGATCACCCCGGCCTCCCCGCTATTTGAAGCCAATGAGACCATGATTTCCGTTCGGGAAAAGATTGAACAGCTTGGTTTCGTGCCCAAACCGGGACGGCATATTTTTAAAAAGAACGGTTTTAGCGCCGGAACGATTGCCGAACGGGTGGAAGATTTGCACAGCATGTTTGCCGATCCTCAGGTTAAAGCCATTATGGCCATCCGCGGCGGTTATAGCAGTATTCAGCTTTTACCGCATCTCGACTACAATCTGATCGCCGCCAATCCGAAAATTCTGATCGGCTATAGCGACATCACTTCTCTTTTGCTGGGCATCAGTGCCCGCAGCGGATTGGTTACCTTTCACGGCCCGGTCGGCGTATCGTCCTTTACACCTTATACCCGGAAGCTTTTTACCCGCACCCTGATGACGGCGGAACCGGCCGGATTGATTGATGATGCGCCTTTCGAAAGCAGCCTGCAGGTCACCAATCAGGTTTGGACGGTTCGTCCCGGGCAAGCCGAAGGCCGATTGACCGGTGGAAATCTGACTTTGATTCAGGCTACACTTGGCACACCCTGGGAAGTGAATACCGACGACGCTATCCTGTTTATTGAAGAAGTTGGCGAAGAGCCGTATGACCTGGACCGGATGCTGAATCACCTGAAACAGGCCGGCAAATTCGACAAATGCCGCGGGGTATTTTTCGACCGCATGCCAACCGTCCAACCGGCCGAATACAAACCGGCCTTTAACAATACCCAAAGCAAGGAAGAAGTAATCAGCGAAATATTTAAGGATTTTGATTTCCCGGTTTGCCTGGGTATTTCCTTCGGCCATGTGGCCGACAAGCCGGTGCTGCCGCTGGGGATAATGGCCGGTCTTAACGCCGATGCCGGACAACTGACTTTACTGGAATCCGCTGTTCTGTGATAAATCTTTACCGCCGCTCCTTTGCCGGGCTGAATAAAAACACCTGGATGCTGGCCGTTACCGTGCTGATCAACCGCAGCGGCTCGGTTGTTCTCTTTTTTATGACGCTGTATCTGACCACGCAGCGCGGTTTCACCATCAGCGAAGCTGGCCGAACCATAAGCATTTATGGACTTGGGGCAGTCTTCGGCGCCTACTTCGGCGGTCTGCTGACCGATAAAATAGGCCCGCTGCGGGTGCAGATATACAGCCTGCTGCTTTCGACCATCGGATATATCGGTCTCGGCTACCTGTTTCATCCCTACCAGATCGGAACCATGCTTTTTTTCCTGGCTCTGGTTACAGAAGCCTTCCGCCCGGCAAATATGTCATTATTGATTGCCACCGCCCCGCCCGAACTGCGGCCCCGGGCTTTTGCCCTGAACCGGCTGGCCATTAATCTGGGCTTCACTATCGGGCCGGCTCTGGGCGGATTTCTGGCTTTGTATAGTTACAAATGGATTTTCTGGTTGGACGGCTTGACCTGTTTCGGCGCTGCTATCATGCTTTATTTTTTCTTCCGGAACCGTGATTTCCGCTACCCGGCAGGTCCTGCCACAACAGTGCCGGTCCTTTCCCGAAGCCCGTGGCAGGATCATATTTTTATTGCCGTGCTGTTCCTGATGTTTACCCTGGCTTTGATGTTTACCCAATTATTCAATACCTGGCCGCTCTACCTGAGATCCGTTTTAAGTTATAGTGAAGACCGGATCGGGATGCTGCTCGGTTTTAATGCATTTTTAATTGTCCTCCTGGAAATGCCGCTCATTCACCGTCTGGAAAAACTAAACCACCTCAAGGTGATGGCGCTGGGTGCGGTGTTACTATTCTGGGGCTTTGGTTTGCTGCCCTTTAGCGCTCAACCCTGGTATATCATTTTTACCGTGGTTGTCTGGTCTTTTGGCGAAATGCTGGTTTTTCCGCTGGTCGCCGGATTTATCGGTAACCGGGCCAGCGAAGAACACCGCGGCAAATATATGGGGCTTTACACTTTATCTTTTTCATCAGCTTTTATTTTCGGGCCGGCGGCCGGTACCTGGATTTATGAACATTGGGGCGGAAATGTTCTCTGGTACATCGCCCTGGTTCTGGGCGGATTGGTCTGGATCGGATTTTTTATTGTCCACAATCTTATTAGGAAGGAACAGAATTATAAAAAAATTCATTAACCTAATGACGATTTCGGGCAGGAATTTGGAATTGAAGAGCATTGCGCCCCGGAGCAAGGAAACACGATCCGATGTCATCCCGCTGCTCAGGCTGTTACAAAATCCCTTAAAACGGTCATCCCGTCTGCACGGGACAGGTTTTCGATTCCCGATTTAGCGGGGAGAGAAATCTATAAGTCTTATAAAAACAGCTTTGTTGCACCAGCCTGCGGGGGATACAAACATGGCGGTTTCAAAAAAAAGATTAAAGTGTGGGAAAACCATGAGCACAATTAAAATAAAAAGATTTGTAAAATGTCTGCAATTAAAGCTCTCTATTTGTCGTTCTGCAATCTCATAAACCCTTGTTGTTACACAATAAGGATGATTTCGTGGATAAAAATCAATAGATAAATGATTGGAAAAAACTATGGAATTATTACTTGTTCCTGTCATATTTGGCGCTGCCCTGCTTTTATTAAGCCTGGGCCGTCTGCTGGGCCATAAACAGATCGAAAGTACCTGCAGCGCCGGTTCAAAAATTGACGGCGTCGATTCCTGTGCTTCCTGTTCGACAAAAACCGATGATGTACTGCAGGATGAGGCCGGATTAAAGAACGTGGCTGAACTTGGAAATCCCAACCGCAAACATATTTTTATCGACAAGCTCGATTTCAAACCGGAACGGCTAAACTGAAAAAATCACAGATATCGTCATCCGGCCCGGATTCTTCAAACAATTATCCGGCATTGTGCTTTTTTATTAACCCACTGAATTCAGAACGGCCATGTTAAATTCTGGTTAATCATACCGAAAACCCCCAACTGTCCGGTAATATTTTATTATCTTGTTCCCGACATTTTCAGGAAAGGAAAATTGTGACTCAAAAAAATAATCTTCCAGCGCTGGAAGAAAAAGACAACCGCCGGGTTTATATCCTCGATACCAACGTCCTGCTGCATGATCCCTCCGCTATTTTCCGTTTCGAAGAACATATTGTTATCATCGCCATTTCAGTACTTGATGAAATTGACAACAAGAAAAAAGATTACATGATCGGGGCGAATTCCCGGGAAATCAGCCAGAAACTGGAACAACTGATCAGCAAGGATGCCAATATCGAAGACGGCATCTCCATTCCAAACGGTAAGAACGGTCTGCTTCTTTTTCTGCAGGGCTATGTCTCTTCTTCTTTCCCGCCTGAATTGGATCTGAATTACAAAGACAACACCATTCTGGCCCAGGTTCTGGGTCTTAAAGAAAATTTTCCACACCGTCAGTTTATCCTGGTTACCAAAGACCGTAACCTGCGCATCAAAAGCAATGCTCTGGGCATTCGCACGGAAGATTACCGCCACGACAAGATTTCTGATGAATACCTGGCCAGCTTTTTTGAAGACGTCAAATCCATTCAGCTTGATGAGGAAGAGATCAACCAGATTTTTTCCAAACGCCAGGCCGGCGAATGGGAAGTACCCTACCGTAAACGCTGGAAACTGCGCGAGAATGAGGGCGTTGCTCTGATTGACCCCAACGGGCATTTTTTCGGCATGGGTTTGCGCAAAACGGACCGCATCAAATACTTTGATTATTTTGCCACCAAGGTTCTGGACACCGCACCCAAAGTGCTCGACCACACCCGCTATGAGTATAATTATGAGCAAGCCGTCTGTATGCAGCAGGCACTTGACGACAGTATCAAAGTGCAGATCATTATTGGCCGGGCTGGAACCGGAAAAACCCATATTGCCATGGCGGCAGCTTTAGAAAAAGTATTTAAAGAAAGAAAATACGACTCCATCAAGCTGATTAAACCAGTTATTACCAAAAGCCGCCTGGGAGAAGATATTGGTTTTCTGCCCGGCTCGGTCAAACGAAAGCTGATTCCGAAAATGCGTCCCTTTATGGATAAACTGCGCCTTTTTACCAATAGCGGCAGCGGCGACCACCACGAAGAAGGCTACAACAAGCTACTCGATTCGGGTGTAATCGAAATGCTCAACCTGGCCGATATCCGCGGTGCCGATCTGACCAATTCGTTTGTTATTTTTGATGAAGCCCAGAACGCTAACCCGTTCCAGATGCGGACACTCGGTACCAGGCTTGGCGAAGACACCAAACTGATTGTTCTTGGTGACCCGACTCAAATCGACAGCGTTTACCTCGACAAATACAGTAACGCTCTGATCAATCTTTATGAAAGCTCCCTGCGCAACCCGGAACCCTATATCGCCCAGATTTGCCTGGTGCAGATGGTCCGTTCACACGTTTCGCGCTGGTTCGAAAATTCCCTGATCAGCAATCATAAACAGTCGGATTAGTTGGACACCTTCGCCTCGCTGATCACGGAATGGTTCAGCGTCAACAAGCGCCCTCTGCCCTGGCGGGATGTGGCCGGATGGTACCCGGTTTTTCTCTCCGAGTACCTGCTGCAGCAAACACAGGTCAGACAGGCTATACCTTATTATCTGAATATTTTTGCCCGGTTCCCGGATATTTCAACTCTGGCCGCCGCCGATGAGGCTGATATTATCAGACTGTGGCGGGGTCTCGGCTATTATAACCGGGCCCGCAATCTGCTCAAGGCTGCCCAAATTATTGAATCCGGTTTCAACGGACAGTTTCCGCCATATCTGAAGGAAGCACTGACCCTGCCGGGAATCGGTGATTACACAGCGGCAGCCATACTCTCTATTGCTTTTAACCAACCATACCCGGTTGTTGATGGTAATGTGCTGCGCGTGGTTATGCGGTTTATGACCTGGCCGGAGGACATCCGGCAGGGGCAAACAAAACTAAAAGTGCGCCGCTTTCTGCAGGATATTATTCCAGTTGAAAAACCGGGTGATTTTAATGAGGCATTGATGGAATTAGGCGCCACAGTTTGTAAGCCGAAAAATCCGTCCTGCATTCGTTGTCCTCTGTCCGGTTTGTGTCTGGCAAAAAAACAGGATCAAACCACCGTCATCCCATTCAAATCACCGCCACCGCCAAAACAAAAACGGTTTCAACTGGCCTGTATTTATCGGAACAGCAAAGGCTGGCTGCTGGCCCAGCGCCCAGCCACGGGATTACTGCCCGCCATGTGGGAATTTCCGCTCCGTGAACTCGGGTCGCTCCATGAACTTGAGCATTTAGCTGGCGGGCAGAGAATTCTTAAACACAGCTATAGCCATATCGATTTGTATTACAGTTATATCATAATTCACGATCCGTCCGACCTGCCGGAATTGAAGAATTACCAGCAGACGGCCATGCTTGGAACAGAAGAATTGTTGGATAAAGCAATACACAAAGCACATCTGAAGATTATTGAGCAGCTTGACCTGATTTATTGTTTTTCAGCCGCCGAAAACACTAAAAATTAACCACAAAGCACACAGAACGGAATTGGGAATTTGGAATTGAAGAACCTACCAGGCTTGTCATCCCGCCGGAGCGGGACAAGTCTTCGAAGAATCCCGCCCGGGCGGGAGATGAGAAATCTCAATAAAGAAAAAGTAGCCACCGATTGACACTGATAAAACCGAAGGAGATGGGAATTCGGAATTTAAAAAACCGGTATTCTCATATTCTCTGCTAACTCTGTGTTAAAAACCAAATAGCTGTTTTGATCTTTTTTTCTTATCTGCCCGAAAACTGACATCAGTCACAGATCAGTTTTCCGGCCCCATCAGACCTTTGTGCAGATTGTACTTTTTCTCTACCGCCCGATGATGATTTATCTCTTCTTCAGCCAACTTATTAAACAAAGTTTTCAACTCCTGGTCAACAGTTGTCGCTGCCATAGCCTGGAATAGCTGGTTAGCCCGGAATTCCCTTTTCAGGGCCAGTTCCAGAATTTCTTCCATTTTCCACTCCGGTTTGAAAGCAAGACTTTCCGGACCGTGGCTGGCCTCGTCGGGCTCGAAAACGGAGAGATCACTGACCGCCACATTCAGATCGTACAAGCCATTTTCCACAACATTTACCAATAATTTTTCATGCTGCACTTCTTCATCGGCCAGTTCTTTTAAAAATACCTTTGTCTCTTTGTCGGTAACGATTTCCATGCCGCGCCGGTACAATTCCTGGGAACGGATTTCCTGCTGAATGGCTACATTGAGCAGATCGCTGAGATATTTCATTGATACTCCTGTTTAGATTTTGCACTGCGGATAATTTAGGAAAAATAAAATTTTATAGACATAAATTCTTACCCGGAAAATTTCCGCAGCACGGACAAAAAGTTTTTTTTAGATAAGGAATAAATTTTTCATTGTAATCACGTTACAGTTACAAAGAACAAATCGGGAGACCTTATGAAAAATATAAAACTGTTCGCGGTAACTTTTTTACTCCTTCTGGCCTGTACCACTCCGAAGAGTACGGAAAATACACCAACATCAGGTTTTGCCTTTACAAAAACCAGCCTTGATCACGGATCAATTTCACTGAGTGATTATGAAGGCCGGGTGGTTTATCTTTTCTTCTTCGGTTATAACTGAAGTTCCTGCAAGGCAGCCGGTTCGGCTACGGAAAGCGATATTTTTCAGATATATAAAGATGAAAACTTCATGGCCCTGGGCATTGACTGCTGGGATGGTTCTGCCTCACAGGTGCGTGATTTCAAGAATTTCACCGGAATCACCTATCCCCTGCTGTTGAATGGCAGCAATCTGCAGAATGAATTTGATTTATCGTATGATTACTCGGTTGTATTAGGCAAGGACGGCCAGGTCAAATACCGTGGCAACGGGGTTCAGACTTCCAAAATAACAGCCGCAATTGAGAGTGCTCTGGCCGAGTAAAATTAACTGGCCATCGTTTGCAGAGCCTGTTCCACCATTTCCTGAACTGCGCTCTGGATCATCAGAATATCGGTTCGGCTCAGGTTGTCGAAATGAATTCCGGCAACAACGGAACAGCGCTGACCAGTTTTTTTACTTACGTAGCGGGCAATTTCCCCGGAGAGCTGGTCTTCTTTATGACCAAAGGCGCCTATGACCGAAGCATTCGATTTGGCCGTACCATTGCCATAAGACTGACCCAGCGCCACCGCTCCGATATGGGCTGAACCGCCTGTAAGGATAAGTAATAAATCCCGACCAATCTGATGAATCTGCAATTGCAGCTGAAATGGTTTGATCCGCTCTATGACCAGTTTTAACCGAACACCGGTTTCCGTTTCAGTCATTGTGTCAACCATTATATTTCCTGAAGGAGAGATTTAAATGAGCAGATATCGTATTTTATTAAGCCTTCTGCTACTGGCTGGTATTTTATATCCGGCTACCCTGCCCGATTTTAAACTCAAAGATTTGAATAATCAATGGAATAGTGTGCATGAGCTGCGCGGCACCTCGCTGACGGTAATTGATTTCTGGGCAACCTGGTGCAAACCCTGTCTGAGGGCATTACCCGAGCTGAACCGGCTCTCTGCCGAATTTTACGGACAGGGTGTGCGGTTTATCGGAGTCAGTACCGACAGCCCGCGCAACAGCGCCAAAGTTAAACCGGTAGTCCTGGCCAATGGTCTGGAATACCCGGTGCTGCGGGATGAAAACAGTGAATATGCTTCCCGGCTGAATATCACCGCCATTCCAACCCTGCTGATCATCAATGCCAACGGGGAAATCGTTTACCGTCATCAGGGTTTTTCACCCGGTGATGAAATTTTATTACGTGCAAAACTCAATCAACTATTGACTGACAGTAAATGAAATTCCTTATTGTCATTGCGGCCGGGCTGCTCCTTTTTATACTGCCGGCTCAGGCTCAGTTGCGTTTCGATAATCAAAGCAGCCTGCTCTTAGGCAATCTGCCCGGCTCCACTGATAAATCGCGCACAGTCTGGCATAACCAGTTTACCGTTCAGGCGGGACCTGGCAACTGGAACGGGCAGCTGCGCCTGGAAAATTTCAACTTTGGTGCCGCTGATGAACAGTACACCCACCTGGCCCAGTTCCGGCTTGGTTATCAAAACCAGATATGGCAGGCTGAAGCCGGTCATTTTTATGAGAGTCTGGGGCAGGGATTGCTGTTGCGTACCTACGAACTGCCCGGTGTGGTTTATGAGGACCTGGCCAGCCGTCGCCAATACGGTTTTCAGAAGGACCTGCTTGGTTCACGTATCGCTCTTTTTCAACAACACTGGTCGGCAAAAATTTTGTGGGGCCGACCGCTTAACCGGCTGGTACCGCCCGGAGAGAAATTCTCCGACCGTCGTCCGGTTACACTAACAGCCGGTCAGGCTGAAACCAGTTTTGATTTTCCCCTGAATGGCGGTCTAATGGTACTGAATGCAGCGGAGACGACAAAACAACAAAGCTATGGCGGATTCTTCACCAGGATTAATCTGCCCTTAGCCGGTGATGCTTATCTTGAATATGTTCAAAATGCCGGCGATGATTTCCGGTTTAAAGATTTGTCCCGGAACTTTGCCGGGGAAAGCAGCCACGGTTTTTATTTTGCCCTGAGCGGTGGCCGTGGTCCGCTTAGCTATAGCCTGGAATATAAAGACTATCATGACCTGACCTTAAATTATAACGATCCGCCCAACCTGGTTCATGAACATTCTTATACCCTGCTCAATCGCACTACGCATGTCATTGAAACACTTGATGAGCGCGGTTTCCAGGCCGAAGCTCTGCTTGCCCTGCCCGGAGAAAATCTGGCCACGATTAACCACAGTACAGCAGTCAGCCAAATAGCAGGTGTCACTTCCCGTTTTGAAGAATATTTTATCGAGACTGAACATCCCTGGGGTCATTCCAATACAATGCGCCTTTTTTTTGATTTTTTACAGGAAAATCAGGCTTTCCAGAAGAAACAAAATCAATTCACGGCCGGATTGAGTACAACAGCGGCTTTAACAGCAGGCTGGTCGTGGCAGGGACAATACGAGTGGCAGCAATTCCGTCGCCTGTACCAGTTTAACTCCTCGCTCAATCACAACACTGCCAATCACTTCTTCAGTTTCGGGGTTACCCGTTCTCAGGCCTGGAGCTTTTCGGTAAGCTCTGAGTTTTCCAACGATCCTTTGGAAACCGACCGGCTCTCAACGGAGGGATTAAAAGACCGGATTATTACGGTCTGGCCGGCCGCTCATATTAAAGGTAGTCTTGGGGAAAATCACGAGCTGCGGCTTTTCTGGGGTGAACGGCGTGGCGGAACGGCCTGCACGGGCGGTATCTGTTATGAGGTTCAACCCTTCAACGGGGTGGAAATGACCCTGATCAGCCATTTTTAGTCCGCCTGAAAATGGAATTGTGCGAAAGCCTGATCCTTTCTGTGCTTTTGGTCTTCCCGGGAGCTAAAAAGCTAATTCAGGGAACCAGATTCGTCATTCCGAACGCCGGAGGAATCTAAAATTGACCGTAAACCCAAAGATTTCTCACTGCGCTCGAAATGACGATTTTGGCGGTTTTCAATGGTTAATTTCTGCACTGGATTTAATCTGTGAAAATCATCCGTGGACAAATGGTTTTCTGATTACACATCACCGGAGATAGAGTTTATAAAAAACAATTAAAAAAAAGGAGACCTGATGAGAAAGCAATTACTTCTGGCGGCTGCAGGATTTACATTTTTGCTGGCTGTTGCAGTGGGCGATCCGGCCCCGGATTTTACCCTGCAGGATACATCCAATCTCAGCCATCAATTGCTAAGCTATCGAGGCAAAGTAGTTTACCTGTTTTTCTTTGGCTATAACTGACCAACCTGTCTGTCTGTTGGTAACAGCACGCAAACCCAAATCGCCGATTTCTATAAATCCAATGACAATTTTGTGGCACTTGGTATCGACCACTGGAACGGCAGTAAATCGCAGGTTCAAAATTTTAAAGCCTCAACCGGCATTCAATATCCTGCTTTGATGCAGGGCAGTTCGACAAAAAATGCTTACGGCATTTCAAGCAATGATTTCAGCATCGTGATCGATGGACTGGGCATTATCCGTTACTACAAAAGCGGGGTGAACCCTACTGAAATCCGCTCGGTAATCGATGACCTGCTCGCGGTCAGTTCCATTGGTGACAATCCCCCGGCCCTGCGCAGCTTCAGCCTGAACAAAGCCTGGCCCAATCCCTTTAATTCCCGAATCAGCATTGAGTTTGAGCTGGCTGAGCAATCGACCGTCCGGTTGCGTGTCTTTGACGGACAGGGTAGATTTGTTCGTCATCTGAGCGAGGGCATCCAATCTGCGGGACGGCATACCGTGACCTGGGATGGAACCAGTCAGGACAATTATCCGGCGGCTTCCGGGGTTTATTTTATCCACTTGTCGTCCGATGCCGGGAATCAAACCATAAAGGTGGTTTTAAGCCAATGAAGACTTTGCGCATTATTGCTCTGCTCATGCTGCCTCTGTTCTCGGCACTGGTTATCTACGGCCTTGTCCTGCCTGAGGAATTACTGATCAGCCGGCATCTCACCATTGAGGCGCCGGCTTCCGTTCTGTGGGCACAAATCCGACAGGAAAACAACCGGGATCAGTGGCAAAATGATTTCCGGCTGGAAAAAGGTAATAATGGCGAATCTTTCCACTTGAAAATAAGCGCTTTAAATATTGACCAGCTGGTGCTTTTGCTGACCGATGACCATGCGATGCTGTGGCGGCTTCAGGCAATTGGCGATTCTCTGACAGCGACCGGTCACAAGGTTGAACTGGTTTTAAAACTGGCCGAACTGCCCGATGGCAGCACCGAGGCTGAGTTTATGGCAATTGAAAAAATCAATCTCCTGTTCAGCAAAGTATATCTGCATCTATTCCGCATCCGGCGCTGGCAAAATTTCCTGGACCGTAATCTGAACAACCTGCAGCGCAGCCTGGGCTGAGAGCCGATTCATTTTTTCCCCTGCCAAAAATTCTTTGCCCACGAATGAC